>JANMSV010000015.1:0-2468 GCA_031389685.1 Betaproteobacteria bacterium
CGCCTGCTCCACCACCTGCTGCCCGACCGGGGTCACGCTGACCTCTCCCGGGTTGCGCTCGAACAGCACCACCCCGAGTTCCTGCTCCAGCTTCTTGATCGCCACCGACAAGGTCGGCTGCGACACGAAGCAGGAGCGCGCGGCATGGCCGAAGTGGCGCTCGCGCGCCACCGCGACGACGTAGCGCAGCTCGGTGAGGGTCACTTGCGCCGGGCCAGGAAGAACAGCGGGATGCCCGCCGCCATCACCGCCAGGCCGGCGAGCACCATGTCGCCGAATTTCGGCCCGTACATCGGGTTGCGGATGTAGTCGATGCTCGACCACAACATGTAGGCGCACATGGCGAGGAACGCAAGCGGCACCAGCGGGTAGAGCGGCGTGCGGAACGCCGGCGCCTCGCCTCCCCGGCGCCGGAACACGAACAGCGTCACACCGGTCAGCAGGAAGAAGGTCCAGAACACCGGCGCGGTGTAGGCCACCATCGCGCCGAAGCCGTCGGGCGTCGCGGAACCGGCGGCGATCAGGACGAGCGTCACCGCGCCCTGCAGCAGCAGTGCGTTGGCCGGCGCGCTGCCCGACTCGCGCCAGTTGCCCAATCCGCGGAACAGCGCGTAGTCCCTGCCCAGCGCCCAGTTGCTGCGCGCGCCGGTGAAGATCGCTGCGTTCATGGTGGTGAGCGCCGAAACGCACACGATCACCGCCACCAGCACCGCGCCCTTGTCGCCGGCGACGAGGCGCATCGCGTCCGCCGCCACCGCCTTGGAATCGCGCATGCCGCCCAGGCCGAGCACGGCCAGGTAGCCGAAGTTGACCAGCAGGTAGAGCGCAGTGACGGCGACGATGCCCCAGACCAGGATGCGCACCATGTTGCGCCGCGCGTCGCGCACCTCTCCCGCGAGGTAGGCGGCTTCGTTCCAGCCGCCGTAGGTGAACAGCACGAAGATCATCGCCAGGCCGAAGGACATGTGCCCGCCCGCTGCGGGCGCTGCGGCCTTGGGCGTGCCGCCGGTAGTGAGCGCGGCGAGCGCGAGCAGGACCAGCGCCGAGATCAGCACCGCTTCCATCACCTTCTGCAAGGTCTTGGATTGCAGGGTGCCGGCGAAATTGAGCAGCGTGAACGCGACCACCGACACCGCGGCCCACACCGCGGAACTCTTGTCGCCCAGCCGCAGGATCTCCGATGCGTAGTCGCCAAACGCGAAAGCCACTGCAGCAATGGCGCCGGTCTGGATCACCGTCATGCGCGACCAGGCGAACAGGAACGCCGCGCCGGGACCCAGCCCGCGCTGCAGGAAGACATATTCGCCGCCGGTTTCGGGATGGCGCGCGGCAAGCTCGGCATAGACCAGCGCGCCGCACAGCGACACCAGGCCGCCGAGCAGCCAGGCGAGCAGGTACGCCGTCGGGCTCGCCGTGTTGCCCGCCACCAGCGAGGGCAGCTTGAAAATGCCCACGCCGATCACCATGCCGACGGTGAGGAAGATGCCGTCCGGCACCGAGAGCAGTTCCTTCGGCTTCACTGTCTTGTCGCTGTCCACGGATAGGTCCTTGTCTGGTTGCCGTCCGAAACGCTGAGCTGCCCGGCGATGCGGTTGCCCTCGATGCGGCCCTCGAACAGGTGGTTCCAGGCGCGCGCGCCGACGATACCGGTAACCATCATCTTGATCTCGGTGCCGCGCAGGCGGTTGTTGCGCACCAGGAGGTCGCGCCCCTGCGCGCCGACCTTGATGTCGAGTTCCTGGAAGCGCTGCCCGATGTCGAAGGTCCAGCGCCCGCCGTGCTGCGGCACTTCGCTCGTCCAGGTGCCCTTCGCGTCGGCGGGCACGATCCACAACTCGACGCGCGACACGCCGCCGACGCCGACGGCCTTCTCCGGGGCGCGCATTTCCAGGCGCTCGTCGGGCGGCCAGTCGCCGATGCCACCGTCGTGCGACACGATGCGCGTGCCGGGCTTGAGCTGCAGCAGGCGCGGCAGGAGCTTGGCATTGAACTCCGGCAGCAGATAGAAAGCCACCACGCTCGCGCCCGACAGGTCGGTGTCGAAGATGTCGCGAGCCTCGAAGCGCGCGAGCGAGGCGACGCCCGCAGCTTGCGCGTTCTCGGTCGCCAGGCGCACCAGGCTCGGGTCGATGTCCACGCCGAGGCCGCGCGCGCCGCGCTTGGCCGCCTCGATGACGATGCGGCCGTCGCCCGAGCCCAGGTCGATGAGGAAGTCGCCAGGTTTCACGTCGGCCATGCGCAGCATGCGCTCGACGATCTCCGAGGGCGTGACGACGAAGGGCACCGTGCCATCGTCCCAGGCCCAGGCCTGCGCGAACGCCGTGCCGGCCACGCTGAACAGAAACGGAAGTAGGAGCAGTCTCAAGCTAGTAAAATCGCGCCGCACGCCCCGGTAGCTCAGTGGATAGAGCAGCCCCCTCCTAAGGGGCAGGTCGCACGTTCGATTCGTGTCTGGGGCGCCAAGCATA
>JANMSV010000071.1:0-7936 GCA_031389685.1 Betaproteobacteria bacterium
TCGGCTGCGGCTACTGCGCGGTCGCCTGCCCCTACCAGGCGCGCTACAAGAGCGACGCGGACACGCTGCGGCCGAACGTGGCGACGAAGTGCACGTTCTGCGTCGAGCGCATCGACGCCGGCCTCGAACAGGGACTGACGCCGGGCGTCGACCCGGATGCGACGCCGGCCTGCGTGAACTCCTGCATCGCCAACGCCCTGCATTTCGGCAACGTCGAGGATCCGGACAGCAACGTGTCGCAGCTCCTGGCGGAGAACCAGCATTTCCGCATGCACGAGGAGCTCGGCACCGGGCCGCGCTTCTATTACCTGTGGGACAAGGCGCCATGAACTGGCTGCAAAAGCACTGGGATGCGCGCGCCGCGCTCAACTTCATGCTCGGCGGCACCGGCGGCGGGCTGATGATCGCCGCGGCGCTTGCCACTCCGGACAGCCGGACGCCGATCCTGCTTTCCCTCGTGCTCGTCGCCGCCGGTCTGGGCGCGGTGTGGCTCGAGACCGGGCGGAAGCTCCGCGCAGTGAACGTGTTCTTCAACCCGTTCACCTCCTGGATGACGCGCGAGGCCTTCGCCGCGGTGCTCCTGTTCGCGCTCGGCGCGGCGGCACTGTGGCGGCCCCAGCCGTTCCTGCCCGCGGCCGCGCTCGCCGCGCTCGCTTTCGTCTGGTGCCAGGCGCGCATCCTGCGCGCGTCGATGGGCATCCCGGCGTGGCGCGCGCCGCAGGTCGTGCTGCTGATCGTGAGCACCGCGCTGGCGGAAGGCGCGGGCCTCGCCCTGCTGTTCACCACCGCGCCCCTGCTGCTCACCTGGTTCGCGCTGGCGCTCATTCTCAGGGCCATCGCCTGGACACGCTACCGCGACGCGGTGCGCAGCGCGCCGCTCGAGGCGCCCGGCAAGGCGCTGCTGCACATCGGCACCGTGGCGGCGCTGTTACTCGCGCTGGCCGGTTACCTGGTCCCGGCAGCCGCGCCGCTCGCCGGCGCCGCGGCCCTCGCCACCGGCCTGTGGCTCAAGTTCGCGCTCGTGACCCGCGCCGCGTTCAACCAGGGCTACGCACTGCCGCAACTGCCGGTGCGCGGCACGCGCTAAGGAGGATCCGACATGACCGCCATGCTGCAGCCCAGGTACGCCGCCAGGGTGCACGCGCGCGCGCCGCGCCGCCGGTATTTCTTCGATCGCACGGCGGAAACCATGCCGCGCGAAGAGCTCCGGCGGCTGCAGCTCAAGCGCCTCAGAGCGAGCGTCAAGGCGGCCTACGAGAACGTCGCGCTGCATCGCGAGCGCATGCGCGCCAAGCACCTGCGGCCGCAGGACATCCGGACACTGGAGGACGTGCGGCAGCTGCCTTTCACAGTGAAGAGCGACCTGCGCGCCCACTATCCCTTCGGCTTGTTCGCGCGGCCGCGCGAGGCGCTTGCCCGCCTGCACGCGTCCTCGGGCACCACCGGCAAGCCGACCGTGGTCGGCTACACGCGGCAGGACCTCGACACCTGGGCGGACCTGATGGCGCGCTCGATGGCCTGCGCCGGCGTGCGCGCGGGCGACGTGGTGCACAACGCCTACGGCTACGGCCTGTTCACCGGCGGCCTGGGCGCGCACTACGGCGCCGAGCGCCTCGGCGCGACCGTCGTCCCGGTGTCGGGCGGCATGACCGAACGGCAAGTGATTCTGCTGCGCGACTTCGGCGCGCGCGTGCTGTGCGCCACGCCCTCCTACGCGCTCAACATCGCCGAGGTCGCCGAGCGCGAAGGCATCGACCTGCGCGCGAGCCGCCTCGCGATCGGTTTGTTCGGCGCCGAGCCCTGGAGCGAGGCGATGCGGCGCGAGATCGAGGCGCGCCTGGGCTTGAAGGCGATCGACGTCTACGGCCTGTCGGAAATCATGGGGCCGGGCGTCGCGGTGGAGTGCGAGGCGCAGGACGGGCTGCACGGCTGGGAAGACCATTTCCTGTTCGAGATCATCGATCCGGAGTCGGGGCAACCGGTGCCCGAGGGCGCAGCGGGCGAGCTGGTGATCACCACGCTCACCAAGCAGGCGTTGCCGATGATCCGCTACCGCACGCGCGACATCACGCGCGCGAGCACCGCGCGCTGCGCCTGCGGCCGCAACCACCTGCGGCTGCAGCGCATCACCGGGCGCAACGACGACATGCTGATCATCCGCGGCGTCAACGTGTATCCGTCGCAGATCGAGGCGGTGCTGGTCGGCCTGCGCGGCATCGCGCCGCACTACCAGCTGGTGGTGGAGCGCCGCGGCAATCTGGACGAGCTGACGGTGGAAGTGGAGGCCGCGGGCGACGATGCGCGCAGCTACCCTGAAATCGAGGCGCGCGTGAAGCACCATATCAAGTCGATGATCGGCGTCAGCGCCGCCGTGGTGGCGAAGAAACCGGGCACGGTGCCGCGCTCGCAAGGCAAGGCGGTGCGCGTGCGCGACCAGCGGCCCAGGCCGCTGTAACGGGCAGCGCGACACGGGAGACGACGCCATGGAACTGCAGCGACTGATCAGCCGAAGACTGCACGACGAGCACGTCGCGATCATCGACCTGCTCGGGCGCTTCAGGCGCGCGCTCGAGCGCCAGGGCCCCGGCCCGCCGGCAACGGACGATGCGACCTGGCGCGTGCTGCTCGGGCAGGTCGACACGGCGCTCGAATACGAGATCACCAGTCATTTCGAGCTCGAGGAGACGCAGCTCTTTCCGCGCCTGCATGCGCGCGGCGAAGGCGACCTCGCCGAGCTGCTGTTCGAGGACCATGAGGTGATCCGGGGGGTGACCCGCCCGCTGCTCGGCCTGGTGGCGCAGGCGCAAGCGGGTACCCTGGACGCCGCCGGCTGGCGTTCGCTGAAGGCCCTGGGGCTCGAACTGGCGGACCGGCTCGGCTCGCACGCGGAAAAAGAACAGGGCGCGCTGGTGCCGCTGGTGGACGAAATGCTGGACCAAGCGACGGACCAGGAGTTATGGACGCAATACACGGGCTGAAGCTGCGGCGCCTCGCGACCGCCGACCTCGACGCGGTGGTGGCGCTGGACGCCCAGTTGTCCGGCCGCACGCGGCGCGCCTACTTCGAGCGGCGGCTCGCCGCGGCCCTGCGCCAGCCCGCACTGCACCTGCAGTTCGCGGCGGAGGAAAACGGCGCGTTTTGCGGCCACGCGCTGGCGCGCGTGCTCGAGGGCGAATTCGGGCGCAGCCAGCCCAGCCTGCGGCTCGAGGTGATCAGCGTGGCGCCGGCGGCGCAGAGCCACGGCGTCGGCCGCGCGCTGCACGGCGCACTCGAGGCCGGGGCGCGCAAACGCTCGATCGCGGAGGTGCACACCACCGCCGCCTGGCGCGACCACGCCATGCTGCGCTTTCTCGACGGCATCGGCTACGCGCTGGCGCCCAACCGCGTCATCGATTGCCCGCTGCGCGACAACCCGCTGCTGGCGCGCGCGGAATCGGTGGGCTCGCCGGACCGCGACACGCCGGGCGATGCCAACGACTGGAGCGCGCCGGCGCGAAACGACTTCGCGCAGCTCGCGCGCGACGCCGCCGACGTGCGCCTGCTCTCCGCCAAGGACTTCGAGGCGGTGGTGCGCATCGACCGCAACATCACCGGGCGCGACCGGCGCGCCTACGTGCAGCATGCCCTGGACGAGGCGCTGCGCGAATCGGGCGTGCGCATTTCACTCGCCGCGCGCGTCGAGGGGAACATGGCGGGTTTCGTCATGGCGCGCGCCGACCTGGGGGACTTCGGCCGCACCGAGCCGGTGGCGGTGATCGATACGCTCGGCGTGGCGCCGCAGTACTCGCACCACGGCGTCGGGCACGCGCTGCTGCAGCAACTGTTCCTCAATCTCGGGGCGCTGCGCATCGAGCGCGTCGAGACCGTGGTGGACCGCGATGCGTTCCCGCTGCTCGGCTTTTTCTACGGCATGGGATTCGCGCCCGCGCAGCGCCTCGCGTTCGTCAAGCGCGTCGCGAACTGAGCTGCGCGAACAGGCTGGCAAGACTTCGGTGACGCTGGCCGCCCGACGGCAGGAACGAAAACTATGCGCGCCTCATTGAGCGGATTTCGGTGACTGCTCCACTTTTCTTTCGATTACATGACCTCCTCTGACCGCAATGATCGCGCGCTTGGCGAGATCGGTCGAAATGGCCAGTTCCGCCAGCGCCTCGTCGTCGTTACCCTGCTGCGACTCGGCTTCGGCCCGCGCCCGGCCCTCTTTGGCCGATTGCAGTAATTTCGCCGCCTCAGCGTTGGGTTCCTGCTCCACGACCCTGGCGGCCGCCGAGATGAAGGTCTGATTGGCCTCGAGCTTGCGTGCCAGCTTTGCCTTGGTCTTCTGCCGCTTCTCGGCCGCCGGATGTTCCGCGCCGCGGATCGCCTGAAAGACGTGTTCAATCGAAGACTGGAAATTCACGACGGCTTCGAGATATTTCTTCTGCGCCAGCGCGCGCTCCCCCTGCTCCTTGAGCGCCATCGCCTTGTCGACCAGCGCCTTGACCTGCGGATCGCCGTTTTCCGTCGCTTTGCGGATGCTGCTGAAGTTCGGGCCCATCAGCAGGTTTTCCAGCACGTTCTTCAGGTAATTGGCCCGTCCCATGATCTCCTCGGACGTGATGGGCTCGGGCTGCTGCGCATTTGCGCCGGATGCGGGATACAGGACAACGAAATGCGCGAGCACCAGGGCCGCCGCCAAGCCGCGCATGAGCTGGCTAGCGCTTTTTCTCATAATTGTGGCACTTGAAGCAGGCGCTCCTGAAATTCGCGCCCGACTGTACGTGCGGATCGAAGGACACTTTCCCGTGGCACCGGCCACAGTATTTTCCGTCCCATATTTCCTGCATGCTGATGACGGCGCTGCCTTCGACGGGTACAAAGATATCCGTGTGGCAGCTTTCGCACTTGAGCCAGTAGGTGTGAATGGCGTGCGAGAAGCGTATGTCTTTGAGCAACTGGTCCCGGGATCGGAAGACGATATCGAAATCGACCTGCAGATCCACTTCCTCCCGGCCCGCGATGAACGCTTTCGGACTGATGAGTCCTTCCTTGACCGCAACGACCCAATCGATGTTGAAATGCTCTTTGGGCAGGGAGCCGCGGGCGTCGCGGAATCTTTCCTGCAGCGAGGCGGGCGTCCATTTCACCAGCGCCTTCTGTTCACCCTCCGTCCGGGCCTGAACGCCATTTTCCGGTGGCGTGGCAACGCAGCCCGAAACCATCAAGAGCGATACGCTGAGCGCAAACGCGGCACACCGCCGATGCAAGACCCCGTACCTTGGGAGCAACGCGGGCATTGGCCACAAGGCCCGCTGATCAGCGCGGAGCCGCCGTCCTGTTGCCGCCGGCGCTCGCGGGCACGTGACAGCGCTCGCAATGATTGAGCGGAAAAGCCACCTTGCCATGACATACGCCGCAGGCCTCACCTCGCACGATCCGCGACATGGTCAGATTGTTGGCGCCGACCTGCGGTATGAAAATCTTGACATGGCAAGTCTCGCAATTGAGCCACGCGGTATGGACGCTGTGCGGAAAATGCGCCCCGGCAAGCAGGTTAGTGTTGGACGGCATCACGATCTCCAGATCGAGCGGGGGATCTTCCGGTTTGGACGGATCGAGATACGAGCGCGGGCGGATCAACCCTTTGTTGAGCATCTGCACCCAGTCGGCGAGCCCGTATTTGTCCTTGGGAACGTTTTGCAGGGCCGCCGGATGCCATCCCAGGCCGATCTTGTACATCTCGCCGACATACTGGCTCTCGGGCGCGCCCGGTTGGCCAGCGCCGGCGCTCTGCGCGGGCGGGGCGGCCGGAACCGGTTGGGTCAGCGGTTGCGAGAGTGCCGAACTGCACGCGCACATGAAAATGAACGCCATGCCCGCATTCAATTTCGACATTGTTCGCTGCTCCTCCGGCAATGACATAGGCCGTTTATCCGCGCCCGCTGTGAGTTCAGTCTGCTCATACGTCTAGGGTTTGTGCGAATGGCATCGGTCGCAATACAGGGGATCCCAGGAAATCTTGCCGTTGTGACAGGCACCACAGAACTCGCCGTTGATGATGGTCGCCATCGTGATGTTGTTTGCAGCCTTTTTCATCACGAAAATGTCCTCATGACAGGCCTTGCACTTGAATTTCATCCTGTGGATCCAGTGCGGGAACACGACCGGGGCCACCCCGACCTTCGCCATGACGTCCTTGTGCCGGTCCAGCACCATGTCGCCGTATTCGGCATGCCCAGCCAGTGGCAAGAGCACGAGCAAACCGATAAATAGCAACATAGACCGCTTAGTCATGAGCATCGCCCTCAATCTAGGTCCAACCGAAAAATCCACCTTCGCACCCTGGACATGATCAGCCATGCAGCGCCTTGTACTTCTCCTGCAACTGCTCCGGCGTTTCCGCGAAATCCGGGTTGACCACGATGCAGTCCGCCGGGCAGACCAGCTTGCACTGGGGTTCGTCATGCCCGCCGACGCACTCGGTGCACTTCAGCGGATCGATGGTGTAGATCGGTTCGCCGACGGCGATGGCCTCGTTCGGGCAGACCGAAGGGCAGGCGTCGCAGGCGGTGCAGGTGTCGATGATCATCAGGGCCATGGCGTGTCCTTTCAGGCGGCGCGCTGCTGCAGTGCGCGCAGCTTGTCGTGGCGGAATGCGCCCCACAGGGCGGCGCCGATGGCGCCGGCGTATATCGAATCCGGGTGGCTCTCCACGCTGAGGTCCCCGACTTTTTCGTTCACCAGCTCCTCCTGCAGTGCGGCGAGCAGGCCGGCATCGAGCGCGAGGCCGCCGGTGAGCAGCACCGTGCCGCTCTTGATGCCGGTCACCTTGAGCAGCTTCACCAGGCGCGAGGCCATCGACAGGTGGATGCCCTTGAGGATGTCCTGGGTCGCGATGCCGCGCGACACCATGTTGATGACGTCTGTCTCGGCGAGCACCGCGCAGATCGAACTCACTTTCTCCGGGTTCTCCGAGGTCTTCGACAGGCGCCCGATCTCCTCGACCGCGACGCCGAGGTAGCGCGCGATGTTCTCGAGGAACTGCCCCGAGCCCGAGGCGCACTGGCTGGTCATCTTGTACGAGAGCACCTTGCCGCGCGCGTCGACATAGATCGCGCGGCCGTTGAGCGCACCGATGTCGAGCACCGCGCGCGCCTTGGGCTGCAGGTACACGCCGCCGCGCGCGTGCGTGGTCATGGTGTAGAAATGCCCGGTGGCGAACTTGACGTTCTCGCCCTCGCCGGTGGTCGCGGTGTAGGCGATCGCCCCGCGTGCAAGCCCCGCCTCCGCCAGCACTTCGTCGTAGCCCTGCTGCGCCAGCTCCATCGGGTCGCGGCGGCGGATGCGCTCGCAGCGCCTCGCCAGCCATGCGGTGCCGTCGCCGTCGCTGCGGAACAGGACCGTCTTCACCGCCCCGGAGCCGATGTCGATGCCGATGGTGTGGATGCTCATGCCGCCTCCCGCTTCTCGATCGCCTTGCCCTCCTCCATCACCGCGCGCCAGGCGAAGGTCGCGCCGCCGAGCGCGCCGGTATAGATCGAGTCGGGGTCGATGTTGAGCGTCAGCTTGCCGTAGTTCTCCCCGATCAGCTCGGTGAGCGACTTGACCGCGGCCTCGTTCTTGGCCACGCCGCCGGTGAAGGTGAATTCGTTGCGCACGCCGCCCGAGCGCGCCAGGATCGACATCGCGCGCAGGATGATCGCGCGGTGCAGCCCGGCCATGATGTCCTCGCGCTTTTCGCCCAGCGAGAGCCGGTCGCGCAGTTACGCGCCGGCGAACACCGTGCAGGTCGAGTTGATGCGCACCGTCTTGGTCGACTTCATGGCGAGCGGCCCGAGCTCGTGCAGGCCCATGTTCATCTCGTCGGCGATGTAGCCGAGGTAACGCCCGCAGCCCGCGGCGCAGCGGTCGTTCATCTGGAAAGATTCCACGATGCCGTGCTTGTCCACCTGGATCG
>JANMSV010000075.1:0-1943 GCA_031389685.1 Betaproteobacteria bacterium
GAGTTGACCGGGCTTCGGCTACCTGAGCCCGTGGCTCAATGACACGGCGGAAGCGATGTCATGGAGACCCTGTTCGGCGTGGACGTTGCAGTGGAAACCTCAACGGAGATTGCGGCAAAGAAGATCTGGCACCGCGCACTCGAGTTCAAAGCCCGCGACATCCTGGATATCGCGCTCATCGCCGAAAGAGAACCCGCAGCGCTGGAAGAGATCCGACCCGTGATACGCGACCGGCGCGACACCATACTCGCGCGGATCGCCGCGGACGACGCAAATTTGAGGGACGATTTCGCGCAACTCGAACTGATCGAGTACCGACCAAGCTATGACGAATGCGTCGAGATCGTGAAGAAAGCGTTTGCAGCAGCGTAAGCTACCCCTCACCCTTTGCCCTGCTTCGCCAGAAACCGATCCAACTGGTCCGCAAATCTCTTGCGATCCGCATTCCCCAACGCCTCCGGCCCACCCGTCCGCTCCCCCGCCCCGCGCGGGTTGAGCGCGTGGGCGCCCTTGGCGATGACATCCGCCGCGGCCCTTGACAGTGTGTGTCTATGAACACCATAATGACGTGGAGTTGGTGTTTATGAGCACACATTAAATGACCCGCAACCCCCGCTTCCGGCACCTCGCCACCGCCCAGCTCGACGAGCAGCTGGCCCCCTACGCCAGGGCGCAGCCGCAGCGCCCGCCAAAAGGCTGGGCGCGCGCCCTGCGCGAAGCCCTCGGCATGAGCCCCGGCCAGCTGGCCAGGCGCGTCGGCGTCTCGCGCGAGACGATCGCAACGCTCGAGCGCAGCGAGGCGAAAGGCACCATCACGCTCGCGAGCCTGGAGAAGCTCGCGCGCGGCCTGGGCTGCCGACTCGCCTACGCGCTCGTGCCCGAGGCCGGCGGCATCGAAGGCCTGCGCCGCGCGCGCGCGCTCGAAGTGGCGCGCAAGGAGCTCGTGCGCGTCTCCCACAGCATGCGCCTCGAAGCGCAGGGACTCCCGCGCGCGAAGGAGCGCGCGCAGCTCGAGCGGCAGGCGCAAGCCCTGCTCGCGGGAAGCCCGCGCAAGCTCTGGGGCTAGCGCATGGCCGAGGGCACGACGCCGCTCGACCCGGACGAGGCCGCCGGCCTCTTGCCCGCGCACATCGCCACCCGCGAGCAGCTCGACGAGTGGGAAGCGGAGAACATCCTCGACGGCGAGCGCTGGGCGAAGGCCGCCGCACGGCGCCGCGACGTCCTCGACGACGCTTTCCTGCGCGAGCTGCACGCGCGAATGTTCGGAGCGACCTGGCGCTGGGCCGGAACCTACCGCACCACCGGGAAGAACATCGGCATCGAACCCGCACGCATCGCCGTCGAGGTGCGGGATCTCGCCGAGAACACGAAGGCGCAGCTCGCGGGCAGGACTGCGTCGCTGGACGAGATCGCGGCGCGCTTCCACCACCGCCTGGTCTGGATCCACCCGTTCCCGAACGGCAACGGCCGCCACGCCCGGCTCCTGACCGACCTGCTGCTCGCGGCGAACGGCGCGGAGCCCTTCGCCTGGGGCGAAAGCGACCTCGAGCGCGCGGGAGAGGCGCGCGAGCGCTACCTCGCCGCGCTGCGCGCGGCCGACGCGAAGGACTACGCGCCGCTCCTCGCTTTCGTGCGCAGCGGCGGCGGCCGGGATGTATAATCCGGCCCGCTGAGGAGCGTTGCGTTCCCCGAACCGGGGGATCAGGCTCAGCTGAAAACAACGGCGCTCGCACCGGAAACGGTGCGGGCGCTTTTTCTTTTCCGGAGGCAGCAAATGAATGCACCGAACCCGAAGTTCACCGACTACAAGGTCGCCGACCTGGCGCTCGCCGACTGGGGCAGGAAAGAGATCGCCATTGCCGAATCCGAGATGCCGGCGCTGATGGCGATCCGCGAGGAGTACGCGAAGAAGAAGCCCCTGAAGGGCGCGCGCGTCACCGGGT
>JANMSV010000114.1:0-12355 GCA_031389685.1 Betaproteobacteria bacterium
CCCAATGCTGATGCGTCGCCATTCCCCAGCGCGGGGCTTCACGCTGATCGAGCTGCTGGTCACCGTCGCGGTGCTCGGCATCGTGCTGATGCTCGGCCTGCCGAACCTTGCCGCGTGGCTGCAGAACACCCAGATCCGTAACAGCGCCGAAGCGATGGTTGCGGGACTTCAGCTCGCACGCACGGAAGCCCTGCGCCGCAACCGGCTTGTGCGGTTCAACCTGGTGGACACGCTGGATGCGAGCTGCAGCCTCGCGGTGGCCGGCCCGCACTGGGTGGTGAGCATGGCCGACCCTGCCTCCAACTGCAGCGCGGATGCCTCGCTGACCTTGGACCCCCCTTTCATCCTGCAGAAGCGCAGCAGCCAGGAAGGCTCGCAGAACGCCGCGCTTAACGCGTCGGCCTCCAGCGTGACGTTCAACGGGCTGGGCAGCGCCGCCGGCGCCTTGCAGATCAGCGTCACCAATCCGAGCGGTGGTGCTTGCCAGAGCGCAGCGGGACCGATGCGCTGCCTGCAAGTCAATGTCACCTCGAGCGGCTCGGTGCGCATGTGCGACCCGGCGGTCGGCGACGCCACCGACCCGCGAAAGTGCTGAGGAGCGGCCAATGACGCGCATCGACTACAGGAAACAGGCGGGCGTGGTGCTGATCGAAGCGCTGCTTGGCATCCTGATCTTTTCCATCGGCATCCTGGCCCTGATCGGCATGCAGTCCGTGGCGGTGAAGAACACCTCCGACGCGCGCTACCGGACCGAGGCGGCCTTCCTCGCCAACGGCATGCTCAGCCAGATCCGGCTGGATATGGCCCAGGTGACCCAGTACACGGACAGCAACGTCACCGAATACGTGCCGCGCACCACCTGGCGCCGCCGGGTAGAGGCCCTGCTGCCCGGCGTCAACATCGCCTCCGCGCTGCGCGTGCCGTCGATCGTGATCATCCCCGGCCCCAGTTTCGCGGGCGATACCCTTCCTCCCAGCCAGGTGACGGTCACCATCCTGTGGCAGCAACCGGGCGAGACGCAGGAACGCAGATTCGAAATCGTCGGCTTCGTGTCCCGCTAATGAAAACTCAAACCACACTGCGCCGCTGCGCCGGCATGAGCCTCATCGAGCTGATGGTCGGCGCGGCGATCGGGCTGATCGGCATCGTGATCATCACCCACATCTACCTGACCAACGAGCAGCACAAGCGCACCACTACCGCCGCCGGGGGCGCGCAGACCAATGGGGCGATCGCGCTGTTCGCCCTGGAACGCGACATCCGCCAGGCGGGCTTCGGGCTGAACAGCAGCTTCGCCTTCCAGTGCAATTGCAATGCGACGGTGAATGCCGGCTGCAGCGCGATCCAGTACTACTATGACCTCAAGTATTCGTTCCCGCCGAATGCGTCGATGACCAACTCGCGCAACGCGCTGACGCTTTACCCGTTCATCATCACGGACGCGATGAATGCCCCCGACACGCTGAGCGTGTTCTACGGTTCCGACAACGAGCGCTCGCTCTCCACCACCCTGGTCTCAGACCTGAACCCCTTGGGCGCGGACATCAAGCCCGACGGCTCCGCGGGATTCGAGCCCAACAATCTGCTCGTCCTGCAGAACGGCGCAACCTGCGCCATGTTCCAGGTCACTGGCGTGGTCTCCGAATCGCTGGTGCACGCGCAGAACCTGTGGAACCCGGCCGGCGGGCTGCCCACGTTCCCCGCGAACCTGACGCGGGTCTTCAATCTGGGCGCGCGGCCGGTGTGGAAGACCTTCGGCATCGTCAGCGGCAAGCTGCAGGTCACCGACCAGCTCAAGGTGCTGACCGAAGGCGCCGTCAGCCAGGACTTGATGGACGGCATCGTCGACCTGCAGGCGCAGTACGGCAAGGACACTTCCGTTTCTCCTGACGGCGTGGTCGATGTCTGGACCAAGCAGTTGCCGAGCGTGGCCGGCACCAACTTCAACGCCACCGACATCACGCAGATCATCGCCGTACGCCTGGCGGTGCTGGCACGCAGCGACCACTTCGAGAAGCCCAGTACGGCGGGCGGCCCCTGCGAGGCCACGACCGCCGCCAACCGGCCGACCTGGGCCGGCGGCGCCTTCCTCACGTTCGATGCCCCCGGCGCGCTGCCCAGCTGCTACAAGTACCGCGTGTTCGAGACCGTGGTGCCGTTGCGCAACATGATCTGGAGGCCCGAATGAACCGCAGCGCGCATGTTGCCCGCAGGGCGCAGCGGGGCGTGATCCTGTTCGTCGCGCTCATCGTGCTGGTCGCCATGACGCTGACCGGCATCGCGCTGATGCGCTCCGTGGATACCAACGTCCTGGTGGCCGGCAACCTCGCGTTCCGCCAGGGCGCCACCGCCGCAGGCGACTGGGGCGTGGAAGCCGCGCGCGTGTTCCTGAAGACGAACCTGACAGCGAACAAGAACGCCCTGGACAACGACCAGCCCTCCAATAACTACTACGCGAGCTGGCAGGCGACCCTCGATATGATTGGCACGGGGGTCGGCACGCCATTCGACTGGGTGCTGAGTACCACGACCGTCGGCACCGACAGCGCCGGCAATGAGGTGCGCTATGTCCTGCACCGCATGTGCCAGAGCCCCGGGCCCGGGACGGCTGCCGGCGCCAATTGCGTCAGGTCTGCGGAAAGCAGCGGCACCGGCGGCGCCGACGGCGCCACCAAGGGAACGGTCAGCTACAGCAGTCTCGCGCTGCCTGCGCCCACCACCATCTATTACCGCGTGACGGTCCGGATCCTCGGGCCGCGCAACACCCTGAGCTTCGTTCAGGCCATGCTGAAGTAGGCGCGGCCACGACGTCGCTGGAGAACATCATGAAAACCCAACACAATAAGCCACTCCTCGCCCGCGCCCTGGCTTTCGCCGGCGCACTCGG
The DNA here is from genome assembly GCA_031389685.1 of Betaproteobacteria bacterium. Classification (GTDB taxonomy): domain Bacteria; phylum Pseudomonadota; class Gammaproteobacteria; order Burkholderiales; family SG8-39; genus JAABQT01. The sequence continues at coordinate 2,888 of JANMSV010000114.1, forward strand.
GTGCACCGTGCCGATGCTGGCGTCCGCGCAGCTCAACATCTCGACCGACCCGCTCGGCACCGGCGCCAGCTCGATCAAGCCGAACGTGATGTTCATTCTCGACGACTCGGGCAGCATGGGATGGGACTACATGCCCGACTACGTCAACGACAGCCACAACCCACCGGGGACCACCTCGGGTTGCTTCGACGTGGGCGACGACAATGACACCGGCGGAACAGGAACCATCAGCGGCAATCCCGACGCCTGCATCTTCGCCGACCCGCCGTACAACAGCCCGGACTTCAACTCGGTTTACTACAACCCGGCATTGCGTTATCGCCCCGCGCTGGACAGCGCCGGCACCGAGATGCCCGCGCAGGACGCGGCTACCACCGCGAACTGGACGGCGGTGCGTACCGATCCCTACCAGAACACGAGCACCTGGAACATCCTCATCGGCTTCCTGGACCGCGTCTGGTGCGCGAGCCAGGCGGACGCTGCGACCAGTGGCACCTGCCGGCAGAACTCGGGCTACAACTTCCCGAACGCCGCGTTCCCCTATGGCCTGAACAGTGGCGGGGGCGTGAAGTACATCCTCGCGTCGCCGTATTACTACCGCATGCAGACGCGCCAGTTCTGCAGCGACGCGGCGCGCACCATTTGCGTCAGCGGCTCCTCGGTCAGTCCTTCGGTGCACGTGTACCCGGCGCCGGAGTTCTGCACCGACAATGAACTCACCAACTGCGCCGCCGGCGCGGCGGTCACGGCGGCGCACTCGTTCTCCGGTGTGCGCTGGTGCGACAACAACACCACGATGACCAATTGCCAGCGCAAGAAGATCGGCAATTTCATCCACGCCAAGCACATCGGCACCACCGTCATCGGCACGGTGCCGGCGCGCCAATCGGAAGGCAACATCCAGGTCACTTCGATCAACGCCGCCGGCGGCAGCATCACAGGCATCACGATCGGCGCCACCCAGGTCATCACCGGCACGATCCCCGTGCCGGGCGGGACCGCGCCCAGCACGGTGGCCGGCCTGATCGTGACGGCGATCAACGCGGGCCCGGCGAACGCCACCTATGTCGCCTCGCAAAGCGGCGCGAACGTCATCGTCACCTCCATCGCCACGGGCACCACGGAGAACGGCAAGGCCATCACGGTCAATTCGACGTCGGTCGGCACCGTGAGCTCGCGCGGGCTGATCACCATCAGCATCGCCACGGTGGCCAACAACATCACTTCGATCCGGGTGAACGGGCAGCAACTGCTGTCCTGCGCTCCGCTGCTGCCGCAGAATTTTTCGGTCGGCGGCAATACAGCGCGGTGGCAAGCCGGCGGCGGCATCAACGGGGCACTCAGCAGCATCGTGGTCGTTTCCGGCTCTTCCATCAACAACCGGCGCGAAGCCACGCGCAACGCCCTGAGCACGGCACTGCAGACCTGTGCGGCGACGCCTCCCGGCGGCTCCGGCCCCTATACGACCAGCAATAACGGCACCTATGCGCTCAACATCATCGCCCCGGTCAACCTGGGCTCGGGGCCGAACGGCTGGGTGGTGATCGAGGATGGGACGGTCTCCACCACCGTCTGCAACATGGGCACCACCGCCTGCGGCGGCACCGCCGGCGCCTCGACCGTGATGGTCAGCACCGCGACCGCGCCGATGGCGGGCGGCGCTGCCGCCTTTGCCGGCAGGGTGCGCATCGGCGTCGGCCAGTTCACCCGCACGGACGTCGTGCCGGCGGTCAATTCCTACACGAAGGCCGTGACACGCAGCGACTGCGCCGGCGTCACCTGCACTTACGTGGAGGAGATGACCAACTTCGCCAACTGGTTCGCCTACCACCGCACGCGCATGCACATGATGAAAGCAGCGGCGGGGCGGGCATTCGCCAACCTCAACGCGGGATTCCGGGTCGGCTTCATCACCATCAACCCGGGCTCGCCGGTGTCTTCCACCCGCTACCTGAAAATCACCGACTACGACACCGCGCAGCGCACCGCCTGGTATGCCAAGCTCTATGCGCAGAGCCCGACAGGCTTCACCCCGTTGCGCGAGGCGCTGTCGCGGGTCGGCCTGATTTACGCCGGCCAGTTCGGCAGCGGGCTGACCGCCGGGCTGACGGCAGCGGCCGACGACCCGGTCATTGCCTCGTGCCAGCCGAACTTCGCCATCCTGTCCACGGATGGTTACTGGAACGGCCCCGGCGGGCTGAGGATGGACAACCTGACCGCCATAGGCAACCAGGACAATACCGATGCCGCGCCCTACTCGCTGCAAAGCCAGGGCGTGTATGACGGCGGGACGCCGGTCGCGTCGGACACGCTGGCCGACGTAGCGCTCTATTACTACAAGAACGACCTGCGGCCGGGGCTCGCCGATAGCGTGCCGACCACCAACAAGGACACGGCGGGCCATCAGCACATGGTGACTTTCACCATCGGCCTGGGTCTCGACGGGCAGCTCACCTTCCGCCCGGATTACGAGACCGCCAGCAGCGGCGACTTCTTCAACATCAAGCAGGGCACCACCAAGTGGCCGGTGCCCGTGGCCAACGCGCCGAGCACGCTCGACGACCTGTGGCACGCCGCGGTCAACGGTCGCGGCGTGTTCTTCAGCGCCAAGAGCCCGGACCAGGTGGCGCAAGGCCTGTCGGACACGCTGGAGCAGCTCCAGGCGCGCGTCGGCGCAGGTGCCGCGGCGGCGACCTCGAACCTGCAGCCGGTGGCGGGCGACAACTTCGCCTTCACCGCGCAGTACCAGACCGCGGACTGGATCGGCGACCTGAGGGCCCGCACCATCGACCTGTCCTCGGGCACCGTGTCCGCGGTCCAGCTATGGTCGGCGGCCGAACTGCTCGATGCCGGCCTGCACACTAACCGCAGGATCTTCACCTACGACAGCGGCGACACGGCCGGCAACCGCATGAAGCATTTCTGCATGAACGCGGACGTGGGTGCGGCCTGGTGCAACGACGGCACCGGCTTGACCGCCCCGACCGAGGTCAACTACTTCGACCCGAATGTCATCGCGCTGTCGCAGGAGGGGCAATGGACCGTTGCCGGCACCGCGCAGTCGCTGGTCAACTACCTGCGCGGCGACGTCACCAACTACAACACCGGCGCCTTCCCGCGCACCGCGTCAGACCTGTACCGGGCGCGCACCAGCGTGCTCGGCGACATCGTGAACGCGCAGCCGTCCTACGTGCGCAAGTCGCCCTTCTCCTACGGCGATACCGGCTACATGGCCTACAAGGCCTGCACCGAGGGCACCGGCAGCGGTTGCCCGGTGGCGCGATTCCCCGATCCGACCAAGCCGCGCAGCGGGACGGTGTACGCGGCGTCGAACGACGGCATGCTGCACGCGTTCGAGACCGACGTGAACAACAACCCGTACTTCCAGACCGCCGGCATCACGACCGGAACCACACTGGACGACGTGTTTACGGGTAACAACGCCGGCAACGGCGTCGAGCGCTGGGCCTACATTCCCGGCGCGGTGCTCCCCTATATCCATTTGCTGGCGAACGAGCCGTACACCCACCGCTACTTCACGGATGGTTCGCCCGCGGTGGGCGACATCTGCCTGACGACGCCTTGCGCGAGCGCGGACGACTGGCGCACAATCCTGGTTGCCGGCTTCAACGTGGGCGGCCGGGGCTACTACGCGCTGGACATCACCAACCCCTCGGCCACCGGCGTCAAGTCGCTGTGGGAGTTCGGCTACACCAGCACCTGCGTGGCGGTCGGCGCGCAGGGTGTGCCGGTCGGCGGTCCGTATTTCGGGGACTGCCACGTCGGCCTGAGCTTCGGCAACCCGATCATCACCAAGATCAACGGCAAGTGGATGGTGCTCGTCACCTCGGGCTACAACAACGGCACGGCGAACGGCAACGGCAACGGGGGCGGTTACCTGTACTTCCTCGACGCCGCCACCGGCCAGCTCCTGCACCGCCTCACGACTGGCGTTGGCACCGCTGCCACGCCCAGCGGCCTCGCCCGGATCAACGGCTGGTCCACCAACAGCATCAGCGACAACACGACGCTGGCGGTCTACGGCGGGGACATCCAGGGCAACCTGTGGCGCTTCGACACGGACTTCGCCAGCGGCACCAACGCCAACTACCTTGGCGTGACGCTGGTCGCGGTGGCCAAGGACGCGCTCGGCAACCGGCAGCCCATCACGGTGAAGCCGGAGCTGGGCGAGACGATAGTCGCGCCGAAACAGCGCGTCGTCATGTTCGCGACCGGCAAGTTCCTCGAGGCCAGCGACAAGAGCGGTCCGTTCACCACGCAGACGATCTACGCACTGCGCGACGTGCCCAGCGTCACCTCCGGCCCGGTGATCGCCGATGTGCGCGGACCCTCGGTGATCGAACGGCTGTTCCAGGCGGGAACCCTGCCGGGAACGCGCACCATCGTGCCAGCCACGGCGCCGGTATGGGGCACCGATTTCGGCTGGCGCCTGGACCTGCCGGACTCCGGCGAGCGCGCGAACGTGGATCCCCAGTTGCAGCTCGGCACGCTGGTGGTGGCCACGAACGTGCCCACGCTGGACACCTGCACGGCGGGTGGCGTCGCGTGGCTCAACTTCCTGGACTTCCAGACCGGCTCCTTCGTGCAGGGCGCGACCGGTGACATGGCCAGCCAGAGCATCGGCAGTTCGCTCGTCGTGGGCATCAACGTGATCATGCTGCCCGGCGGAAAGGTGGTGACCATCGCGACCACCGCCGCCAACCAGCAGCTGACGCAGGACACGCCGATCAGCCAGGAGGAGTACAAGGGCAGGCGGGTGTCGTGGCGCGAGCTGATGGTCGAATAGTGATCGACCTGCGCATCCCGGTCGCGCTGGGCGCTTCGCTGGTGCTGCATGGCGCAGCCCTGGCGCTCATCGACCGCCTGCCGCGCGGCTGGCAGGTTTCCGTACCGGGATGGGTGCAGTCGGGCGCTGGCGCGCTGCACGCGCGGCTGCGCGTGCCAGTGAGCGAGGCAGCGATTGTTCCCGCGCCCCAGGCGCCCGCCGGGCAACGCGCCTCCCGCCCGGGCGCAGGATTGGGCTCGGCCCTCGCACTGCCTTCCGGGATCGCCCTCGCGCCACGGTACTACCCGGTGGAAGAACTCGATGAACGCCCGCTCATCCGTACACCGGTGCAACCGGTGTTCCCCCCGGACGCGCCAGTCGCCAGCGGCCGCGTGGTGTTGCGGCTCTTGATCAACGAGACGGGCGCAGTGGACGAATCCTCCGTGGTCCGCGCGGCCCCTCCCGGCGCATTCGACGCAGCCGCCGTGGAAGCATTCGCGACCGCGCGCTTCACGCCGGGCCGCAAGGACGGTGTCGCGGTAAGGAGCGCTCTGACTGTAGAACTGCGCTTCGGCGAAGCCTTGCCCGCCCTCGCGCAGGCGCGCCAGCAGGATCTGCCGCTATTCCAGCCACCGCGCCGCGCGCGCAGCCAACGCAGCACTTTCCCGCAGGAGAAACCATGAAATCGAAGATTGCAATTCTTGCAGCTCTGCTGGCCACGGCGCTGGCACTGCCCTCCCAGGCTCGAGCACCGGACCAGCCGGCAGCCTGGCTGCTGCTTGCCCAAGGGGGCCTGGCGACCTGCGAGTTGGACGGTCGCAAGGTGCCGCAAGGCACGATGCTGTGCCGCGAAGGCTATGTCCACGTCTGCAACCGGAGCGGCAGCTGGGAAAGAACCGCCAAGGCCTGCTAGCCGGGCCGTCTAGCGGCGCCGCGCGAGTTCGCGCGGCAGCGTGAACACCACGCGCTCGGTGATGCCGTCGAGTTGCTGCACGCTGCCGGCGCCGAGCGCCTTGAGCCGCGCCACCAGTTCGTCCACCAGCACCTCGGGCGCAGAGGCGCCGGCGGTGATGCCGACGCGCCGCTTGCCCGCGATCCACTCGGCCTTCAGGTCGGCCGCCGTGTCCACCATGTAGGCCTCGGCGCCCATGTTTTCGGCCACCTCGCGCAGGCGGTTGGAATTGCTGCTGTTGGGCGAGCCGACCACGATCACCAGGTCGCAGCGCGGCGTCATGAATTTCACCGCGTCCTGCCGGTTCTGCGTGGCGTAGCAGATGTCGTCCTTCTTCGGGCCGCGGATCTGCGGGTAGCGCGCCTGCAGCGCCGCCACGATTACCTGCGTATCGTCCACCGAAAGCGTGGTCTGCGTCACATACGCCAGCTTGGCGTCACTGCGCAGCGAGAGCTTCGCCACGTCGCCGAGCGTCTCGACCAGGTGCATGCCGCTGCAGGACTGGCCCATGGTGCCCTCGGCTTCCGGATGTCCGCGGTGGCCGATCATCACCACCTGGTAGCCCTCGCGCAGCATCTTCGACACCTCGACGTGCACCTTGGTGACCAGCGGGCAGGTGGCGTCGAACACCTTCAGCCCGCGGCCCTCGGCGTCGGCACGCACCGCCTTGGATACGCCGTGCGCGCTGAAAATGACGGTGGCGCCGGCCGGTATCTGGTCCAGTTCCTCGACGAACACGGCGCCTTTCTTGCGCAGATCGTCCACCACGTACTTGTTGTGCACGATTTCATGGCGCACATAAATCGGCGCGCCATGCTGCTCGAGTGCGCGCTCGACGATGTCGATCGCACGCTCGACGCCGGCGCAGAAGCCGCGCGGGTTCGCCAGCAGGACGTCCATGGCGCGCATTCTATTCCCTTCCCGCACCGCGCTCGCGCGGCGCTTCCCGGTGCAGGAAGCTCTCGGCGATCAGCACCACGGCGCCTACCGAGATGGCGGAATCCGCGACGTTGAAAGCCGGCCAATGCCAGCCAAAAGCGTGCACATCGAGAAAGTCCGCGACCGCGCCCCAGGCAGCGCGATCCCACAGATTGCCCAGCGCTCCGCCCAGGATCAGCGCCAGGCCGGCGCTCAGCAGTCGGCGTCCCGGGCTGCGCCAGAGCATCCAGCTCACGATCGCGGACACGATCAGCGCCACGGCGATGAAAAACGGGCGCTGCCACCCCGGCGCGTCGGCGAGGAAACTGAAGGCCGCACCGCGGTTGTACACCAGCACCAGGTTGAGAAATCCGGTGACCTCGTAGGACTCGCCCGGGCGCAGCCAGCCGAGCATCAGCCACTTGGTCAGGCGGTCGGTCGCCACCACCAGCGCCGCCGCCAGGAACCAGGGTAGCGACTTAGGCATGCGTGCGCCGCTCTCCCGCACCCTGCAGGTTGATCCCGCAACGGCCGCACAAGCCGGCATCGTTCACGTCGGCGCGGTAATGCCAGCAGCGGTCGCACTTGGCGTGCGCGCTGGGCGCGACTTGCACGCGCTCCTCACTCGAGGCGCGGTGCACGCGCGCCGCCGAAGTGAGCAGCAGGAAGCGAAGTTCGTCGCCGAGGCTCGCCAGCAGCGCGTAGTCCTCGGCGCCGGCATGCAGGTCCACCTCGACCTGCAGCGAGGAGCCGACCTTGCCCTCGGCGCGCAGCGCTTCGATGTTCCTGCGCACCGGGTCGCGCAACTCGCGCAGTCGGTCCCAGCGCACCAGCAGGGTCGGCGCGCCCTCCACGGCCGGCAAGGCATGCAGCGTCTGGAAGAACACGCTGTCTTCCGCTTTGCCGGTCAAGGTCTGCCACAGCTCCTCGGCTGTGAACGACAGGATCGGCGCCATCAGGCGCACCAGCGCGTGCGTCACGTGCCACAGCGCAGTTTGCGCCGAACGCCGCGCGTGCGACTGCGCGCCGCAGGTGTAGAGCCGGTCCTTGAGGATGTCGAGGTAGAACGCGCCCAGGTCCTCGGAGCAGAACGCCTGCAGCCTCTGCGCCACCAGGTGGAACTGGTAGCGCGCGTAGTCGGCGGCCATTTCCTCCTGCACGCGGGCGGCGAGCGCCAGCGCGTAACGGTCGACCTCCACCATCTGCGCGACCGGGATCGCGTGGCGCGCCGGATCGAAATCGGAGGTATTGGCGAGCAGGAAGCGCAGCGTGTTGCGGATGCGGCGGTAGCTCTCCACCACCCGCTTCAGGATCTCGTTGGAGATTGACAGTTCGCCCGAATAGTCGGTCGAAGCCACCCACAAGCGCAGGATCTCGGCGCCCATGGTGCTCGATACCTGCTGCGGCGCGACGGTGTTGCCTTTGGATTTCGACATCTTGAGGCCCGCGCCGTCGACCACGAACCCATGCGTGAGCAGCGACTTGTAGGGCGGCGTGCCGTTCAGCATGCAGGACACCAGCAGCGAGGAATGGAACCAGCCGCGATGCTGGTCGGAGCCCTCGAGGTACAGGTCGGCGGGAAAGCCGAGCGCGGCGTGCGAGCCGCGCAGCACGGTCTGGTGCGTGGAACCCGAATCGAACCAGACATCGAGCGTATCGCCGCCCTTTTCGTACTGCGACGCCTGCGCACCGAGCAAGTCCTCGAGCTTGAGCGTATGCCAGGCCTCGATGCCGCCCTGCTCGACGCGCTTGGCCACCTGCTCCAGAAGCTCCAGCGTACGCGGATGCGGCTCGCCAGACTCCTTGTGCATGAAGAACGGCATCGGCGTGCCCCACTGCCGCTGGCGCGACAGGGTCCAGTCGGGGCGGTTGGCAATCATGCCGTGCAGCCGCGCCTGGCCCCAGCCGGGAAAGAACTGCGTCGCCTCGATGCCGCGCAGCGCGGTCGCGCGCAGCGTTTCTTTCGGTTTCGATCCGCGGAAACCCGGCACCTGCTGCATGCCGGCGAACCACTGCGTGGTGGCGCGCAGGATCACCGGGGTCTTGTGGCGCCAGCAGTGCATGTAGCTGTGCGTATAACTTTCCTTCGCGAACAGCGCGCCGCGCTCGGCGAGCACACTGACGATCCTGCCGTTCGCCTCCCAGATCGACGTCCCGCCGAACAGCGGCAGCGAAGGCGCGAACTTGCCGTCGCCCATCACGGGCGTGAGGATTTGAGCGTCCTGGATGCCGTAGCGCCGGCACGACTCGAAATCCTCGACGCCGTAGGCCGGCGCGGAGTGCACGATGCCGGTGCCGGCATCGAGGGTGACGTATTCGCCCAGGTACACCGGCGCCATCCGGTCGTAGAACGGATGGCGGAAGCGGATGTTCTCGAGGGCCTGGCCCTTGCAGGAGGCGAGCGTCGTGCCCGAGAGCTTGTAACGGGCGAGGCAGGCGTCCTGAAGTGCGGCTGCCAGGATCAGCAGCCCCTTGCCGGTGTCGACCAGGTGGTAGGTAAACTCCGGATGCACGTTCAAGGCCTGGTTGCCCGGCAAGGTCCATGGCGTGGTGGTCCAGATCACGGCATGGCCGGGCTTTTGCGGCAGCTGCGCCAGACCGAACGCCCGCGCGAGCCTGTCGGGTTCGGCGAACGCGAAGCCGACATCGATCGCCGGATCCTTGCGGTCCTCGTACTCCACTTCCGCTTCGGCGAGCGCCGAGCCGCAATCGAAGCACCAGTTGACGGGCTTCAAGCCGCGGTACACGTAACCCTTCTCCAGCAAGCGCCCGAGCACGCGCATCTCGTCGGCTTCGTTGCGCGGCGTCATGG
>JANMSV010000119.1:0-5671 GCA_031389685.1 Betaproteobacteria bacterium
CGTACTCCACTTCCGCTTCGGCGAGCGCCGAGCCGCAATCGAAGCACCAGTTGACGGGCTTCAAGCCGCGGTACACGTAACCCTTCTCCAGCAAGCGCCCGAGCACGCGCATCTCGTCGGCTTCGTTGCGCGGCGTCATGGTCGTGTAGGGATCCTCCCAATCGCCCAGCACGCCCAGGCGCCTGAAGTCGGCCTTCTGGCGCTCGATCTGTTCGGCGGCATAAGCGCGGCACAGGCGCAGCGTTTCCTCGGCCGGCAGGTTCTTGCCGTGCTTTTTCTCGATCTGCACCTCGATCGGCATGCCGTGGCAGTCCCAGCCCGGAACGTAAGGCGCATCGAAGCCGGCCAGCGATTTCGATTTCACCACCATGTCCTTGAGGATCTTGTTCACGGCGGTGCCGATGTGGATGTCGCCGTTGGCGTACGGCGGGCCATCGTGCAGCACGAATCTCGGGCGGCCCTTCGCCACCTCGCGCAGCCGCCGGTAGACGCCCTGGTCCTGCCATTCCTTCACCCGGAGCGGCTCGCGCCTGGCGAGATCGCCGCGCATCGGAAACGGCGTGTCCGGGAGATTCAGCGTGTTCTTGTAGTCAGGCATGCGTCTTGTTCTTCGAAAAATGGGTTCTGGCCTGCGCCGCATCGCGCGCGATCGCTGCGCGCAGCGCCGGCACGCCGTCGTATTTCTCCTCGTCGCGCAGCTTCTGCAGGAACCGCACCTGCAAGTGCCGGCGGTAAAGATCCCCACTGTAGTCCAGCAGGTGCACTTCGAGCAGCGGCGAGGCGACCGGGTTCACCGTCGGCCGCCGCCCGACGCTTGCCACCCCAGGGCGCCACATGGCTTCGCCGCCGATCCTGCATTCGACGATGAAGATGCCCGCCAGCGGCGCGGGCCCGCGCAGAATGACGTTCGCGGTGGGAAAGCCCAGCTCGCGCCCGAGTTTTTCGCCGTGCGCGACGCGCCCGCTCATCGCGTAAGGCCGGCCCAGCAGGCGCTGCGCCGCCGCAAGTTCGCCGGCGGACAGCGCCGCGCGCACCGCCGAACTCGATACGCGCTGCCCCCCCAACGCCACTTCCGGCATCGCCTCAAGTTCGAAGTCGTGCCGCGCGGCCAACTGCTCGAGCAGGGCGAAGTCGCCGCGGCGCTGCGTGCCGAAGCGAAAGTCGCGTCCCACCAGCAGCCAGGCGGCGCGCAGCCCGCGCGCCACGATTTCCTCGACAAAGCGCTCGGCGGCCAGTGCGGCGAAACCTGCGTCGAAGCGCGCCACGTGCACCCGGCGCACACCCGCGGCCGCCATCAGCTCGAGTTTGTCGCGCAGGCGCGTTATCCGCGCCGGCGCCGCCGCCGGCGTAAAGAACTCGCGCGGGTGCGGCTCGAACGTCAGTACGCAGGAGTCCAGCCGCAGGGCGCGCGCGCGCGCCACCGTGCGTTCGAGCATCGCCTGGTGCCCGTAGTGCACGCCGTCGAAATTGCCAATGGTGAGCGCCAGCCGCTTGCCCCCCGGCGCGATGGACCCGTGCGTGACCTGCATCCGCATGTAAAATACTGAATTATAGCGGCTTTCAGGGAGGCGCCCATGCAAACGCTTGAACAACAGATGAGCTTTTACGCGGCGTACCACCAGGACCAACGCAACAAGGCGACGCACTTCGTCGGCGTGCCGATGATCATCTTCGGCCTGTTCATCGCACTGGGCTGGGCGCGGTTCGAGATCGGCGGCATCACGCTCACTGCGGCGATGCTGCTCGCCGCCGTGGTGCTCGTGTGGTACTTCCTGCTCGACGTGCCGCTCGCGCTGGCCATGCTGGCGCTGAACGCCGCACTGCTGTACCTCGCCGACCTCGTGTCGGGTCAGCCGATCGGCACCGGCCTCGCCTGGTTCCTGGTGTTTTTCGGCGGCGGCTGGGTGATTCAGCTGATCGGCCATGCCTACGAAGGCCGCAAGCCCGCGCTGGCGGACAACCTGTTGCAGATTTTCGTGGCACCCATCTTTCTCGCCGCGGAACTGTTTTTCGCGCTGGGCTACAAGCCCGCGCTGCACGCTGCCGTGCAAAAGCGCGCGCTCGAGATGCGCGCCGCGGCGGGCATCACGCAGCGCACCGCCGCAGCCTAGCGCCTCAATTCAGGCGCGCGCACAGGGCGTACAGCTCCACCAGCTTGGTGCGCACGTCATCGAAGTCCGGCGCGTCCGGCTCCAGCGTCGCATAGTCCTGCAGGTCCTTGAGCGCCGCGCGGTAGCACTCCAGGCGCTGGTACAGGAGCCCGCGCTCGCGCAGCGCGCCGTGCGCATCGGGCGCCACCACCAGCATGCGGTTGAGCACCTCGAGCAGGCGCTGCGGCTTGTCGGTGTCGCGGTAGATGCCTTTAAGGTTGCGCAGCAGCCGCGCCAGGATCTGGCGCTTGCCCGCGGGCTCGAGGAACTGGTCGAGCGGCAACTCCTCCACCGGCACCGGTCCGGTCGCGCCCTGCGGGATGACCCGGCGCAGCCGTTCGCGCAGGTCGGTCTCCGACAAGGGCACCCCGCCGGTGAACGGGTCCAGCACCAGCATCGCCCCCCGCAGCCGCAAGCGCACCAGGAAGTGCCCGGGAAAAGACACCCCATGCAGCGACAGGCCGACGCGGCGCCCGATTTCAAGATAGAGCACGGACAAGGTGAGCGGAATGCCGGTGCGGCGGTCGATCACCTCGTTCAGGTAGCTGTTGCGCGGGTCGTAGTAGTTGTCCGCGTTGCCGCTATAGCCCAGGTCGTCGAACAGGAACTGATTGAGTGCGATGACGCGTTCCTCGTCGCCGCCCTCCTTCGGCAGGCGCACCTTCAGGCGCACTGCAAGCCGCTCGATCTCTCCGACGTAGCCGTCCACGTCGAGCGCGGGGTAGGCGTCCTGCGCGATCATCAGGCAGGCGCGGCCCAGGTCGATCTCGGCCTCGTCGCGCGCCATCAGTTCCGAAAACGCGTCGGCCGGCGCCATCAATGCGCTTCGCTGCGCGCGAAGTCGCGCCAGCGCAAGCCCATCGCAAACAGCTGCGCGCCGTACGCACCCGCCCCGAGCAGCACCAGGCCGCAGGTCGCCGCCACCTTGTGCTGCCAGTCGGCCTGCAGCCACCAGGCGCCCGGTCCCATCACCGCATGGAGCAGTGCCGCCATCGCCGCCACCGCGAGCGCCACCTTGATGATGAACGCCAGCCAGCCCGGCTGCGGGGAGTAGATGCCGTGGCGTCGCAAATAACGGTAGAGCAGCGCTGCGTTCAGGCAGGCCCCCAGGCCGATCGCCAGCGCCAGACCGGCGTGCTTGAGCGGCACGACGAACGCCAGGTTCATGAGCTGGGTCGCGACCAGCGTCACCACGCCGATCTTCACCGGCGTGACGACGTTCTGGCGCGCGTAGAAACCCGGCGCCAGAATCTTCACCAGGATCATGCCGACCAGCCCCAGGCTGTAAGCCATCAGCGCCTGGCGCGTCATCCACGCATCCTCCGCCGTGAATCGGCCGTAATGGAACAGCGTCGCGATCAGCGGCAACGCGAGCACGGCGAGCGCAGCCGCAGCCGGCAGCGCCAGCAACAGCGTGACGCGCAGCCCCCAATCGAGCAGCTTGCCGTACTCCTCGTCGGCGCCGCTGGCATGGTGGCGCGAGAGACTGGGGAGCAGGATGGTGCCGACGGCCACCCCCAGCATCCCGGCCGGGAATTCCATCAGCCGGTCGGCGTAGTACAGCCACGACACGCTGCCCGAAATCAGGAACGACGCGAAAATGGTGTTGATGAGCAGCGAGATCTGGCTCACCGAGACACCGAACAGGGCGGGCGCCATGAGCTTGAGCACCCGCGTAACCCCGGGATGGCGCAGATTCAGCCGCCAGCGCGGCAGCATGCCGATGCGCGCGAGGAACGGCAGCTGCAGCGCGAGCTGCAGCGCACCGCCGGCAAATACCGCCCAGGCGAGTGCCAGCACCGGCGGGTCAAAGCGCTCGGCGAAGAACGCCGCCGCGACGATGAAGGACACGTTGAGCAGCACCGGGGTGAATGCCGGCACCGCGAAGCGGCTCCAGGTGTTGAGCACGCCGGCGGCCAGGGCCACCAGCGAGATGAACAGGATGTAGGGAAAGGTGATGCGCAGCAGGCTCACCGTAAGTTCGAACGTGCCGGGGTCCGCGGCAAACCCGGGCGCCGAAACATAGACGATGAGCGGCGCGGCGAGCATGCCCAGCAGCGCAGCGACGACCAGCGCCAGGCCGAGCAGCGTCGCTACGCAATCCACCAGAGTGCGTGTGTCCTCCGGCGTCTGCCGGTTGCGGTACTCGGACAGGATCGGCACGAAGGCCTGCGAGAACGCGCCCTCGGCAAACATGCGGCGCAGCAGGTTCGGGATGCGGAAGGCGACGAAGAAAGCGTCGGTGGCGAGGCCCGCGCCGAACATGCGCGCGATGAAAAAATCGCGCACGTAACCCAGCACGCGCGACAGGAAGGTCATGCTGCTCACGGTGGCTAGGGCACGCAGCAGGTTCATGCTAGAATCCGCCCCTTTTTCGCAACCGGATCAAGGCCATGGCCAATATCAAATCCTCGCGCAAGTCCGCCCGGCAGGCAGTCCAGCGTCGCGCGCACAACGTCACCCTGCGCACCGAAGTGCGTACCGCGATCAAGAACGTGAAAAAGGCGATCGCCGCCGGGAACAAGGCGGCCGCTGCCGCCGCGCTCGAAAAGTCGCGCCCCGTCATTGATCGCGTCGGCGCCAAAGGCATCCTGCACCGCAACGCCGCCGCGCGCCACAAGAGCCGCCTCGCGCAGGCCATCAAGGCAATGCAGTAAGGGTTTCATTGCGGTTCGGCGACCGCGGCCTCGGGCATGCGGGATTATACTTGCGGCCCTGATGGCCAAGCCGGTCAGCCGCATCCTCGTCATCAACGACGAGCACCTGGTCCTGCGCGAATTCGTCAAGGGCCTGAACGCGGCGGCACGCAGCCTGGATAATCCGCTCGGCGTCACCTTTACCGGTGTGGTGACCGCCAAGGAGGCGCTCGCCGCGATCGAGTCGGACGGCGATATCCAGGCGGTGCTGGTCGACGACACCCTGTACACCCTCGGCAAGAAAAACGGCTCCAGGAAACTCCAGGTGTCCGCGCTCGAACTGGTGCAGCGCATCACGCGTTTTCGCCCGGAACTCTCCGTGTACATCCTGATCGCGCAGGAAAAGGAAGACGACGTGGTGGACGCGCTGTTCACGGAATCGGTGGACGGCTACTTCTACCGCGAGGAGCGCGACTACCGCGGTATCTATCGCATCCTCAACGCCCAGATTCAGGAGCACGCGCGCACGCCGTTCACCGACCAGCTCAAGAACTACGTATGGATGGCCAAGGACCAGTGGCATACGCCGGGCCACTCCTCGGGCGAGTCGCTGCGCGGCAGCCCCTGGGTGAACGACTTCTACGAGTTCATGGGCGAGCACGTGTTCGACGCCGACCTGTCGGTGTCGGTGCCGATGCTCGACTCGCTGATGGATCCGAAAGGCGTGATCGCCGAGGCGCAGAACATGGCGGCCAAGGCCTTCGGCGCGCGGCGCACCTTCTTCGCCACCAACGGCACCTCCACCGCCAACAAGGTGATCTTGCAGACGTTGCTCGCCCCCGGCGAGAAGCTGCTGCTCGACCGCAACTGCCACAAGAGCGTGCA
>JANMSV010000138.1:0-7026 GCA_031389685.1 Betaproteobacteria bacterium
TTGGCCGGTGGTGGATGGCAAGGAGACGAAGTGGCGCTTCCGCGAGGGCTACGATCCGTACGTAAAGAAGGGCGAGGGCGTGCGCTTCTACGGCAAGCCCGACGGCAGGGCGGTGGTGCTCGCGGTGCCCTATGAGCCGCCGCCGGAGGTGCCGGACAAGGACTACGACCTGTGGCTATGCACAGGGCGGGTGCTGGAGCACTGGCACAGCGGCTCGATGACGCGGCGGGTGCCCGAATTGCACCGCGCGCAGCCCGAGGCGCTGGTGTTCATGCATCCGGACGACGCAAAGAAGCGCGGCCTGCTGAACGGCATGGAGGTAAAGCTCGCCTCGCGCCGCGGCGAGATCCGCGCGCGCATCGAGATCCGCGGCCGCAACGAGCCGCCGGTCGGGCTGGTGTTCGTGCCGTTCTTCGACGAGGGCCGCCTGGTCAACAAGCTCACGCTGGACGCGACCTGCCCGATCTCGCGCGAGACGGACTACAAGAAATGCGCCGTCAAGGTGACCAAGGCATGAGATTGTTTTTCACATTCGTCCTGCTTTTTCTTTCGATGGGGAAAGCGATTCCTGAGGAAGCTATCAAAACCATTCGCGGCGCGACGCCGATTCCCGAGTCGAATCCTTCCGATTCTTATCGGACGGAGAAGCACGACCGGGTCGTGCCGCGCAGCCACAAGTGGCAGCCCCCGGTCATTCCGCACCACATCAAGGGCTATCAGATCACCAAGAACGTGAACACCTGCATGACCTGCCACAGCCGCAAGGCCGCGAAGGAGACCGGCGCCACGCCGGTGGCAAAATCGCACTACCTCGACAGCGACGGCAGGGAATTGCCGAACATCTCCACCCGCCGTTACTTCTGCCTGCAGTGCCACGCGCCGCAGTACGACGCCCCGCCGCTGGTCGGCAACAGCTTCCAGGGACCGAAATGAAACGCCTCCTTGCCTGGCTGCGGGCAGTGGGGCCGTGGAGCGCGTTGTTCCTGTTCGCCGGCGGCATCGTGTTCTGGGGCGGTTTCAACTGGGCGTTCGAGGTCACCAACACCGAAGCGTTCTGCGTCTCCTGCCACGAGATGAAGGAGAACGTGTTCAGGGAGTACCAGCACACGGTCCACTACACCAATCGCTCGGGCGTGCGCGCAACCTGCCCGGACTGCCACGTGCCCAAGGAATGGGGCCCGAAGCTGATCCGCAAGATCCAGGCGTCCAACGAGCTCCTGTACAAGGTGCTCGGCAGCATCGACACGCCGGAGAAGTTTCAGGCGAAGCGCCTGAAGCTCGCGCAGAGCGAGTGGGCGCGCATGCAGGCCAACGACTCGCAGGAATGCCGCAACTGCCACAAGTTCGAGTACATGGACTTCGCCGAGCAGGGCCGCCGCGCCGTGCGCACCCACAGCCAGGCGTTCACGCAAGGCAAGACCTGCATCGACTGCCACAAGGGCGTCGCGCACCAGATGCCGCCGGTGGAGCAGGAGATCGGAGCGCCGAAGCCCGTCGCGAGCCGATAGTCCGCTGCTGACGCAGCGCGGGCTGGACCAGCTCCAGCCGGCCGCGCCGGCCTCGTCCGGTTTTGATCTGGCTCAAAGCCGGTGCGGGGGCCGGCGCCAGAATGCGCCATGGACCCCGTCAAAGCCTGGCGCGCCGGGCACGATTGCTTCCGCTGGCTCCTCTCCCTGCTGGAACCCTTTGTTCGGGGACAAGCCGGAGGAGCGCTTCCGCAGCCTGCGGCGGCAGATCGCCCTGGAGACCTGGCGCCTGACTATGATGTCAACCTGCGTTGAGGTCCGTGCGTTGATTTATGTGCAATGAAAAGGAGACTGCAATGAAGGCAATGCTGATGGTCGTGGCCGCGGCGGGCACCCTGATCGCGGGTGGTGTCAATGCGCAATCGGGCGCCGACGTCGTCAAAGCGAAAGGCTGCCTGGGCTGCCATGACATCGCCAAGAAGAAGGTCGGTCCCGCATACAAGGATATCGCCGCCAAATACAAAGGCGACAAGAATGCCGAAGGCGGCCTGATGGCCAAGCTCAAGGAGGGTAAGGGGCATCCGAAGATCGCCGCTTCCGACGCCGAACTGAAGGCGGCGATCGGCTACGTGCTCGCCACGCCGTAGATCGCGTTGCCGCTCGGGAAACGCCGGAGTCGGGAATTGATACCATTCATTCCAGGAGGTTGCGCTTGAGCCACGAGTTGCTGTTGGCGGGTCTTCTGGCGATGGCGGCGAGCATGGCGCCGCAGCTGGCCGGTGCTGCCCAGGCGGGCGAGCGCAGCGGCAATGAAGTGGTCGCGGCGACTTGCGCGAGTTGCCATGCCAAGGGCGCGCAGGGTGCGCCGAAGATCGGCGACAGGAAAGCTTGGAGCATCCGCATTGCGCAGGGCCTGAGCAGTCTCACGCAGAGCGCGCTGAAGGGCATTCGGGCGATGCCGGCGCATGGCGGCAGTCCGGATCTCACCGACCTCGAGGTCGGCCGCGCGATCGTCTACATGGTCAACCGTTCGGGCGGCCGCTGGGCCGAGCCGGCGAGCCTGGAGGACCTGGCCGCCGAGCGCAGCGGCCCTCAAATCGTCAAGGAGCAGTGCGCGAAGTGCCACCAGAAAGGGGTCGGCGGCGCGCCCCGCATCGGCGATCGCGACGCCTGGACGCCGCGGCTCAAGGACGGCCTCGACAACGCGGTACGGGCAGCGATCCACGGGCATGGCGGCATGCCGCCGCGCGGCGCCCGGGCCGATCTGACCGACGCCGAAGTGCGCAGCGCGGTCCTCTACATGATCAATCCGGGCAGCGCGGCGAAAAAGGACGCGCCGGCGCGGGCTGCGCCGCCTTCCTCCTCCGCCCCGTACAAGTCGGTCGACGGGATCACCGTGCACCTGGGTTTCGCGGCGGCGGAAGCCATGCGCGCCTTTCCGGAAGGATCCGTGGAACGTTCAATGCACGGCGGTGTACCGGGCGGCAGCGGCTATTACCACGTCAATATTTCTTTGGCGGATGCCGCAACCAAGGCACCGATCGGCGATGCGAAGGTGGACCTGAGCCTGCAGGAGACCGGGGGATCCGGAGTTTCAAAAACGCTCGAGCCGATGGTGATCAACAACGTGCCGAGCTACGGGAATTACGTCAGGATGCGCAGCAAGAGTTCCTACCTGGTCACCGTGCGCATCCGCAAGCCGGACGCGACGCGGCCGGTCGAAGCGAAATTCGAGCACCGTACTTACTGATCCCGCCGCTGTCGCCTGCCGCCGCCTATCTCGCCGGCTGCCTGGCGTAGGCCGAGGAGAGGCTTTCGATCACCGAATCACTGTAGGGCAGGCTCATCTTGTGCATCATCGAGCTTTCGCGGCGGTCGTCGCGGTACGCCCTGAGCGCCATGATCAGATAGTCCCGGTCCTGGCCCCGGATCTTGGGAACCACCATCCCGGGAACGTCCGCCTCGGCCGCATGGCAGCGTTCGCATTTGTCGGTGAGGTCTTTGACCAGCGTCTGCCCTTTTTCCACCGCCCTCGATTTCTGCACGGAATAGAAGGCGGCGATGTTCTGCACGTCCTTGTCGCTTAGCCCGGTGACGTAGAGCCGCATGCTTTCCCGCTTGCGGGTCGTACGGTAGGCTTTGATGGCATCCGCCAGATAGCGCGCGTCCTGGCTGGCGAGGCTCGGCGTCGCGCTGTCGGTGCTCACGCCGTGCGCGCCGTGGCAGCCGCCGCAAACGGCGCTCAGAGGTTCTCCGGCCGCGGGGTCACCGAAAGCCGGGGCGGCGCGTTGCGCGGGCGCCTGCGAAGCGAAATACAGCGCCAGGGTTTCCATGTCCAGGTTCGTGAGCGCAGGGAGGAGCCCGTGCATCGGCGCCGCCTTGCGCTCCTTCTTCAGATATTCCTGGATCGCCACCACCAGGTAATGCGGCTGCTGGCCGGCGAGGGTGGGTATGCCGGGGGTAGTGCCGTTGCCGTCGTCGCCGTGGCACTTCGCGCACGCGGCTGCGATTTTCTTGCCGTGCTCGTAGGGCGAGGCGTACGCGCTCTGCGTCGCAGCCGCGGCCTGTACCGGCGGCAGCGAGGCGTAGTACGCGGCGAGATTGCGCGCGTCCGCCTCGCTCATGTGGGCGGCGATCTCCCGCAGCGCGGCGTGCGTGCGCTTGCCCTCCTTGTACGCGTTCAGCGCCGCGATCAGGTAGCCCTCGCGCTGCGCCGCGAGATGCGGAATCCCGGGAGCGGCCCCCCGCCGTCCAGGCCGTGGCAGCCCTTGCACTCGCGCTCGGCGAAGGCCCTGCCCGCGGCCACGTCCGCTGCCGACTGCTTGTCTGGCACGGGCTTTGCCGGCCCCGGGTCCTTGTCCGAGCAGCCGAGCAGCGCCGCCGATAACACGATTCCCAGCATAAGACGTTTCATTCGAACCTCGAGCACGGTTGGTCAGCCGACATCGGTCGTCTCGCCTGTCTGCCTGACCACGACCACCGAAGGCGGGCGGGAGAACCACATCTGGTACATGGAAACGACCCACATGTAAGTGAACGACAGTCCCATGAGGCCACCGCCGATCATCACTGCCCAGGCGAACGGGTGGTACAGCTTGGTGAAGTACCACGACCCGATGTCCAGCGTGACGGCAACGAACGGGGAGGCGATCACGGCGCACTTGAACCACACCGGGCGCACGTATGCATGGCTGAAGATGCTCCCCAGGATGAAAAACACGAAGGTGAGCCCGAAAAAGTGGATGTGCGAGACGCGCACCAGCGTGAACAGCGCCGTGCCGGTGTCGCGTTCGGTGACCTTGCGCACGTTGTCGTAACCGTTCAGGTTCGGCAGGTGCGGGTTGCTGCCGTCGTGGCAGGCCATGCAGCGACCGTCGAACACCGGCTTGATCTCCTTTTCGTACCGGCCACGTTCGCTGCCCTCCTGCACCCACGAGACGAGCGAAGTAAGCTCGTCGCGCGGCAGCATCGCCGACATGGAGCCGCGCAGCGCCCCTTCCAGGCGCGAGCCTTTGCCGCTGCCGCTGTAGGCGATGACGATATCGTCGTAGGAGAGCGAGCCCGGATTGCCGTCCTTGCCGGAGTAGCTGTGAAACAGGTAGATGCCGGCGAACAGGTACGCGGTGCCGAGGATCAGCAGGGTCGCCGTGTACATGACGCGCAGGCTGTAGGGCAGCTCGGAGAAATGGCGGTACAGCCGGTGCAGCGGTGCATCTTCCACGCTGGGTTCCTTGTTCACTTGTCGCGCTTCGCGCCCGCGGGCGGCAGCACCACGTAGGTGACCGCGCGCGCGCTCTGGCGCGCATAGTACGCCGCAAGCTCCCGCACATCCTGCTCGCTCATCAACGTCGACATGGCGGCCATCGCCGTGCTCTTGCGCGCGCCGGTGCGGTAGGTCTGGAGTATCTGCTCGAGCCAGTCGGCGCGCTGCGCGGCAAGGCGCGGCATGAGCGGGTCGGTGCTGTTGCCGTTGGGGCCGTGGCAGCGGTCGCAGCGCTCGGTCCACTCCGCGGTGGTGAGCGGCCTGCGCACGTTGAGCGGTTGCGGCTGCTGGGCCGCGTAATACGCGGCGAGGTCGCGCATGGCCCGTTCGTCGAGCACCGCCGCCGGACCTTTCATCGAATCGTCCTTGCGCGAGCCGTCCTTGTAGGCGCGCAGCGTGGCGACAAGGTACTCGGCGTCCTGGCCGGCAACGCTGGGCGTGGCGGGGTTGCCGCTCACGCCGCTGTCGCCATGGCAGGCGGAGCAGGCAGCCGCGGCCGCCTTGCCCGCCGCCGCGTCGCCCGGGGCCGGGGTCTGTGCCTTGGCGGGCTTTTGCAGCGCATAGTAGAGCGCCATGTTGTTCACGCTCTCCACGTTCAGGGCCCCGACCAGGGACTTCATCAGGTCGTGCTTGCGCTGGCCGCCCTTGTACGCGTTCACGGCGGCGACGAAATATTTCGGGTCGAGCCCGACCAGGCTCGGCATGCCGGGGGTCGTGCTGACGCCGAATTCGCCGTGGCAGCCGCCGCAGCCGGCGGCCGCGGCCTTGCCGGACTGCACCGGGTCGGCCTTGGACGGCGCGCCCTTGGCCGGGGCCGCCGCGGGCCGCGGCGGGTCGAGGCTCGCGTAGTAGGCGGCCACCTTGACCAGCGCATCGTCGCTCAGGTACCGGACGGCGCCGGTCATGGCGCCTTGAACGCGGGCGCTATGCCGGTAGGCGCGCAACTGGAGATCGAGGTACGCCGCGCGCTGGCTGGCGAGATGCGGCACGCCCTTGGTCGCGCTGATGCCGTTCACGCCGTGACAACGGGCGCAGGAAGCTGCTGCAATGCGCGCGCCCTCCGCGACTTCGACGGACGTCGCGTACACGGCGCGCAGCTCGACCTCGGCGCCGGGCTGGGCCTTCACGGATTGAGCGGTCGCGCCGGGCGCGACCGCGGCGGTGGCCGCGCCCACGGCGAGCATGCCTGCCACGAGGATCCTCATGCCGCCTTGTCTTCCCAGGGCGGGAAAAAGCGTGTCAGGCCGAACAGCGTGGCGAGCGGCGCAAGGAGCAGAAGAATCGCGACCACCAGGCCCTCGTGGCCAAAAAACTGCATCTGATAGCTCAGCAGCCCCCTGCCGGTCTTGGAGATTTCCTGTCCGCCGATGACCACGTTCCAGCGCATCATGAATACCGAGAGTAGCACCAGGCAGGCGCTCAAGGTGACGCCCGCGATCAGCGCTTTGCCCGTGGTGCCGCGCCAGATCATATAGGAAAGCAAAAGCAGCGGGAAGATCGCGCCGATGCCGAATTGCAGCACGAAGTAGGGGATGAGGAGCGGGCCGTTGACGTACGCGATGATCATCTCCACGCCCTCGCGCCCCTTGTACACGATGTTGACGAACTCCAGTCCTTCCAGCACCAGGGCGACCATGATGAATCCCCACACCGTGTAGGCGAGCCCCTTCAGGCAGGCGAGATCGATCGTGATCCGGCGCAGCCAGCACGAGACCACGTAGAGCACGATGAGCAGCGCGACGCCGGAGATGATGGCCGAGAACAGGAACACCACCGGCATGAGATCGGAGGACCACC
>JANMSV010000225.1:0-2899 GCA_031389685.1 Betaproteobacteria bacterium
CATGCTCCGCGGGGCTGGCTACACCTCGGTCGCGTCAACCACGGATCCCACGACGGTCTCGCAGCTGCATGGTGAGAACAGCTACGACCTGATCCTGCTGGACCTGGAAATGCCCGGCATGGACGGATTCCAGGTGATGGAAGGCCTCAAGACCAACCAGGCGGACGCCTACCTGCCGGTCCTGGTGATCACGGCGCAGCCGGGCCACAAGCTGCGCGCGCTGCAGGCGGGCGCCAAGGACTTCATCAGCAAGCCCTTCGACCTGATCGAAGTCCGGACGCGCATCCACAACATGCTGGAAGTGCGGCTGCTGTACAAGAAACTCGAGAGCTACAACAAGCAGCTCGAAATCACGGTGGCCGAGCGCACGGCTGAATTGCGCGAAAGCGAGGCGCGCTACCGCAGCCTGACCGAACTGGCCTCCGACTGGTACTGGGAGCAGGACGAGAACGGCAATTTCAGCAAGATTTCCGGACCGGTGCTGGAGATGCTCGGCATCCGGACCCCTCCCTTGGCGGGTCAAACGGGCAGCGTTCAGCTATCGGGCTGGAACGAAACGGAGCGCGCGTTGCTGCAGGCGACCATCGCCGCCCGGCAGCCGTTCCTCGATCTGGTCTTCAGCCGCGTCAATGCCGACGGATCACAGCAGAGTTTTCGGGTCAGCGGGGAGCCGATGTTCAACCGCTCCAGCCGCTTCATCGGCTACCGCGGCATCGGCGTCGAAGTCACCACAAAGCATTAGCGCGTGGAATCCCGGCGCCCGGCGATGCCGTCACCCCACAGTCCGAATCAGAACCATCTTCTGGCCGCCCTGCCCACGGCGGAGTTCGAGCCCTTGGCGGCGCATCTGGAACTGGTCCCGCTGCCGCTCGGTGAAATCCTCTACGAACCCGGCGAACAAATGCAGCACGCCTATTTCCCCACCACCGCCATCGTATCGCTGCACTATGTGATGGAATCCGGCGCATCGTCCGAAGCCGCTGGAGTGGGCAATGAAGGCGTCGTCGGAATTTCGCTGTTCATGGGTGGGGACACCACCCCGAGCTCGGCGGTGGTGCAGACCGCGGGGCACGGCTACCGGCTGGCGAGCCGCCTGCTGAAGCAGGAATTCAACCGCACCGGCCTGATGCAGCACTTGCTGCTGCGCTACACCCAGGCGCTGATCACGCAGATCACCCAGACCGCGGTGTGTAACCGGCACCATTCGGTAGAGCAGCAGCTGTGCCGCTGGCTGTTGTTGACCATCGATCGGATTCCCTCGCGAGAGCTGGTCATGACGCAGGAACTGGTCGCCAGCATGCTCGGCGTGCGCCGCGAAGGGATCACGGTGATCGCCGGGAATTTGCAGCGCGACGGCATCATCCGCTACCGACGCGGCCACATTGCAGTGCTCGACCGCGCCGGGCTGGAGACCCGCGTGTGCGAGTGCTACGCCGTGGTCAAGACGGAATTGAACCGCCTGCTGTCCGATGTGCGGTACCGCCAGGACGTTCCCACTGCAGTTCGCTGATCAGCCAGAGCAGGATGGCGACAATCACGATTCGGTATGCAGCTCGACGCCGAACACGCGCTTCTTCAGCTCGGCCAGCTGGTCGCGCAGCTTCGCGGCCTTCTCGAATTCAAGATTCCTCGCGCAGCCGACCATGTCCTTCTCCAGGCGCCGCAGTTCCCTCGCCACCTGCTTTTCGCTCATCGCTTCGTAGCGTGCTTCGTCCTGGGCCGCTTTGAGCTCCGCCGCCGCCTCCCCGGCGTCGTACACGCCGTCGATCAGGTCCTTGATGCGCTTGGTCACGCCGCGCGGCGTAATCCCGTGCGCCTCGTTCCATGCGACCTGCTTGACCCGCCGCCGCTCGGTTTCGCCGATGGCACGTCGCATCGAATCGGTCATCACGTCGGCGTACAGGATCGCGCTGCCGTTGAGGTGCCGCGCCGCGCGGCCCATGGTCTGGATCAGCGAGCGCTCGGAACGCAGGAAACCTTCCTTGTCGGCATCCAGGATTGCCACCAACGACACTTCGGGCAGGTCGAGCCCTTCGCGCAGCAGGTTGATTCCGACCAGCACGTCGAACTCGCCCAGGCGCAGGTCGCGGATGATTTCCACGCGCTCCACTGTTTCCACTTCGGAGTGCAGGTAGCGCACTTTCACGCCGTGCTCGGAGAGGTAGTCGGTCAGTTCCTCCGCCATGCGTTTGGTCAACGTAGTGACCAGCACGCGCTCGCGCTTTTGCACCCGCACATGGATCTCCGACAGCAGGTCGTCCACCTGGCTGGAGGCCGGACGCACGCTGACCTGCGGGTCCACCAGGCCGGTAGGCCGCACGACCTGCTCCACGACCTGCGCGGACTTCTGGCGTTCATACGCCGCCGGCGTGGCCGAGACGAACACCGTCTGGCGCACCACGCTCTCGAATTCGTCGAAGCGCAGCGGCCGGTTGTCCAGCGCCGAGGGCAGCCGGAAACCGTATTCGACCAGGTTTTCCTTGCGTGAGCGGTCGCCCTTGTACATGCCGCTCAGTTGCCCGATGGTGACGTGGCTCTCATCGACGATCATCAGCGCGTCGGCGGGCAGGTAGTCGATCAGCGTCGGCGGCGGCTCGCCCGCCTTGCGGCCCGAGAGGTGGCGCGAATAGTTCTCGATGCCTTTGCAAAAACCCAGCTCGGCGAGCATTTCCAGGTCGAAGCGCGTGCGCTGCTCGATCCTCTGCGCCTCGAGCAGGCGGCCAGCCTGGTGGAAAAACTCGCTGCGCTCGCGCAGCTCCGCCTTGATGGCCTCGATGGCCCTCAGGACGGTCTCGCGGGGCGTCACGTAGTGGCTCTTCGCGTACACCGTGAAACGAGGGACCTTCTGCCCGAGGCGCCCGGTGAGCGGGTCGAAGAGCGTGAGCGACTCGATTTCGTC
>JANMSV010000243.1:0-12141 GCA_031389685.1 Betaproteobacteria bacterium
AAGTCGCGCCCGGCGTGTACGGGCGCGTGGACATCGGCAGTCGCCCGCCGCCGCCAGTGCTCTACCCGCAGCCGGTGATCATCGTGAAGTCGTCCGGGCCCGCCCCGATGGCGCCGATCTATCTGCACGTGCCGCCCGGGCACGCCAAAAACTGGTCCAAGCACTGCAGGAGGTACGACGCCTGCGGCCGGCCGGTGTATTTCGTGAAGTCGGCGGAGTACGAGCCGGGCTACCAGCATCCCGGCAAGGGGCGCGGCAAGGGCCCGGGGAAGGGCAGAGAGTAGCGTGCCGCCTTGACGCTATGACGTCATGGCGTCAGAATGGCGCGCATGGACACTGCCAAACGCGCCACCGTCTACTTCGACGCCGAAGTGCACCGCGCCCTGCGCCTCAAGGCCGCGGCCGCCGACCGGTCGATTTCCGACATGGTCAACGACGCGGTGAAGGTCGTCCTCGCCGAGGATGCCGAGGATCTTGCGGCCGTTGCGGCGCGCAGGAAGGAAAAGAGCCTGTCCTTCGAAAGCTTCGTGCAGGGCCTGCGTCGGCGTGGCCGGATATAGGCTGCTGATCAAGGCCTCCGCGGCGAAGGAGCTGGAGTCTGCGGGCAACAAAGTTGACCGCCAGCGCATCGTCGCTCGCATCGAGTCGCTGGCGGCGCGTCCGCGCCCTCCAGGCGCCGAGAAACTGGCCGGCTACACCGATCAGCACAGAGTTCGCCGGGGCAAATACCGGATAATCTACAGCGTCGACGATGAACGCCGCGAGGTGACGGTCTTCAGGATCGGCCACCGCAGGGATGTCTACCGCTAGCCACGAGGCCCTGTCGCCTCCGTCGCCCTGGGTCAGCCGATGGGCGCCGCTGATTCCGGCCGGAAGCGTCCTGGACCTTGCATGCGGCAGCGGGCGGCATGCCCGGTTTCTCGCGACGCTCGGGTATTCGGTGACGGCGTTGGATCGCGAGTCACAGGTGTTTGAATCCGCGCGCTTCATCCGGGCCGACCTCGAAGACGGCAGCCCCTGGCCGTTTCCCGGCGAGCGCTTCCAGGGCATCGTCGTCACCAACTACCTGCATCGCCCGCTGTTCCCGGTCCTCGGGGACTCGCTGGCCCCTGGCGGTGTGCTGATTTACGAAACGTTCATGCTGGGGAACGAACGCTACGGCAAACCCTCCAACCCTGCGTTCCTGCTGCGGCCCGGGGAACTGTGGGAGGCCTTCGGCGGTCTGCAGGTCATCGCCTTCGAGCAGGGCCGCGCCGCGCAGCCGAAGCCGGCCATGATGCAGCGGCTGTGCGCGGTACGGACTTGAAAACAGATAAAATCGCGGCACTGCGCCGCTAGGAGAAAGCGACATGATCACCGGAAGCCTGGTCGCCATCGTCACCCCGATGCAAGAGGACGGCCGCCTCGACATGGCGCGCTTTCGAGCGCTGATCGACTGGCACGTTGCCGAAGGCACCGACGGCGTGGTGGTCGTCGGCACCACGGGCGAGTCGCCCACCGTGGACTTCGACGAGCACAAGGAGCTGATCCGCGTCGCCGTGGACCACGCCAGGGGCAGAATCCCGATCGTCGCCGGGACGGGGGGCAACTCCACCGTCGAGGCGATCGAGCTCACGGCATCGGCGAAAAAGGCCGGCGCCACGGCGTGCCTGTCGGTGGTGCCCTACTACAACAAGCCGACGCAGGAAGGCCTGTACCGGCATTTCCGCAAGATTGCCGAGACCGTCGACCTGCCGATGATCGTCTACAACGTGCCGGGCCGCACGGTGGCCGATTTGCACAACGACACCGCGATGCGCCTCGCGCAGCTGCCGGGCATCATCGGCATCAAGGACGCGACCGCGAACATCGAGCGCGGCACCGACCTGGTGAAACGCGCGCCACGCGGCTTCGCCATCTACAGCGGCGAGGACTCCACGGCGCTGGCACTGATCCTGCTCGGCGGGCATGGCGTGATCTCGGTCACCGCGAACGTGGCGCCGCGTCTGATGCACGAGATGTGCGCGGCAGCGCTGGTCGGCGACGTGCAGAAGGCGCGCGAGATCAACCTGCGCCTGCTGGGCCTGCACCAGCGCCTGTTCGTGGAGGCCAACCCGATCCCGGTGAAATGGGCCCTGGCGCAGATGGGTCGCATCGAGCCCGGGCTGCGCCTGCCGCTCACGCCGCTGTCGGACCAGTGCCACGAGACCGTGCGCGCAGCGCTGGCCGAAGCCGGCGTCACCCTCCCCGGGCTGCGCGTGGTGGAGAAGCGGGCTTGAGGATTTTTGTCGTGGCGGTGGCGCTGGCATTGCTCGGCGCCTGCGGTAGCAATCCGCTGGAGTCCAAGATCGACTACAAATCGGCGGGCAAGCTGCCGCCGCTCGACGTCCCGCCCGATCTGACCGCGCCCTCGCGCGACAACCGCTACCAGGTGCCGGAGGGCGGACGCGGCACGGCGACGCTGTCGGGCTATCAGGCCGATCGCGCGAATCAGCCCAAGACGGGCAGCACGTCGCTGCTGCCCGCGGCCGAAGGCATGCGCGTCGAGCGCGACCGCGACCAGCGCTGGCTGGTGGTCAACGAGCCGCCGGAGAAGATCTGGCCGCAGATGAAGGAGTTCTGGCAGGAGAGCGGCTTTCTCATCAGCCTCGAGTTGCCGGAGGCCGGCGTGATCGAGACCGACTGGGCGGAGAACCGCGCCAAAATCCCGAAAGACCTGGTGCGCAGGACGCTCGGCTTCTTCCTCGATTCGGTGTATTCCACCGACGAGCGCGACAAGTACCGCACGCGCCTGGAGCGCGCGCCGGGCGGCGGCACCGAGATTTACATCAGCCACCGCGGCATGCAGGAGGTGTACATCAGCGCGGAGCGCACGGAGACAAGGTGGCAGTCGCGGCCCGCCGACCCCGAGCTGGAAATCGAATTCCTGCGCCGGCTGATGGTGCGGCTGGGCGCGCCGGAGGACAAAGCCAAGGCATTGGTCGCGGGCGCGCAGCCGCCTTCAGAACGCGCCAACTTGAAGAAGGGGATCGACGGCGCCGAGCTGCTTGAAGTGCTCGAGCCCTTCGACCGCGCCTGGCGGCGCGTGGGCCTGGCGCTCGACCGCGTCGGCTTCACGGTGGAGGACCGCGACCGCCAGAAGGGCGTGTACTTCGTGCGCTACGCCGATCCGGAGGCCGGGCTGGCGCGCAAAAAGGAACAAGGGCTGCTGTCGCGCCTGGCGTTCTGGCGCGACGACGGGCCCAAAGTGAAGCCCGAGCAATACCGCGTCGCCGTCACGTCCGCCGCCGAAGCGAGCAGTGTGCAGATCCTCGACAAGAACGGCGTCGCCGAAAGCTCGCCCACGGCGAACCGCATCCTCACCCTGCTGCACGAGCAGTTGAAGTAGTGCGCTTCGCCTCGCTGGGCAGCGGCAGCAAGGGCAATTGCCTGGTGGCCGAAGCGGGCGGCAGCCGCGTGCTGCTCGACTGCGGGCTCACGCCGCGCGAGACCGAGCGGCGCCTCGCGCGCCTGGGCCTCGCGCCGGATGAGCTGCACGGCGTCCTCGTCACTCACGAGCACGACGACCACGTCGGGCACGCCTATCCTTTCGGCGCGCAGCACCGCCTGCCGGTGTACTTGACGCACGGCACGCGGCGCGCGCAAGAGGCGGCGGGAAAGTCCGCCGCCGGGGTGGAATTGCGCATGATCGAGGGCCGCGAGCGCTTCGCCATCGGCGCGATCGAGGTGCAGCCCTTCACGGTGCCGCACGACGCGCGCGAGCCGGTGCAGTTCGTGCTCGGCGATGGTGCGCGGCGCCTGGGCGTGCTCACCGACCTGGGCACCTCCACTTTGCACGTCGAGGCGATGCTCTCGGGCTGCGATGCGCTGGTGCTGGAAACCAACCACGACCTGGACCTGCTGTGGGCGGGCGACTACCCGAAGTGGCTGAAAGAGCGCATTGCCGGGCCGTTTGGCCATCTCGACAACTTTTCCTCCGGACGGCTGCTCGCCGCACTCGACCGCTCGCGCCTCAAGCACGTGATCGCTGCGCACCTGTCGCATCAGAACAACAGGGCGGAACTGGCGCGCGCGGCACTGGCGCTTGCTTTGGGCTGCGCCGAGGACTGGGTCGGCGTCGCCACCCAGGACGAGGGCACCGGCTGGCGCGCACTGAACTAGGAAGGGGTAACGGGGGAACCTGGGTTCCCCTGTTCCGAGCCTATAGTCCCAGCGTGGTGCTGGCCACGCCGGGGAACGAAGCCGACCAGATCTCCATGAACCGGGTGCGCATGGCGAGCGCTTCCGTTTCGTCGTTGAGGCCCAGCGCGCCGCGGAACAATTGCGCCACCGGCCGGCGCAGGTAGTGGTTCTGGTCGAGCACCAGGAAACTGTCCTGCAGGTTGCGGATCTCCTCGTGCGTGCAGTTGATCTGGATCGCGTGCGCATAGCGCGAGAGCAGCGACATCATGCGCGGGCAGTGCCGGGTCAGGGGTTCCGGGTCGTGCAGCGCGAAGTAGACGCGGCGCGTGCGGCTGGCGGCGAGGAACTGCCCGAGTTGTTCGACGCGCTGCGGCGTGTTCAGGCGCAGCGCCGTCAGGTCCGGGTCGAAGATGCGCAGCTCACGGCCCGGTGCGCACAGCAGCCGGTCGAGGGATTTCTGGAAATCCGCCTCGGACTCGAACTGCAGATACTCCGTGTGCGCCGCTGCGTCGCTCAACTCGCACGCTCCAGGTGCAGGTATCCGGCCAGGTACCAGGCATGGATTAAATCGGCCTGCGCCGCAGGCACCAGCACGCGGCGCCGGTCCGCCAGCATGCGCAGCGCAGGCGCCGGCGGGTGCACTTCGCCGTTGCAGAACAGCCGCGCGCCCCGGTACAGCATCAGGGTTCTGCGATCGAGCACCACGGGCCCTCGGCGCAATCGCTGAGCAAACGCCGTGCGGCCCAGCGGACGCGCCGGCGGCGCGAACACCACCTGCGGCTTGGGCGTGGTGAGGTAGGCGCCGACAAAATTCTCCACCTCGCCGCGCCCCCACCGGACGCGCCGAAGCGTGCGCGCCGCGTGATCCGCCAGGGCACGCGGGATTTCGCCGCTGTGCCGCGCCGGGCGCAGCCCCGGGTCGCGATAGGCCGCGCGCGGCAGGCCGCGCTCGTGGAGGAAATCGAGGAACGCCGCGGCCAGCTCCTCGCCTTGCGGCGCGCGCAGGCCGACAGAGCAGGTGATGCAGTCCTCCAGCGCCACGCCTTCGTGCCCCCACCCGGGCGGCAGATAGAGCAGGTCGCCAGGCTCGGCGAGGAGTTCCTCGTCGGGTTCGAAGCCCGCAATCAGCTTGAGCGGCGCGCCCTCCACCAGGCGCCAGCGGCGCGGGCGCTGCAGGCGCCACAGCCGCCGGCCCGCGCCCTGAACCAGGAACACGTCGTAGGAATCGAAATGCGGCCCGACGCCGCCGCCGGGCGCAGCCCAGCTCACCATCACGTCGTCCAGGCGCGCCTGCGGCAGGAAAGTGAACGCGCGCAGCAGCCGGTCGGCGGCCTCGAGGTGCAGGTTGACGCCCTGCACCAGCAGTGTCGAGTTGCGCTGCAGCGCGGTACGCCGGAGCGGCCCGTGCACCACGCTCCAGCGCGTGCCACGGCGCTGCACCAGGCGCGACTCCACCTCGGGGCGCGCCGCCAGCGCGGACAGTTGCCGGCGCGAGGCCACGCCGCGAAATCCCGGCAGCGCGCCGCGCGCCAGCAAAGGTTTTTTTTGCCAGTGGCGGCGCAAAAAATCCCGCGCGGACAAGCCCCCCAGCAGGCTGTTGTTCATCGCCGGATTATAGGTGGCGAGACTGCGACAGCGCGCGCGCCTTGCTTGCCACGCCGCAAACGATGTGCATTAGAATCGGTCGCAACGAATCGAGACATGCTGCACCCGGGACAGACAGCGCCAGCGTTCGTGCTTCCCGACGCCGACATGCAGAACGTGAGCCTGTCGGCGTTCAAGGGACGGAAGCACGTGGTGCTGTATTTCTACCCGCGCGACGGCACGCCCGGCTGCATCCTCGAGGCCTCGAACTTCTCCGACCACGAGGACCAGTTCGTCAAGCACGACTGCGTGATCCTCGGCGTGTCGCGCGACGACTGCCTGTCGCACGCCGAGTTCCGCGACAAGCACGGGCTGTCCATCGGCCTGCTCTCGGACCCCGAGGGCGAGGTGTGCCGCAGCTACGGCGTGCTGCAGGAAAAGGAGACCGAGGGCGTGCGCCGCGAATGCCTGGTGCGCTCGACCTTCGTGATCGACAAGCAGGGCGTGATCCGGCATGCGCACTACGGCGTTGCGCCGCGCGGCCACGCCAACGAAATCTACGACGTGGTCAAGCGCCTGAAGTCCTGACGGGCGATCGCAGGAGACGCTATTTTCCTAGCCACGCGTTCCAGAGACGCCGCGCGGGGTCGATCAGCTCCGAGGCGGTGAGTCCCACGCCATGGCCGGCCGCATCCGCCGCGCAGCCGTGCAGGTGCACCCCGAGGACCAGCGCCGCTTCGCCTGAGAGCCGCTGCGCCAGCAGCGCGCCGAGAATTCCCGACAGCACGTCGCCCATGCCGGCGGAAGCCATGCCGGGGTTGCCCGAGGTGTTGATGAACCAGTGGCCGTCGCGCGCCACCAGCACGCTGCCGTTGCCTTTCAGCACCACGTGCGCGTTCAATTCGCGCGCGATGCGCTGCGCGGCTTCCAGTCGGTCGTTTTGCACTTCCGGCACCTTCAAACCCAGCAGCCGGCCGGCCTCTCCCGGATGGGGCGTGAGCAGGGTGTCGGCCCTGCGCTGCGCGCAGGCGGCACGCAAGTCCTTGTCTCCGGCGATCAGGTTCAGCGCGTCGGCATCAAGCACGCAGGGCATGTCGCTCGCCAGCACCGCGCCGACCAGCGTAGCGGCGCGCTCGCTCTGCCCGAGACCCGGCCCGATCACCAGCGCGTCGAGATCCTGGCCGAGCGCGTCGTCGGGGTGGCGCAGCATCAGTTCGGGTGCGCAGGGGTCAATGGAGGTCTCCTCGAGCATCCCGATGTACACGCGGCCGGCGCCGAGCTTGAGCGCGGCACGCCCGGCGAGCAGCGCGGCGCCCGTCATGCCGGCGGCGCCGCCCAACACTGCGAGCGAGCCCGCCTTGCCTTTGTGGAAATTCTGCGGCCGCGGCTTGAGCACGTTGGCGAAGAGCTGCGGGCCCGCCTTCCAGGCCATCGGCCGCGCCAGCTTGTTCAGGTCCAGCCCGAGGCCGGCGACCGATACCTCGCCGCAATGATCGGGACCGTTTAGCGTGAGCAGCCCTGGCTTCAGGGCGATGAACGTGAGCGTGTGCGTGGCGCGCACGGCGTGGCCGAGCACGCACCCGGTGTCCGCGGCGATGCCGCTCGGGATGTCCAGCGCCAACACCGGGCAGGCGAGGCTGTTGACGTAGTCGACCAGGCGCGCGTACTCGCCGTCGATGTCGCGCGCCAGGCCGATGCCGAACAAGCCGTCGACCACCAGGCCCCAGCGCTTGTCCACCGGCAGCGTCGCGGCGTCCGCCGCAGTGGCCACGGTGACGCGAAAGAACTTCTCCTTGAGCAGGCCGGCGACGATCTTCGCGTCGCCGCCGTTTTTTCCCGGGCCGGCGAGTACCAGGACGTCCTTGGCGGTATCCGCGCACAGGCGCGCCGCGAGTTCCGCGGCGGCGGCCCCCGCGCGCTGCATGAGCGGGGCGTCCTGCGCCGCCTGTTCGATGCGGCGGATGTCCTTCGTCAGGTAGAGGGGCTCGGACATGGAATTCGGCGCCATGGCTCGATTATGCCGCGCCGGCGCGGTCGCCGACGGCTTTTACGTCGCGGACAAGCCCCTGTTCTACACGGCGATGGCGCGCGGCGCGGGCTGTGGTGCGAAGATCCCCGAAATGTTGCGCAACGAGAACTGGCACTACACCGTCTTCACCCTCGACAAGAAGCAGCGGCCCGGCGTGAACCAGGCGGAGTGCCTCGCCTGCCACAAGCCGCTGGACGCCGTGAGCTACACCTTCACGCTGAAGGAGCTCGCCGCGGCGAGATAGCGGGGCGCTTTTAAAATCGATCTCGTGTTTTTTGGCCCGAAGATTCACCGGGCCAAAAAACACGAGACCATGGGAAATGCGGCGCAGGCACCGCCTGGTTCGCGTCGCCGGCCTGAGCTGCCCCTACTTCTTGGTCACGCCGATCAGCACGTCGGGTAGCCAGGTGGCGAGCCCGGGGAACAGCGTGATCAGAACGATGCACAGCACCATCATGGCGAAGAAGGGCAGGGACGCCAGCGCCACGTAGTTGGAGTCGCGCCCGGTCATGGTCTGCAGGACGAAGATGTTGAAGCCGAGCGGCGGCGTCAGTTCGGCGATCTCCACCAGCAGCACGATGAAGATGCCGAACCACACCAGGTCGATGCCCGCCTTCTCGATCATCGGGATCACGATCGAGGTGGTGAGCACGATCATCGACACGCCATCGAGCGCGGTGCCGAGCAGGAGGTAGATGCCGGCGAGGATCGCGATCAGGGTGTACTTGTTCGGTTGAAGCGAGGCCACCCACTCGGCGAGCGCGCGCGGGATGCCGGTGAAGGCCATGCACGACGACAGGAAGCTCGCGCCGGCAAGGATGAACAGGATCATGCACGACAGGCGCGTGGCGCCCATCAGGCTGGCCCAAAAGGTCTCGCGGTTCAGCCCGCCCGACCACCAGGCGATGGCCAGGGCGCCGAGCACGCCGTAGGCCGCGGCCTCGGTGGCGGTGGCCCAGCCGATCACCATCACCCACACGATGAACACGATCAGCACCAGGCAGGGCACCAGGTGCCGGCTGCGGTAGAGCTTCTCGCGCAACGGGACGCGCGGTTCGAGCGGCGGCGTCTTGTCCGGGTTGAGCAGCGCCCAGGCCACGATGTAGCCGGAGAACAGCAGCGTCAGCACCACGCCCGGCAGCAGCCCGGCGACGAACACCTTGATGATCGACACTTCCGCGGCCACCGCGTACACCACCATGATGATGGAGGGAGGCAGCAGGATGCCGAGGGTCCCGGCGGCGGCGAGCGAGCCGAGGCAGGTCTTCTCGTCGTAGCCGCGCTTTTTCAACTCGGGAAGCGCCACCTTGGCGATGGTCGCGCAGGTGGCCGCGGAGGAGCCCGACACCGTGCCGAAGATGGCGCAGCCGAGGATGTTGACGTGCATCAGGCGCCCGGGCAGCCAACCGAGCCAAGGCGAGAGGCCCTCGAACATTTGCTCGGAGAGCTTGGTGCGGTACAGGATCTCGCCCATCCACACGAACAGCGGCAACGCGGCCAGGGTCCAGGAAGCGCTCGAGCCCCAGAACGACTGGAACAGGTTGACCTCTGGGGGTGAGCTGGTGAACACCTGCAGCCCGAACCAAGCCACCGCGGCGAGGGCGATGGCGATCCACACGCCGCCCGCGAGCAGCACCAGCAGCAGCGCGAGCAGCACCAGCGACGAGGCGAGGACCGACAACTAGACGGTCTCCGAGAAATCGCCGGCGGCGCGGCGTTCCTCCTCCGCGACCTGGTAGGCGGGCTTCCGGTGCCGCAGCACGGCGACCAGCTCGTCGAGCACGGCGACGAGGAAGATCAGCACGCCGACGACGAAGCTCATCTGCGGGATCCAGATCGGGATCTGGATCAAGCCTTGCGCCATTTCGTTGAATTTCCAGCTTTCGAAGACGAACTTGACTACCGCCCAGGCCATGTAGGCCGCGAATAGCGCGGTGAAGCCGAGCGCGAAGATCTCGGCGATCCAGCGCGCGCGCGCGCCGAGCATATCCAGCCACAGCCCGACCCGCACCAGTTCACCCTTGCGGAACGTGTGACCGAGCGCGAGGAAAGCGCATGCCGCGGTCAGCCAGGAAACGATGTCGTCGGCGCCCCGGATCAGCACGCCAGCCTCGCGCCCGAAGGCCTGCGCCAGCATCAGGGCGCACACGGACGCGAGGCAGACTGCCGCGAGCGCGCCGCTCGCGATGTAGAGGCGGTCGAGAAACCGCCTCAAGCGCTACTTGCTCTTGAACGCTTTGAGCAGCGCTTCGCCCTCGGCGCCGGCGGATTTCTGCCACTCGCCGGCCATCTGCTCGCCGACCCTGGTGAAGGCCGCCTTCATGGCCGCGTCGGGCGCGTGGATGGCGATGCCGTTCTTCAGCAGCGTCTCGTTGCCTTCCTTCTCGCGCAGCTTGCCCCAGTCCCAGCCGCGCGGCTCGGCGGCGGCGGCGGCGGCGGCGAGCGCCTTCTGCTGGTCGGCGGGCAGCCGCTCGAAGGCGCGCAGGTTCACCACCACCACGTTCTTGGGATGGAAGGCGCTGGTGTCGTAGTAGTTCTTGACGAATTCCCAAGCCTTGGTCGAGGTGCCGGTGGCCGAGGAGGTGATCATCGCCGTCAGGCCGCCGGTGGCGAACATCTGCGGCACGTCGGGCACCTGCACCACCGTCGGGCTGGCGCCGAACAGCTCCGCCATGCGCGCGGTGTACGCGCTGTAGGTGCGGAATTTCTGGCCCTTGAGGTCATCCACGCTCTTCAGCGGGTTCTTGGAATAGATGCCCTGGCCCGGCCAAGCCACCGAGTACAGCAGCTTGAGGCCGCGCCCCTGGAGTTTTTGCTCCAGCAGGGGCTTCTGCGCCTGGTAGAACTTCCACGCGCTGTCCCAGCCCGGCGCGACGAAGGGCACGTTGTCGGCCGCGAACATCGGGTCTTCGTTGCTGAACTGGCCGAGGAGGAACTCGGCGACGTTCACCTGGCCGGTGGACACCGCGCGCAGGATGTCGGGATGCTTGATCAACGAGCCGTTGGCGTGCACCACGATGTCCAGAGCGCCATTGGTCGCCTTCTTCACGTCCTCGGCGAAGGCCTTGACGTTGCGCGTGTGGAACTCGCCCTCCGAGTACGGCGTGGGCATGTCCCACTTGGTCTGCGCCTGAGCCACGCCAAAGGCGGCGGACGCGGCGAGCAGTACTGCGAACTTCGCTTTCATGTTTCCCCCTGGATCATGCAGATAGGTGAGCTGCCGCATGATCAGCCAACGCGAGCGACGCTGTCAATCCGGGTGATTCGATTCCAAACAGGTGCACCAGTCCGGGCACACCGTGCTCGCGCGGGCCCTGGACGACGAAGTCGGCGGCCGGCGCGCCGCGCGCGGAAATCTTGGGGCGGATTCCAGCGTAGCCCGGTTCGAGCGCGCCCTCGGGCAGGCCGGGCCAGTAGCGACGGATCGCGCCGTAGAACAGCTCGGCGCGCCGCGGGTCCACGCGGTAATCGATGCGCTCCACCCATTCCACGTCCGGGCCGAAGCGTGCGCGCCCGCCCAGGTCGAGGGTCACGTGCACGCCCAGGCCGCCGGGCTCGGGCACCGGGTACACCAGGCGCGAGAACGGCGCGCGTCTCGCCAGCGTGTAGTAATTTCCCTTGGCGTAGTACTCGGGCGGCGCGCAGCGCGCCGGATAGCCCTCGATGCGCCGCGCGACGCTCGGCGCGGTGAGGCCGGCGCAGTTGACCACGGCGCCTGCCAGGATCGGCTCCGCCCCGGCGACGTGCAGCTCGATGCCGCCCGCGCGCACGACGCCCTTGTGCAGCGGGCTCCTCAGCGCGAGCACTGCGCCGGCGGCTTCGGCGTCGCCGAGGTAGGCCAGCATCAGCGCATGGCTGTCGATGATCCCGGTGGAGGGGGAGTGCAGGGCCGCCACGCAGCAAAGCTCCGGTTCCACGGCGCGCGCCTCCGCGCTGCTGATGTGCACCACATCGGTGACGCCGTTGGCATGGGCCTTCTGCCGGATGCCTTCCAGCTCGGCGAGCTGCGCCGCGTCGGTGGCGACGATCAGTTTGCCGCAGCGCCGGTGCGGCACGCCGCGCTCGGCGCAATATTCGTACAGGCGCCGCCGGCCCTCGACGCAGGTGAGCGCCTTGAGCGAGCCCTGCGGATAATAGATACCTGCATGAATCACCTCCGAATTGCGCGAGCTGGTATGCGTGCCGATCGCGTCCTCGGCTTCGAGGATCACCACCTCGCGCCCGGCGAGCGCGCGCGCGCGCGCCACCGCCAGGCCGAGCAGCCCGGCGCCGATGACTGCGGTGTCGATGCGATCCAAGATAGGATGCGATTCTAATGGCACGCAAAGACATCGTCGTGCTCGGCGCGGGCATCATCGGCATCTGCG
>JANMSV010000091.1:0-10562 GCA_031389685.1 Betaproteobacteria bacterium
CCGAAATGGACCAGTTCGCCAAGGAAACCCTCCCCGTCAGTCTCGAGGAGGAAATGCGCCGCTCGTACCTCGATTACGCGATGAGCGTGATCGTGGGGCGCGCGCTGCCCGACGTGCGCGACGGCTTGAAGCCCGTGCACCGGCGCGTGCTGTTCGCGATGCATGAGCTGTCCAACGACTGGAACCGCGCTTACAAGAAATCGGCGCGCATCGTCGGCGACGTGATCGGCAAGTTCCACCCGCACGGCGATACCGCGGTGTACGACACCATCGTGCGCATGGCGCAGGACTTCTCGCTGCGCTACATGCTGGTCGACGGGCAGGGCAATTTCGGCTCGGTGGACGGCGACAATGCGGCGGCCATGCGCTACACCGAGATCCGCATGGCAAAGATCGGCCACGAGCTGCTGGCCGACATCGACAAGGAGACGGCGGATTTCGGGCCGAACTACGACGGCTCGGAGCGCGAGCCGCTGATCCTGCCCGCGCGCATTCCCAACCTGCTGATCAACGGCTCCTCCGGCATCGCGGTGGGCATGGCGACCAATATCCCGCCGCACAACCTGAACGAGGTGGCGGACGCCTGCCTGCACCTGCTGGAGAACCCGCGCTGCGCCATCGAGGAACTGATGAAGCTGGTGCCGGCGCCCGACTTTCCGACCGCCGGGATCATTTACGGGCTGGCGGGCGTGCACGAGGGCTACCGCACGGGGCGCGGGCGCGTGGTGATGCGCGCGCGCACCCACGTGGAGGACATGGAAAAGGGCAATCGCCAGTCGATCGTGGTGGACGAGCTGCCCTACCAGGTGAACAAGAAGGTGCTGCTGGAGCGCATCGCCGAGCTGGTCACGGAGAAGAAGATCGACGGCATTTCGGACATCCGCGACGAATCCGACAAGGACGGCATCCGCGTGGTGGTCGAGCTCAAGCGCGGCGAGATCGCGGAGGTGGTGCTGAACAACCTGTACAAGCAGACCCAGCTGCAGGACAGCTTCGGCATGAACATGGTGGCGCTGGTGGACCGCCAGCCGCGGCTGCTCAATCTGCGCGAGATGATCGACGCCTTCGTCGCGCACCGCCGCGAGGTGGTGACGCGGCGCACGGCGTTCGACCTGCGCAAGGCGCGCGAGCGCGGCCATCTCCTCGAGGGGCTGGCGGTGGCCCTGTCCAACGTCGACGAGGTGATCGCATTGATCAAGAAGTCGCCGGCACCCGCTGACGCCAAGCGCGAACTGATGGCGCGCAGCTGGCCCTCGCCCCTGGTGCGCGAAATGCTCAGCCGCTCCGCTGCCGAGCAGTACCGGCCCGAGGGCCTCGCCCCCGAGTTCGGGCTGAAGGAAGACGGCTACCGGCTCTCCGACGAGCAGGCGCAGGCGATTCTCGAACTGCGCCTGCAGCGCCTGACCGGCCTGGAACAGGACAAGATCCGCGCGGAGTACAAGGACGTGGTGGCATTGATCGCCGACCTGCTCGAGATCCTCGACCAGCCGGCGCGCATCAGCGCGATCATCGCCGACGAATTGCGCAAGGTGAAGCAGGAATTCGGCGACGCGCGCCGCACCGAGATCGTGAGCGTCGCCGAGGACCTCTCGATCGAGGACCTGATCGCGCCGCAGGACATGGTGGTCACTTTCTCGCACGGCGGCTACGTCAAGTCGCAGCCGCTCGCCGACTACCGCGCGCAGCGCCGCGGGGGACGCGGCAAGCAGGCGGCGGCGACCAAGGAAGACGATTTCATCGAACGGCTGTTCGTCGCACATTCGCACGATTTCCTGCTGTGCTTTTCCGACCGCGGGCGCTTGTACTGGCTCAAGGTGTTCGAGGTGCCGCAGGGCAGCCGCGCCAGCCGCGGCAAGCCGGTGATCAACATGTTCCCGCTCGAGGAAGGCGAAAAAATCACCGCCGTGGTGCCGGTGAAGGAATTCGACGAGCAGCACTACGTGTTCATGGCCACCGCGCAGGGCACGGTGAAGAAGACGCCGCTGGCGGATTTCTCGCGCCCGCGCCCCAGCGGCATCATCGCCGTGAACCTGGACCAGGGCGATTACCTGGTGGGCGTGGTGCTGACCGACGGCAGTTACGACGTGATGCTGTTTTCCTCGGAAGGCAAGGCGGTGCGTTTCGCGGAGGACGAGGTGCGGCCGATGGGCCGCCAGGCCACGGGGGTGCGCGGCATGCGTTTGCCCGAAAGCGGCGAGCATCGCGTGGTCTGCATGCTGGCGGCGAAGGATCAAAGCCGCACCGTGCTCACCGCCACGGAGAACGGTTACGGCAAGCGCACGCCGATCGCCGAATACACCAGGCACGGGCGCGGCGGCCAGGGCATGATCGCGATCCAGGCGAGCGAGCGCAATGGCGCCCTGGTCGGCGCGGTGCTGGTCGAGGACAGCGACGAAGTGATGCTGATCTCCACTGGCGGGGTGCTGATCCGCACCAAAGTGGCGCAGATCCGCGAGCAGGGACGCTCGACCCAGGGCGTGACGCTGATCGCGCTGGGCGAAGGCGAAAAACTCGCGGGCGTGGAGCGCATCGAGGAACATGACGAAGTAGACGGCAACGGCGGCAACGGCAACGGCGGCGACGGCGACGCGCCGCTGCCATCGGCAGGGGAGTCGCCGCCCACCGTTCACTGATGTCCCGCATCTTCAATTTCAGTTCCGGCCCCGCCATGCTGCCGGCCGAAGTGCTGTCGCGAGCCGGCGATGAGATGCTCGACTGGCACGCATCCGGCATGAGCGTGATGGAGATGAGCCATCGCGGCGGGGAGTTCACCGGCATCGCCGCGGAAGCCGAGCGTGACCTGCGCTCACTGCTCGCCATTCCGGCGCATTACAAGGTTCTGTTTTTACAAGGCGGCGCCACGCTGCAGTTCGCGCAGGTGCCGATGAACCTGCTGCGCGGCAAGGCGGGCGCCGACTACGTGGTGAGCGGCGTGTGGTCGAACAAGGCGGCGCAGGAAGCGAAGGCTTACTGCGACGTGCACCTGGCGGCCAGTTCGGAGGATCGCAAATTCACCTATGCGCCGCGGGACTGGAAAGTCCGGGGCGACGCGGCTTACGTGCATTTCTGCTCCAACGAGACCATCGGCGGCGTCGAGTTCCACTGGACGCCGGACACCGGGTCGGTGCCGCTGGTGACCGATGCGTCCTCGCACCTCCTGTCGCGCGCGCTCGAGGTGCCGAAGTACGGGCTGATCTACGCCGGCGCGCAGAAAAACCTCGGCCCGGCCGGCCTCACCGTCGTGATCGTGCGCGAGGACCTGACCGGCGCCGCCGCCCGGGGCACGCCCACGGTGATGGATTACAAGCTGCAGGCCGAGTCCGATTCGATGCTCAATACGCCGGCGACCTACGCGATCTATGTGGCCGGGCTGGTATTCAAGTGGCTCAAGCAACTTGGCGGCGTCGCCGAGATGGAGCGGCGCAACGCGCACAAGGCGAAACTGCTCTACGACACGCTCGATGCGGGATTCTTCAGCAATCCGGTGGCGCCGGAGGACCGTTCGCGCATGAACGTGCCGTTCCGCCTGCCCGACGAGCGGCTCGATGCGCCGTTTCTCAAGGGCGCGGAGGAGCGGGGCATGGTGCAGCTGAAGGGCCACCGATCGGTGGGCGGCATGCGCGCCTCCATCTACAACGCGATGCCGCTCGAAGGCGTGCAGCGCCTGGTGGCCTACCTGAAACAATTCGCGGCGCAGCATGGCTGAGGCCGGCGGCAAGCTCGAGGTCCTGGTCCTCAACCAGGTCGCGCAGGCCGGGCTGAAGCGCTTCGCGCCCGAGCGCTACACGCTGGTCACCGCGTCGCAGGCGCCCGACGTGATCCTGGTGCGCTCGCAGGATCTGCACGGCAGGGATTTCGGCGCGGGGCTGAAAGCCGTGGCGCGCGCCGGCGCCGGTACCAACAACATCCCGGTGGCCGAGTTTTCCAGGCGCGGCGTGCCGGTATTCAACGCCCCGGGCGCGAACGCCAACGCGGTGAAGGAGCTGGTGATCGCGGGCCTGCTGATCGCCGCGCGCAACCTCGCCCCGGCGCTCGATTTCGTGCGCGGCCTGGACCGCGCCGCGCCGGACCTCGAGCGGCGCGTCGAGGAGGGCAAGAAGGCCTACGCCGGACTCGAGCTGCCCGGCCAGACCCTGGGCGTGATCGGCCTGGGCAAGATCGGCAGCCTGGTGGCCGAGGCGGCGATCCGCCTGGGCATGCAGGTGGTGGGCCACGACCCGGAGATCACGGTCGAGAGCGCCTGGAGCCTGCCCGCGCAGGTGCGCCGGGCCAATTCGGTCGACGAGCTGCTGAAAGCGAGCCGTTTCGTCACGCTGCACGTGCCGCTGTCGGAACGCACGCACCACCTGATCAACGCGAACAATGTCGGCCTCGCGCGCGAGGGTGCGGTGCTGCTCAATTTCTCGCGCGAGGGCGTGGCGGACGATGCGGCGGTGCTGGCGAGCCTGCGCGCCGGAAGGCTGCGCTGCTACGTCACGGACTTCCCGTCGCCGGCATTGATCGGCGAGCCCGGCGTGGTCGCGCTGCCGCACCTGGGCGCCTCGACCCAGGAGGCGGAGGAGAATTCCGCGGTGATGGTCGTGGACCAGCTGTGCGACTACCTCGAGCACGGCAATGTGCGCAACGCGGTCAACTTTCCCGAGGCGGTGATGGTGCGCGAGTCGCCCTACCGGCTGGCGATCGCCAATGCCAACGTGCCCGACATGCTGGCGAGCATCTCCCACGCCATGGGTGCGCGCGGCATCAATATTCACAGCATGCTGAACAAGTCCAGGGGCGACGTGGCTTATACGCTGGTGGACGTCGACAGCCCGGTGCCGGAGGCGGCGCTCGGAGCGCTGCGCGGCATCGACGGCGTGCTCGCGGTCAGATATCTTCCGCTGCAGTGATGGGCGAAGACATCGACAAGCTGAGATCCGAGATCGACGCGCTCGACGCCGAGCTGCTGGCATTGCTGCAGCGTCGTGCGCGCCTGGCGCAGCGCGTCGGCGCGCTCAAAGGGGGGTCCCCGGCCTATCGCCCCGAGCGCGAGTCGCAGATTCTGCGCCGCGTGGCGGACGGCGCGGGCGGCCCGCTGAGCGCCGAGGCGGCGATGCGCGTGTTCCGCGAGGTGATTTCGGCCTGCCGCGCGCTGGAACAGGCGCTGCGCGTCGCCTACCTCGGTCCGGAGGGCACGTTCAGCGAACAGGCGGTACGCCGGCATTTCGGCAGCGGCGTCGAGGCGCTGGCGGTCTCCGGTATCGACGAGGTGTTCCGCTGCTGCGAGTCGGGCACTGCGCAATTTGCGGTAGTACCCGCGGAGAATTCCACGGAAGGCGTGGTCGGC
Source organism: Betaproteobacteria bacterium (assembly GCA_031389685.1). Lineage (GTDB taxonomy): Bacteria > Pseudomonadota > Gammaproteobacteria > Burkholderiales > SG8-39 > JAABQT01. Next base: position 5,327 of record JANMSV010000091.1, read on the forward strand.
CGCACGCTGGACCTGCTGTTGGTGACGCCGCTGAGGATCTGCGGGGAGGTCGAGCTGCGCGTGCAGCACAACCTGATGGTGCGCGCCGGCGACCTGCGCGCGGTGCAGCGCGTGTACTCGCACGCCCAGTCGCTGGCGCAGTGCAACGGCTGGCTGAATCAGAATCTGCCGGGCGCGGAGCGCGTGCCGCTCGGCTCCAACGCCGAAGCCGCGCAGCGCGCCGGCCGCGAGGAGGGCGCCGCCGCGATCGCCGGCGAGGCGGCGGCCGCGCGCTACGGGCTGCAACTGCTGGCGCGCTCCATCGAGGACGATCCCAACAACACCACGCGCTTTCTGGTGCTCGGCCAGGTCGACTCCGGGCCCACGGGCCGCGACCGGACTTCGCTCATCCTGTCGGCCGAGAACAAGCCCGGCGCCGTGCACGCGCTGCTCACGCCGCTGGCGCAAGGCGGCGTCAGCATGACGCGCATCGAGTCGCGGCCGGCACGGGCCATGCGCAGCGCGCTGTGGGAATACCTGTTCTTCATCGACCTCGAGGGGCACCAGCAGGATGCGCGCGTCGCCGTCGCGCTCGAGGAGCTGCGCCGCAGGGCGCCGTTTCTCAAGGTGCTCGGCTCCTACCCCGCCGCGGTGGTATGAAGGAATCGCCGTGATGAACATGGATCCCTGCGAAATCTCGCCCGCCTACGTGCGCGCCATCGCGCCTTACCAGCCGGGCAAGCCGATCGCCGACCTGGCGCGCGAGTTGGGCCTGGAGGAAAAAAACATCATCAAGCTCGCCTCCAACGAAAATCCGCGCGGCATCGGTCCGCGCACCCGCGCGGCCATCGAGCGCACGCTGGCCGAACTCTCGCGCTACCCGGACGGCAACGGCTTCGAGCTCAAAGACGCGCTCTCGCGCCGCTATGGCGTGGACACGGTGCAGATCGTGCTCGGCAACGGATCCAATGACGTGCTCGAGCTGGTCGCGCTCGCCTTCCTCGGGCCGGCGCGCGCCGCCGTGTATTCGCAGCACGCGTTCGCGGTCTACCCGCTGGCGACCCAGGCACGCGGCGCGCGCGGCATCGCCGCGCCGGCGAAGGACTATGGCCACGACCTCGAGACCATGGCCAAGGCGGTGGACGAGGAGACCTGCGTCCTGTGGATCGCCAATCCCAACAATCCCACCGGCACCTTGTGCGCGCCCGAGGCGCTCGAGGCGCTGCTGCGGCGCGTGCCGCAGCGCGTGATCGTGGTGATCGACGAGGCCTACAACGAGTACCTGCCGGCCGACCTGCGCGCGGACACGGTCAAATGGATCAAGCGCCATCCGAACCTGATCGTGACCCGCACGTTCTCCAAAGCCTACGGCCTGGCCGGGCTGCGCGTGGGCTATGCGCTCGCCCACCCGTCCGTGGCGGACGTGATGAACCGCGTGCGCCAGCCGTTCAACGTCAACAGCGTGGCGCTGGCGGCGGCGGTCGCGGCGCTCCAAGACATGGAGTTCGTGGCGCGCAGCTACGCCGAGAACCTGCAGGGCATGCGCCAGCTGCGCGAGGGCGCACAGGGGCTGGGCCTGGCCTTCATTCCCTCCTACGGCAACTTTCTCACCCTGCGCGTGGGCAGGGCCCAGGAGGTCTACAAGCGGCTGCTCAGGCGCGGCGTGATCGTGCGCCCGGTGGGCGGCGTCTACGAGCTGCCCGAGCATTTGCGCGTGACCGTCGGCACCGAGCCGGAAAACGAGCGTTTCCTGTCCGCGCTGGCGGCGAGCCTGAAGGAATGACCCGGTTCGACCGCGTAGCCGTGATCGGCGTCGGGCTGATCGGCGGCTCGTTCGCGCTGGCGCTGAAGGCGGCGGGGGCCTGCGGGCACGTGGTCGGCATTGGGCGCAGCGCGGCGAACTTGCAGATCGCCAAGGACGCGGGCATCGTCGATTCGATCGCCGCGGACGCGCCGGACGCCGACCTGGTCCTGGTGGCGACACCGGTGGCGCAGTTCCCGCAGGTTCTGGCTCAGCTGGCGCCGTGGCTCAAGCCCACGGCGATCGTCACGGACGCCGGCAGCACCAAGTGCGACGCGGTGGCTGCCGCGCGCGCGGCACTTGGCGCCCGTATTTCCCAGTTCGTTCCCGGCCACCCCGTCGCTGGCGCGGAAAAAAGCGGCGCGGCAGCGGCGAGCGCTGAGCTGTTCCGCGGCAAGCGCGTCGTGCTTTCGCCCTTGCCGGAGAACTCCACGGCAAGCCTGACTGCGACCGAAGCAGCATGGGCCGCATGCGGCGCGCGCGTTGCGCGCATGAGTCCGGAGGAGCACGACGCGGTGTTCGCCGCGGTCAGCCACTTGCCGCACCTGCTGGCTTACGCACTGGTGCACGAATTCGCCGGGCGCGCCGATTCTGCGCAACTGTTCGGCTACGCCGCGGGCGGTTTTCGCGATTTCACGCGCATCGCCTCGAGCCACCCTGAGATGTGGCACGACATCTGCGTCGCCAACCGCGCGCCGCTGCTCGCCGAGCTCGAGCGCTACGCCGCCAAGCTGCAGACGCTGCGCCCGCTGCGGGAGCGCGGCGACGGCGCGGCGCTGGAACGGCTGTTCGCCGAGGCGCGCGCCGCGCGCGAGCGCTGGCTGAGCGGCGAGGGCGAATGAGCACGCTCGAGCTCGGGCCGCTGCGCCGCGCCGCGGGCACGGTGCGGCTGCCGGGGTCGAAGAGCATTTCCAACCGCGTGCTGCTGCTCGCGGCGCTGGCGCAAGGCGCGACCGACATCCGCGGCCTGCTCGACGCCGAGGACACGCGCGTGATGCGTGAGGCCCTGGGCAAGCTGGGGACGCCCATGCGCGCGAAGCAGGCAGATCTGTTCCTCGGCAACGCAGGCACCGCGTTCCGGCCGCTCACCGCGGTGCTCGCGTTGTCAGGCGGGGAGTACCGCTTGTCCGGCGTACCGCGCATGCACCAGCGCCCGATTCGCGACCTGGTGGATGCGCTGCGCGCCATCGGCGCGCGCATCGACTACCTGGGGCACGAGGGTTTTCCTCCCTTGGCGATCCATCCGGGCAAGGTCGCCGCCGGGCAGACCGTGCGAGTGCGCGGCGATGTGTCCTCGCAATACTTGAGCGCGCTGCTGATGGCGCTGCCGCTTGCCGGTGGCGGCAGGATCGAAGTCGAGGGCGAGCTGATCTCCAAGCCTTACGTCGCCATCACACTCGAGCTGATGCGGCGCTTCGGCGTGGCAGTGACGCACGCGGGCTGGGAGCGGTTCGAAATTCCCGGGACCGCGTATACGTCGCCGGGAACGGTGGTGGTCGAGGGCGATGCTTCCAGTGCCTCGTATTTCCTCGCTGCCGGCGCGATTGGCGGCGGCCCGGTGCGCGTCGTAGGGGTCGGCCGCGACAGCATCCAGGGCGACGTGCGCTTTTGCGAGGTGCTCGAGAAGATGGGCGCCAAGGTGGCGATGGGCGAGGACTGGATCGAGGCGAGCGGCCGCGCGCCGCTGCGCGCATTCGACCTGGACCTGAATCATATTCCCGATGCCGCCATGACCGCGGCGGCCATGGCACTGTTCGCGGACGGTCCCTGTGTGGTGCGCAATATCGCCAGCTGGCGCGTCAAGGAGACCGACCGCATCGCGGCGATGGCGAAGGAACTCGGCAAGCTGGGCGCGCTCGTCGAGGCCGGCCCGGATTACCTCAAGGTGACGCCACGCAAGCTCAATGCCGGCATCGCGGTCGATACCTACGACGACCACCGCATGGCGATGAGCCTGTCGCTCGCCGCGCTGGGCGGCGTGGCGGTGCGCATCAACGATCCGGAGTGTGTGGCCAAGACTTTTCCGGAGTACTTCAAGGCCTACTCCGGCATCGCGCGATGAGCATTCCGGTCGTCGCCATCGATGGGCCGTCGGCTTCCGGCAAGGGGGCCGTCGCGCCGAGGGTGGCGCAGGCGCTCGGCTTTCATTACCTGGAGAGCGGGGCGCTTTACCGGCTCGTGGCCCTGGCCGGGCCGGAGACACCGGAACGCACTGCGTCAACGATGGAAATCAGGTTTCAGGATGGACGAATTTTCCTTTCTGGTCAAGATGTTACGGATTCCCTGCGCGATGAGGCGGTGGCTGCCTGTGCCTCCGACGTGGCGCAGAGGCCGGGGGTGCGCACAGCCCTGCTGCAGCGGCAGCGCGCCTTTCGCCAGCCCCCCGGGCTGGTGGCCGAGGGGCGCGACATGGGCACCGTGGTATTCCCGGACGCCAGCCTCAAAGTGTTCCTTACCGCGAGCGCGGCAATCAGGTCCCAACGCAGGTATAAGCAGTTGATAGACAAAGGAATCGATGCTAATCTGCACGCCCTTTCCCGCGACCTGGTGCAGCGCGACGCGCGCGATGCGGCTAGGGCAGTGGCGCCCCTGGCGCCGGCCCCTGACGCGCTGCAACTGGACACTTCGGAACGGTCGCTGGACGAAGTAGTCGGCGTGATCGTCGCCTGGTGCCGGGAGAGGAAACTGGGTGGGCGGCCCGCATGAGGCGGGCGCCCTTTTCGCAACTTGACCCGCGGCAGCCTGCAAAGGCGCGCGGCTGATAAAGGTTTTTCCCCTTACATGGCAAGCATTTCCCCCGCAGTCTCGAAGTCCGCTCCCACGCCCCCCGCCGAGTCATTCGCCGCGCTGTTCGAGGAAAGCCTCACGCGCAAGGAGATGCGCATCGGCGAAGTGATCACCGCCGAGGTGGTCAGCGTCGACCCGAATTACGTGGTGGTCAACGCCGGGCTGAAATCCGAATCGATCATTCCGGCCGAAGAATTCAAGAACGACGCCGGCGAAGTCGACGTCAAGCCCGGCGATTTCGTTTCCGTGTCCATCGAAGCGCTGGAGGACGGCTACGGCGCCACGCGCCTGTCGCGCGACAAGGCCAAGCGCATGGCCGCCTGGATCGAGCTGGAGCAGTCGCTGGAGAAGGGCGAAAAGATCGAAGGCGTCATCACCGGCAAGGTGAAGGGCGGTCTTACAGTGATGACCAAGGGCATTCGCGCCTTTTTGCCGGGCTCGCTGGTCGACCTGCGCCCGGTGAAGGACACCACGCCGTTCGAAGGCAAGACCATGGAGTTCAAGGTCATCAAGCTCGACCGCAAGAGGAACAACGTGGTGGTGTCGCGCCGCGCGGTGCTGGAAGCCAGCGCCGGCGCCGAGCGCGAGGCGCTGCTCTCCAGCCTGCAGGAAGGCGCAGTGGTGAAGGGCATCGTCAAGAACATCACCGACTATGGCGCGTTCGTCGAC
>JANMSV010000246.1:0-3191 GCA_031389685.1 Betaproteobacteria bacterium
CGCTGGGGAATGGCGACGCATCAGCATTGGGCGGGCTTCTTTCTCACCCAGCAGGTGCCGTTGGTCACGTAGCCCTTGTCTGCCATGGGGGTGGAGGCGGTCACGGTCGTCGCCTTGGTGTTCCCGTGATTGACGGTGAACGCGATGCCGCTGAGGCTTTCCGACGCCTTGCCGCTGGCCGTCAGCACGTACTCCTGGTCGCCCGTGGTATTGGGGTTGGAAGAAGCGCAGGCGAAGTCGAAGTAGCGCGTACCCTGCGCCGTCGGAGCGTTGCCGCCCGGGATGCCGCAGGTGCTGAGGGTTCCAGTGGCGTTGTAGCGCCGGTTGTCCAGGTAGGACTGCTCCATCTTCACTCGCAGATCCCCCAGGTGCGCGTAGGCCTCGGCGAGCTTGCTGCGGGTCACGTAATCCGTGTATGAGGGCAAGGCGATGGCCGTCAGCGCTGCGATCACCGCGACGGTGATCATCAGTTCGATGAGCGTGAATCCACGTGCAGAACGCATGTTGCCTCCCGTATTGGATACGGATGCTAAATAGGTGCCGGTCGGGTCTGCAAAGCCGGGCGACCGACGGTGGAAAACGGGGCGCGGACGGCTCGCTGCCCTGCAACGGGCCGTGAACTGAGTCACGTTCGCGACTGCCCCGAATACTCGTGGCGTATAATGCGTGCCTCCTTGCCGCGGACCGCTGGTGTAGCTCAGCTGGTAGAGCAACTGATTCGTAATCAGTAGGTCGCCCGTTCGAGTCGGGCCACCAGCACCAAGTCAACATACGCACATGGGCGCACGCATCCTGGTGGTGGACGACGACGAAAGCATCTGCGAATTGCTGCGCATGCATCTCACGTCCGCCGGTTACGAGGTGCAGGTTGCAGCGGACGCCATCGCCGCCGGCTACCTGGTGCTCCAGGGGCCGCCCGACCTGATCATCACCGACGTCAACATGCCGCACATGGACGGGTTCGAATTCGTGGCGGCTCTGAAATCCGACCCGTCGCTGCCGCCCGTGCCGGTGATTTTTCTCACCTCGGTTGAAGACGGTGACGCGCGCGGCCGCGAGTTGGGCGCGGTCGGCTATGTCACCAAGCCGGTGCGTGCCGACCGGCTGCTGTCGCTCGTCGCGCAGCACGTCCCGGGCGGGGCCATACCCATCGGCTAGCGCTCAGGAACGCTCCGCGCATTCGTGCAGCGTGGCGCCCTCGAACTCGCGCGCCATCTCCTGCAGGCGCGCGTGCAGCGCCGGTTCGACGCCGCGCACCTGGAACCACACCTTCGGCACCCGCGTTTCGCGCTGGCCGATCACTGCGCTCTTCACGCCTTTGGCGCGCAGCGCGTCGAAGTGGGCCTTGGCCGCGTCCTCGGCGCGAAATACGCCGAGCGACACGGCCCAGCGTTGGCGGCCTTCTTCCTGCACCACGAAGTACTCCTCCACCCCCAGCTTTTTCAGTTCGGCCGCCTTGCGCAGCGCGCCGACCCGATTCGCCTGCGGCGGAATGTAAACCCACCAGCCGGCGGTTTCCTCGCCGCGGTATTGCGCCAGCCGGGCGCCGAGCGCCAGCGGCTCGAGGCGCTGCGCGGCAAGCGTCGCGTCCCCCGGGCTGAAGCTGCCCCACTCGAGACAGGCGATCGGCACCGGCTCGGGCGCCGCCGGCGCCGCGTTCGGTTTGGGCTTGGCAGCCGGCGCGGCCGTCTTCGTCCGGGCGAGCTCGTCCGCGGAGACGACACGCAGCTTGCCGGGGTCCAGTTGCTGCGTGAGCGGCTCGCGATCCACGGCCGGATCGGGTGCAGCGAGAAACCGCATCCAGGCGAAAACGCCGAGATTGACCGCCAGCAGCAGCAGAAACAGCAATCTCATGGGCAGGCGATCCGCGCCAGCCCTTCCATCACCAGGTTCTCCACGTAACGGCAGGGCACGCCGAGCTGTTCGATGAGCGCCACGCCGGCGCCACCTGATACCAGGCACTGGGCGCCCGCGCCCGCTACGCGGTACATGCGCTCAACCGCACCGGCTTGCGCGTGGCGGCAGCCGGTCTCGATCGCATCCAGCGTATTACGCGGTGTGCGCTCGAAGCGCCCCGCCTGCAGCGGCAGGCGTCCGGTGTGCTCGTGCAGGACGAATCGCATCAGGTCCACGCCCGGCAGGATCAGGCCGCCGAGGAACTCGCCCTGCGCCGACAGCAGGTCGGCAGTCGTCGCAGTGCCGGCGTTCACCACCAGGCAGGCGCCCTGGTGCAGCCCGCGCGCTGCGACCAATGACGCCCAGCGGTCCGAACCGAGCTGCTCGGGCCGCTCATACAGGCTCTTCACGCCGCAGCGCTCGGCCTCCCCCTTCAGCCACAGCGGTTCGGCATCGAAAATGCTGGTCCAGTTGACCAGCAACTGGTGCGCGCCGTCGCCGGCGACGTTGGAGATGATGATGCGTTCGGGGTTCTCGTGGGTCGCGGCGAACGGGTTGAGATCGTGGTTGGCCGCAGCGAACTCGATGAGTGACACGGTCGCGAGATTGTGCCAGCCGCGGCCGTCGTGCCAGCCCCATTTCACGCGCGAGTTGCCGGCGTCGATGGCGAGGATCATGCCGGGCGCGCCAGCATCACGCGGCCGTCGCGCACCGTGCGCAGCCCGGCGCGGGTGCGCAGTTGCAGCGCGCCGTCCGCGGCCAATCCGGCGGCCACGCCGGCCAGCACGCGCCCGTCGGCCAGGCGCACGCGCAGCCGCTTGCCGGCAAAGGCGTGCAGTTCGTCCCAGTCGCTGCGGAATGGCGCGAAGCCCTCGGCGTCGAAGGCCTGCAGCGCCGCCAGAAGCTCGCGCGCCACGGTGCCGATCACCGCGTTGCGCGCGGGCAGAGGGTGCACCAGCTGTTCGAGCGCGGCGACGCCACGTCCCAGTCGCCTCGCCAGGCCGTCGGCCGACAGGTGATTGATCCCCACACCAATGACCGCCGCACTGCCAGGTCCGAGCGCGCGAGTCTCCACCAGGATGCCGCCGAGCTTAGAGCCGCGCACCAGCAGGTCATTGGGCCACTTGAGTGCCGCCTCGACCGCGCCGAGCGCGCGCAGCGCGCGCACTGCCGCGACGCCGGCGACGATCGACAGGCCGGCCAGTTTCCCCGCCGGGCGGCGCATGGTAAGGGCGAGCGAGAACAGCACGCCGTGGCCGGGCGGGCTGTGCCAGCGCTGGCCGCGCCGGCCGCGC
>JANMSV010000258.1:0-4442 GCA_031389685.1 Betaproteobacteria bacterium
TGACGTCGAAGTTGCGCATGCGCGGCTTGCCCGGAATTCCGGCCGTGCGGCGGTTGAACAGCAACGGCACCGCCTGCTCGGAAATACCGCCGTGCGAGCGTAACGGCGCATCCAGCCCCGACAAGTCGTGGTGCGCCCGGCTCTTGCCGAGGACCACGTGCCGGTCGGCGATGACTATGACCTCACCGAGCCGGTCCGCCGGCAGCTCGAAGCGCGCGCACGCGTCGGCGTTCGAGAGCGCCAACTGGACGCCATCGATCTTCGACAGGCGCGCGATCGTCGCGCTACAGTCGGCGCCCGAGCCGGGCGCCGCCTTGTGCTGCACGTAATCCGTGGTGGACAGGTACATGAGATCAGGCGGCGCGCGCTCCATCAGCCTGACGCCCGCCGCGAAGACGAATTCGGACAGATCGGCGCTGTACACCGAAGGCAGCGGCTTGCCGGCGAGCGCCAGCACGCCCTCGATGCCGTTCTGCGCCACAGTCGCCTGATCCGCTTTCTCGGCGGAGAAGCAGATGCCCGCGAGCCCTTTGCCGAGCAGCGCGCGCAGCTTGTCCTTGGCCGTGACCACCGCGACGTTGGCGCAGTCGGCCTCGAATGCGGCTCCGCCCGAAAGCATGCGACCGAGAAAAGGCGCGACGCCGGCTGCGACCGCCTGGTGGACATAGTCGAATTCGCATCCGTCCACGCAAACCACGACCAGGGGCCGGTCCATCCAGCGGTAGCTGCGCCCGTTCACTGCCAAAGACCTCGGTGCGGTCATTTGCGGCTCCTCGTGGCGCCCACCTTACCGCACATACGGCGCCGCGGTAGACTCGGACCGCGATGGCGTCGACGGTTCTTGATTCGGTCCTGTTCCGCGATTCGTTCGGCACGCCGGCGATGCGCGGCATCTTCGAGGACCGCGCGCTGCTCGCGCGCTACATCGATGTCGAGGTCGCGCTCGCGCGCGCTCAGGGGCGCCTCGGCGTCATCCCCGCCGCGGCCGCAAAGGACATCGCGGCGCGCTGCGACCCGGCGAAACTCGACCTCGAGCGCCTCAAGCTCGAAACCGAAACGGTCGGCTATCCGATCCTGCCGCTGGTGCGCCAGCTCGCCGCGCAATGCGGCGAGGCTGGAAAGTTCCTGCATTGGGGCGCGACCACCCAGGACATCATGGACAGTGCGGTGGTTCTGCAGCTGCGCGATGCGCTGGCGCTGATCGACGCCGATCTCGCCGCGCTGCGCGGCATCCTGGTCCGGCAGGCCAGGCGCTACCGCGACACGCCGATGGCGGGCCGCACCCACCTGCAGCAGGCGCTGCCCATTACGTTTGGCTACAAGATCGCCATCTGGCTGGCGATGCTCGACCGGCACGCCGAGCGCCTCGAACAATTGCGCCCGCGCGTGCTGGTGGGCCAGTTCGCCGGCGCCGCGGGCACTCTTGCTTCGCTGCGCGAGCGCGGGATGGAAGTGCAGAAGGCGCTGATGGAGGAACTCAAGCTCGCGCAACCCCTTGCCACCTGGCACGCGGCGCGCGACGGCTTCGCCGAGGCCTTGAATTTCCTCGGCCTGGTCACCGGGTCTCTGGGCAAGATCGCCTTCGACGTAATGCTGATGGCGTCCACAGAAGTCGCCGAGGTGGCGGAGCCTTTCGTGCAGGGGCGCGGCGCGAGCAGCACCATGCCGCAAAAGCGCAATCCTATTTCTTCCGAACTGATCCTCGCCGCGGCGAAGGCGGTGCGCCAGCACGCCGGGCTGATGCTCGACGCGATGGTGCAGGACTTCGAGCGCGCCACCGGCCCCTGGCACGCCGAGTGGATCGCGCTGCCCGAAGCCTTCATCCTCACGGGCGGCGCGCTGCACCAGGCGAAGTTCATGCTCGATGGGCTGATCGTGGATCAGGCGCGCATGCGCAAGAACCTCGACATGACCAACGGCCTGATCGTTTCGGAAGCCGTGATGATGGGCCTCGCGCCGCACCTGGGCCGCAACGAAGCGCACGACGTGGTCTACCAGGCTTGCCGCGCCGTGGCGGAGAAAGGCGGGAGTCTCGCCGGCGCGCTCGCCAAGGTGCCCGAGGTCTCGAAGCACCTCGACAAGGCGGCGCTGGAGAAACTCACCGATCCGGCGAACTATCTCGGCGCGTCGCGCGAGATGGTCGACCGCGTGGTCGGAAACCGCTAGGCCTGCGGCACCGCGAGCGCCGCCGGTTTTCCGGCCTTCGCCTCGCGGATCGCCCGCCACACGCGCTGCGGCGTCGCGGGCATGTCGAAGTGTGTGACGCCCGCCGGGCGCAGCGCATCGAGCACCGCGTTCATCAGGCAGGGCATGGAGCCCGTGACGCCCGCCTCGCCCACGCCCTTGGCGCCGAGCGGATTGGTCGCGGTCGGTACCGGGTGCTCGGTAACGCGCAGCCCGCCCACCAGCCCGGGGCGCGGCATGGCGTAATCCATGAAGCTTCCCGTGAGCAGCTGCCCGCTCGCGTCGTACACCGCCTGTTCGTGGAAAATGTGCCCGGCGCCTTGCGTGATGCCGCCCTGCATCTGGCCTTCGACGATCTGGTGGTTGATGATGTTGCCGGCGTCGTCGCAGGCGAGATAAGCCACGATCTCGGTTTCGCCCGTTTCCGGCTCGATTTCCACTTCGGCAATGTGGCAGCCGTTGGGGAAGGTGGAGCCGACCTTGGGCCGTTCCTTGTAGTCCAGGTCGAGCTTGCCCGGGTGTTTTTGCGCCAGCGCGGTGATGGCGATGCGCCGGTCGGTGCCCTTGATGCGGTATTCGCCCTTGGCGAACTCCAGGTCCGCCTGCGCGCTTTCCAGCTCCTCGGCCGCGAGGTCCATGCCGTTGTTCACGATCTCGCGCGCGGCGAGCAGCATGGCGCTGCCCAGGCCGTGCAGCGTGCGCGAGCCGCCGGTGGGGTTGGCGACGAGATTGAATTCGGGCTCGGAGGTACGCAGGCGAATCTTGTGCATCGGAATGCCGAGCACACCCGACACGATCTGCGCGAAGGTGGTCTCGTGTCCCTGGCCGTGGTTGTGCGTAGCGGTGCGCAGCGTGACGCTGCCGTCTTTTTCCCAGGTGATGTGCGCCTGGTCGTAGGGCGCGAAGCCGCCCGAGGCGGTGGCTTCGATGTAGGTGGCGATGCCGCGCCCGCGCAACCTCCCGTTCCGGGCTGACTCGGCGCGCCGCGCCTCGAACCCCGCCCAGTCCGCGTCCTTCGTCGCCTGGGCGAGGACACCCTCGAAATCGCCGCAGTCGTACTCGAAGCCGGAAACGATCTTGTAGGGAAACTTGGCCTTGGGTACGAGGTTCTTGCGGCGGAACTCGGCCGGGTCCATGCCGATCTCGTGCGCCGCCTGGTCGATGAGGCGCTCGAGCGCGTAGGAGGCGACGGGCCGTCCCGCGCCGCGATAGGCCGCGGTGGGCACGGTGTTGGTCAGCACGAGCTTGCCCTGCACATGCACAGCCTGCACGTCGTAGACGCCGCTGATCACGTTCACCATGTTCATGGTGTTGACGAACGACCCGGTGAAGGCGACGTAGGCGCCCATGTTGGCGAGGTACTCGAAGCGCATGCCGAGGATGCGCCCCCCGGCATCGAGCGCCACTTCACCGGTGTGGAAGATGTCCCGCGCCTGCTCATCGCCGAGGAACACTTCCGAGCGGGTGCCGATCCATTTCACCGGCCGGCCGAGTTTTTGCGCTGCGAGCAGCAGCGCGCCGTACTCGGGGTAGGCGTTGAAGCGCACGCCGAAGCCGCCGCCCACCTCCTCGGCCACCACGCGCACGCGCTCCGGGGGCACGCCGAGCATCTGCGAGAGCAGCCCGCGCATCGGCCCGACGCCCTGCGTGGTCGCGTGCAGGTAGTAGGTGCCCGAGGCCGCATCGAACGATCCCATGGCGGCGCGCGGTTCCATCGGGTTGCCGACCACGCGCGTGTGGTAGGCCGAGAGCTTCACCACGCGCGCCGCGCGCTTGAAGGCGGCATCGGTCGCCGCCTCGTCGCCGCCGGTGTAATCGAGCACCAGGTTGCCCGGCGCTTCGGCGTGCAACTCGGGCGCGCCCTTGGCGAGGGCTTGCCCGGCCGTCACCACCACCGGCAGTTCGCGGTATTCGACCTCGATCGCTTCGGCCGCGTCCTGGGCCTGCGCGGCGCTCTCGGCGACCACCAGCGCCACCGGCTCACCGACGAAGCGCACGCGGCCGCGCGCGAGCGAGTAGCGCGGCGTCGCCTTTTGCTCCGCGCCGCCGCGGCCCTTCATCGGCGCCGCGGCCGGCATGGGCTTGTGCCCCGCGGCGGCCACGTCCTCGCCGGTGAGCACCGCGATCACGCCCGGCATCTTGCGCGCCTCGGTCGCGTCGATGGACACGATCTCGGCGTGCGCGTGGTCCGAGCGCAGGAAATGGCCGCGCGCTTGCTTGGGCAGGTTCCAGTCGGAAACGTAGCGCCCTGCCCCTTT
>JANMSV010000022.1:0-2444 GCA_031389685.1 Betaproteobacteria bacterium
ATCGAAGCGGTCGGCGACGTGGTTGGCGTAGCGCATGATTTCGGGCTGGGTGGCGAAGCGCTCGCTCCAGCGCCACTCCTGCTGCAGCGCGTCGTCGAACTGGTAGGAGTACTCCATGCTCTCGACGTCGCAGCGCGCGCCGGGATAGCGGTTCCAGTACCAGGTGCCGCCGACGCCGCCCGCGGCCTCGAAGACGCGCGCGGACAGCCCGAGTCCGCGGGCGCGGTGCAGCATGTACAGGCCGGAGAACCCGGCGCCGACGACCACGAGGTCGAAGCGATTCAATGCGCCATCCTCAGGCGCATCGTGCCTTCCGATTGCGACACCTCGAAGCGGCGCAGGAAGTTCTGGCCGAGCAGCCCGACCTTGCCGCCGAGCGGCGTCACCGCCACGCTGAGCCCTGACACCTTGAAGCCCTCGGCCTCGACCACCTGGCCCTTGACGATCTTGCCCTCCACCGTGCCATTGGCAGTGCTGAAGTAGCCCGTGATCCCTTCCGGCAGGCCCGCTTTGCGCGCGAAGTCTTCGCCTACGGCGACGTAAGTCGCTCCGGTATCGATCATGAATTTCAGCGGCACGCCGTGCACGGCCCCATCCAGATAGTAGTGCCCGTCGCGGGCCACGGGAATCTCGATCACTTGGCCGGGCACCGAGTGCACCACCGTCGGCGTGCGCGTCAGGCGATCCGCGGCGAAGAACACGACCCCCACCAACGCGAGCACCCCGGCCGGCCAGTGCACGTGCCATTTCATCGGTATCCCCAGTTTACGTGAGGGTGCAGCGGCGCCGGGATGAAGCCGCCACCGGGATGCGGTGCCGGATCGCCTCGTCCGGCACCCAGTCGCCGAGCACGTCGTGCAGCGCCCGGTCCTCCGGCACCACGGCCACGTCCGGATGGGGCCAGTCGGTGCCCCAGACCATGCGATCCGGATTGCGCTTCACCAGCTCCTGCGCGAACAGCGCCGCATCGCGATAAGGCACCGCGTCGATTCGATACGGCGCGGAAAGTTTCACCCAGCACTTTCCGGAGTCCACGAGCCTGAGCAAGGCCTGAAATGCCGGCTGCCAGACGCCGTAGCGCGGATCCACCCTGCCGAAGTGATCGATGACGAACCCGGTCGGCAGCTTCAGCAGTCGGTCGGCGATCTCCGCGATCGCGGATCCGGGCAGATGCAGCTGGACGTGCCAGCCGAATTCCTGCACGCGAGCGGCGATGCGCTCGAGCGACTCGAGCTCGCCCGCGCGCATGAAATTCAGCCGTGCGCCGACGACTCCGGCGCGGTTCAGCTCTCGGAGCTGCGCCTCGCTCACCGAGTCGTCGATCACCGCGACGCCGCGCGCGCGCTCGCCCAAGGCGGCAATCGCGTCGCGCTGGCACGAGTTGTCCACCCCGTACACGCTCGGCTGGACGAACACGACACGCCCCAGGCCGAGCGCGGAAGCAACCTTGAGATAGTCCTCGAGCCGCGCCTCCCCGGGCGTGTACTTGCGCGCCGCATCGAGCGGATAGCGCGCGAACGGCCCGAAGACGTGGATGTGGCAGTCGCAGGCGAGAGGCGGGGGCCGCAGCATCCCGGAAGTTTACGGGTCCTCCGCAGGTTGCGTATGTACGCAGATTACGTATAATCCGGTCGTGAAAGCTGTTTTCGTCGAGCTCCCCGCCTTCGAGCGTCACCGGGCCGATTACCTCGACGATGCTGCGTTCAGAGCGCTACAGCAGGCGTTGATGAAAGATCCCGAGGCCGGAGAATTGATCCAGGGTACGGGCGGCCTTCGAAAGACGCGATTCGCCGATGCGCGCCGCGGCAAGGGCAAACGCGGCGGTCTTCGAGTGATCTACTACTGGTGGAGCACCGGCATGCAGTTTTGGCTGTACACACTGTACGACAAGGATGAAACGGCAGATTTGACCCCCAAGCAGCGGAATGCTTTGAAGGCGATGCTCAAGACAGAATTGGAATCAAGGAGAGCGACGTGAAAGTCCCTACGAAGAGCAAGCAAGCGCCCAAGCGGGATTTGTTCGCGGAGTTGAGCGAAGGCATGACAGCTTTGGCTGAAGCGCGGCAGGGTAAGCGAACCTTGCGCACTCATGCCGTTGAATTCAAGCCGGCCCCGGAGGTCACGCCCCGGGAGCTGGTCCGTGTCCGCCAGCACCTCCGGATGTCGCGGGCGCTGTTCGCGGTCTACCTTCGCACCAATGTTCGTACTCTGGAGAATTGGGAGCAGGGACGTGCAAAGCCGAACGCGCAGGCAGCCTTGCTGATCAACCTGGTGAAGCGCTTTCCGGACACCGTCGAACGGCTCGCCGCCATCTGAAAGGCGGTACCTAGAAGTTCACGTTGCGCGCGCCCTTGAGCTTGAGCATCTGGCGCGCCTCGTCCGGGGTCGCCACCTGCAGCCCGACTTCCTCGATGATGCGCCGCGCCTTGGCCACCTGCTCGGCG
>JANMSV010000035.1:0-14094 GCA_031389685.1 Betaproteobacteria bacterium
TGGAACCGCGTCATCGAGCGCGCCGGGCACGCGTTGCGGCTGTCGCTGCCCTCGACGCATTTCCGCCGCTCCATCGGCGCCTGGGTCGACCAGCCGGTGACGCCGGAGGGCAAGCTCGTGTCGCGCGAGGAGTACGACCAGTGCCTGCACGTGTGGATCCCGTCCGAAGCCGACCGCGCGTTCGTGCGCAGCCTGATGAAGCGCGTGGTCGAGCCCGGCAAGATGGCCGGCTGGATCGCGCCGCCCGAGCGCGGCATCAACAACCTGCCGGTGGACTACGGGTACGTGAAACTGAGCTGAGGCGCGCGGCGCCTCAGTGCCGCTTGGTGCCGATGAGGATCACCGCGCCGACCACGATGAAAGCGCCTAGCAGCTGGCGCGGCTCGACCGATTGGCCGAGGATCGCCCAGCCGAGGGCCAGCGCCGCGATCGGCTCGAAATTCAGCGCCGCCGTGTTGCTCGCCGCCCCGAGGCGCGGTACCACCGTAAATATGGCTGTGATGGCGGTGCCGTAGAGCACGGTCAGCAGCACCAGCCCAAGCCAGCCGGTGCCGTCCACGGGTAGCGCAAGCGTCGAGCTCGCCGCGCCTGCCAGTCCCACCACCACCGCGGTCGCGCCCATGGTGAGCAGCGTGCGCAACCGGCCGTCGACCTCCGTCAGGTGCCGCGTGGTCAGGAACAGCACCAGCGCGAAGGAAGTGCTGGCGCCCAGCGCCCAACCGACGCCCGCGCCGATTTCCGCCCAGCGACCCGCCATCGCCTCGAGCGTGCCCAGGATGTCGAGCGCCAGCACCAGCCCGAAGAGCGCCAGCGGCATCGCCACCAGGGCGCGCCGCCCCGGATTGTCCCCGCCCGCCGCCCAGGTGAGCAGCACGAACAGCATGGGAAAAGTGTTGAAGGCGAGCAGCGCCAGCGCCACCGGGATGATCGCCACCGCCGAATACAGGCAGAAACTCTGCACCGCCACCAACGTGCCGATGCCGAGACCGCGCAGCAGCGTCGCGCGCGGCAGCCACAGCGGGATCGCCTGCAAACGCAGCAGCGCGACCATGACCAGCGCGGTGGCGCCCGAGCGCACTGCGACCGCCGCGGCGACGCTGGTGCCGTGATCGAAGGTAAGCCGCGCGGCGATGTGATTGGCCGCGAAGATCGTGGCAAGCAGCATCAGCAGCGGGATGCCGAGCCGGGGCGATAGAATCTGCGCCATGGCACCGGAGCTTAAGGCATGAAGCGCATCGCGCGATGGCCCTGTTTCGCATTGCTCCTGGTCGCCTGCGCCGCGCAAGCGCAGGACTGCGCGGTGCCGGGCGACGGCACGTCGCTCAAACGCGCGCTGCTCAAGGTCAAGTACCTCCCGGAAACCGAGCTGTGGGAACTCTCGACGATGAAGACGGCGCCGGTGCAGTACCTGCTGTCGCTGGACTCGCCGCTGCGCCACGGCGGGCGCTGCTACTGGCCGATCGAAGCGCGCAGCGCGGGCCGGCTATGGAACAGGTTCTACGCCACGCCGCAGGGCGAGCACGTGCTGGTCGCCGCTCCGAGGGGAAAGCTCCTGGCGCTCAAAGACTGGCGCAAGGCCGCGCGCTAGCGCCTGAATTTCGAATCCACGGGCACGCGCAGGCCGTTGGCGAGCCGGTTGGTTTCGTTGGCCAGCCCCACTACCGCCATCAGTTCCATCAGCATGGCGTCGCTCATGCCCTTGTTGCGCGCCGACGCAGTGTGCGAGTACGTACAGTACTCGCAGCCGTTGGTGGCGCTTACCGCCACGTACACCATCTCCTTCACCAGTGGATCGAGCGCGCCCGGCGCCATCACCTGCTTGACGGTCTCCCACACGCGGCGCAATTGCGCCGGGTCGTTGGCGAGCGCTTGCCAGAAATTGTTGATCCAGTCCACGCCGCGCGTGCGCATGATGTCGTCGTAGACCGCGCGCACTTCGGCGGTGGCATCGGCATATTCGATCAGTGTGACCAGCGACACGTCGTCCTCCACGGGTTCCCGGTATATTAGCTGTATGCAGCTCAAGGGCTCCTGCCACTGTGGCGCCGTGCGTTTCTCCCTGCGATCGGAGACGCCCTACCCTTATATGTACTGCTACTGCTCGATCTGCCGCAAGACCGCGGGCGGCGGCGGCTGTGCCGTCAACATCATGGGCCAGGCGGATCGCTTCAAGGTGCAGGGACGGACGCGCGTCTACCGGGCCACGCGCGGCGGCGGGGAGCGCCATTTCTGTCCGAAATGCGGCAGCGCGCTGTGGGTGTGGGACCGCCGCTGGGCCGAATGGATTTACCCGTTCGCCTCCGCCATCGACACGCCGCTGCCCGTGCCACAGGAGCGCCAGCACGTCCTGCTCGGCTCCAAGGCGAACTGGGTCGCGGTGCCCAAGGGAAAGCGCGAGAAACACTTCCGCGCGTACCCGAAGGAGGCGATCATTGACTGGCACCGCGAACGCGGTCTGCTGAGCTAGACGCCGATGCCCGCCTGGATCGCCGCGCTCAGTCCCGAAACAGTGCTGGTCGCCATCGCCGGCGTCGGCGGCGTGATCACGCTGCTGCTTCTGATCGAGGCCGTGAGCCGCCTGCGCGACTGGCAGATCCGCAGCGGCCTCGTGTTCCTGGTGATCGCCGCCGTGGTGGCCGGACTCGGGACGGTTGGCGCGATGCTCGCCGCCAGCCTGCACAGCTACGCGCGGCTGACCAAGGAGCAGGAGGCGGCACGCGCGGTGTTCCGTGCGCTTGCGCCGAAGCACTACGAGCTGCTGCTGGTGCTGAGGACCGAGCCGGCTCGGCGATTCGAACTGCGCGGCGACGAGTGGCAGATCGACGCCCGCGTGCTGAAGTGGAAAGGCATGGGGACGGTGCTCGGCCTGGATACCTTGTACCGCTTCGAGCGCCTCGCCGGGCGCTACGCCGACACCGTGCAGGAAAAGAGCGCGCCGCGCACGGTGCACGCGCTGCCGGCGGATGCCGGATTCGATCTTTGGGCGCTGCTCAAGGAGCAGCAGCGCTGGCTGCCGCTCGCCGACGCCTTGTACGGCAGCGCGGCCTACGCGCCGATGGCCGACGGCGCGCAGTATGCGGTGAATGTGTCCACCACCGGCTTGCTGATCCGGCCGCTGAACGACGCAGCGACCAAGGCCGTCGGCGGGTGGAAGTAGTTCCGGCCGCGCTGGGGTAAAATCGCCACCGCCGCATGAAGTTCCTCTTCGACCTGTTCCCGGTCATCCTGTTCGTCGCGACCTACGTGTGGACGGACAGTATTTATGTCGCCACCGCGGTGATCATTCCCGCCACCATCGCGCAGGTAGGCTATGTGTGGTTGCGCTACCGGAAAGTCGAAAAAATACTGCTGGTCTCGATGGTGCTGATCGTCATCATGGGCGGACTGACCCTGTTCCTCAAGGATGAACGATTCATCATGTGGAAGCCGACCGCCTTGTACTGGCTGTTCGCCGTGGTGCTCGCGCTGGCGCCGGTGGTGGCGAAAAAAAATCTCATTCGCAGCATGCTGGAAAAAGGCATCTCGGCGCCCGGTCGCGTCTGGAGCCACCTCAATACCGCCTGGATCCTGTTTTTCGTGTTCATGGGAATTCTCAATCTTTACATTGCGCAAAACTTCAGCCTTGATTTCTGGGTGCAGTTCAAGCTCTGGGGCTTGACCGGGTTCATGCTGGTTTTTATCGCCGCACAAGTGCTCGTCCTGTACAGGTACGCGGACCAATCCGGGACCAAACCGTGAGCACCGCGGACCAGATCCGCGCGCGCCTGGCGGCCCTGCAGCCCGAGGCGCTCGAGCTCGAAGACCAGAGCGAGCGCCATCGCGGCCACGCCGGCTACCGCGAGGGCGGCGGCACGCACTGGCGCCTGAGCATCGTCGCGCGGGCGTTCGCCGGCGTGCCGACCCTGGCGCGCCACCGCATGGTGTACCAGGCGCTCGGCGAGTTGATGCAGCACCCGATCCACGCGCTCGCCATCACGGCGCGCGCCCCGGACGAACCGGGCGCGGGCGCATAATGGCGCGCATTCCCTTCCTCTTTCCTGAAAGGCAACGCATGACTTCCCGTTTTCTCGCCCTCGCGGCGGCCGCGACGCTTGCACTGCCCGCCCTGGCGCAGCTACCGACGGACAAGCCTGCGGCCAAGGCCGCCGCCGGGCCGGTCGCCACCGTGAACGGCACCGCCATTCCGCGCGCGCGCCTGGAATTCATGCTGCGCCAGCAGGTCGCGCGCGGCGCGCCGGACAACGAACAGACGCGCAGCGTGGTGCGCGAGGACCTGATCAACCGCGAACTGGTGGCGCAGGAAGCCGCGCGCACCGGCGCGGCCAAACGGCAGGAAGTGCAGCTGCAACTGGAAATGGCGCGCCAGGAAGTCCTGGTCGGCGCCTATATCAACGAGTACATGAAGAAAAACGCGGTGACCGACGCCGACGTGCAGCAGGAATACGACCGGGCCCGCTCGCAGACCGGTGCCACCGAGTATCACGCGCGCCACATCCTGCTCGAATCCGAGGAGGAGGCGAAGCGCGTGCTGGCGGAGCTGAAGAAGGGCGGCAAGTTCGATGAACTGGCGCGCAAATCCTCCAAGGACGACGGCACGCGCGAGCGCGGCGGCGACCTCGACTGGAACGTGCCGGCGGCCTTCGACAAGGCTTTCTCCGACGCCATGGTGAAGCTGGACAAGGGCCAGATCACCAGCGAGCCGGTGCAATCGCGCTTCGGTTTCCATGTCATCCAGCTCGAGGACCAGCGCGCGGTGAACTTTCCGCCGCTGGCGCAGGTGCGGCCCCAGATCCAGCAGCGGCTGACGCGGCAGAAGGTGGAAACGCTGGTGCGCGAGCTGCGCGCCAAGGCTAAAGTGGAGTAAGGATCGCCCCCGCCGCGCGACCAAGGCTGAGACGAGGAGCCGCACGATGACGAGGGTGTTGCTGGTACTTGCACTGCTGTTTCCCGCGCTGGCACCTGCCCAGGGCACCGCCAAGGCCACATTCGCCGGCGGCTGCTTCTGGTGCGTGGAGGAAGCCATGGACAAGGTGCCGGGCGTCCTGTCCACGGTGTCCGGCTACACGGGCGGACAGATGAAGAATCCCAGCTACGCGCTGGTGTCGACGGGCCGCACCGGGCATACCGAGGCAGTGCAGGTCACCTACGACCCGAAGAAACTTAGCTACGAGAAGCTCCTCGAGGCGTTCTGGGTGAATCACGACCCGACCACCATCGACCGTCAGTTTTGCGACCACGGCTCGCAGTACCGTCCGGGCGTCTTCGCCCACGACGCCGAGCAGAAGCGCCTGGCCGAGGCCGCCAAAGCGAAATGGGAGAAGGACAAGCCGTTCAAGCAGAAAATCCTCACGCCCATCGAGACTGCGGGCGAGTTCTGGCCGGCGGAGGACTACCACCAGGACTACTACAAGAAGAATCCGGCGCGCTACCACTTCTACGTCACCGGCTGCGGCCGCTACGCGCGCCTGGACGAGTTGTGGGGCAAGTACCGCGCGAAGTAGCGCGGCTGCGGGCGCGCTCAGCGCGGCGCCCAGAACGTCAGCAGCCAGTGGTAGGGCAGCAGTTCCACGTGCGCGCCCCAGCCGTGGCGCGATGCGCGCTGGATGAGTTCGCTCTCGGTAGGGAAGTTCTTCATCACCTCGTGCACGCTGCCGTCATCCAGATTGCGCGACTGGTAGGTATTGCCTTGCGCGTCGCGGCGCGAAATCGGGGTACTCGAGCCCTGCACGAAGCGCCCGTCCAGGAACGCCAGCATGGCCCCCGGCGCTGCCGCGCGCGCGCATCCGGCGAGGAATTCGTCCAGCCGTGCCAGCGGCACATGCGACCACCAGAATGCCGCGAACAGCGCATCGTGCCGGCGGCCGAACTCCGGTAGCGCGTAGGCGTCGGCGCGCTGGAACTCCACCCTGCCCTCCGGCAGCGGCTTGGCGCGCGCCAGCGCCAGCACCTCGTCATTGACATCCAGCGCCGTGACGCCTCGCGCCGCCGGCGAGATCACCGCGGTCCAGTAGCCAGTGCCGCTGGCGACCTCGAGTACGTCGCGGCCCGCGAACAGCACGGCGAACCGCGCGCGCAGCAGCGACAGGTCCGCCTGGCGCTCCGGCAGATCGTAGAAGCGCTCATACTCCTTGGCGCGCCTGGCGTAGTAGTCGGCAAGCTTATCCATCGGCTTCCTCGATCCAGGCCATCTGGATCGCCTCGAGGATCTTCTCGCCGCAGCGCTGCGGCGGGTCGTCGAAGCCCGGCAGCGCCATCACCCACTGCATCAGGTCGGTGAAGCGCACGCTGCGCGGGTCGGTGTCCGGGCGGGCCTCGGTCAGCGCAATGGCGATGTCCAGCGTGTCGGTCCACTTCATTTATTCCCCCCACCCTCGCGCTCGTAGTTGATGGTGTACTTCGGGATCTCGATGATCAAGTCCTGGTCCGCCACCAGCGCCTGGCAGGACAGGCGCGAATTCGCTTCCAGGCCCCAGGCCTTGTCGAGCAGGTCCTCCTCCTTTTCCTCGGCCGATTCGAGCGACTGGAAGCCCTGGCGCAGGATCACGTGGCAGGTGGTGCAGGCGCAGGACTTTTCGCAGGCGTGCTCGATGTCGATGTCGTGCTCGAGCAGCGCGTTGCAGATCGACACGCCGGGCCGGGCCTCGAATTCCGCGCCCTGCGGACACAACTCGGCATGCGGCAGCACCTTGAGCCTGGACATCAGAGGTCCAGGCTGGCGATCTTGCGGCCGGCCAGCGCTCGGCGCACGCCCGCATCCATGCGGCGCGCGGCGAACTCTTCGGTCGCGCGATTGAGCGCCTCGCTCGCCTGCTTGATGGCGCGATGCTCGTTCGAGCCGGCCACGGCGGCGAGCGCCACGACGTGCCGATCGATTTCTTCGCGCTCGGCCGCCGAGAGCAGCGCACCGTCGGCGGTCAGCGCCGCGCGCACGGCGTCCAGCAGGCGCTCGGCGTCGACGCGCGCCTCGTGCCGCGCGCGCGCGTGCATGTCGTCTTTCGCATGCTCGAAAGAATCGCGCAGCATGCGCTCGATGTCGGCGTCGCCCAGCCCGTAGGAAGGCTTGACCGCCACCGAGGCCTGCGCGTTCGTGGTGCGCTCTTCGGCGGCCACCGACAGCAGGCCGTCGGCGTCGACCTGGAAGGTCACGCGCACGCGCCCGGCGCCGGCGGCCATCGGCGGGATGCCCTTCAACTCGAAACGCGCGAGCGAGCGGCAGTCCGAGACCAGCTCGCGCTCCCCTTGGACCACGTGAAAGCTCATCCCGGTCTGGCCGTCCTTGAAGGTGGTGAATTCCTGTGCGCGCGCCACCGGGATGGTCGAGTTGCGCGGGATGATTTTTTCCGCCAGTCCGCCCATGGTTTCGATGCCCAGCGACAGCGGAATCACGTCGAGCAGCAGCCAGTCTTCGCCCGCGGGCTTGTTACCGGCGAGCACGTCGGCTTGCGTCGCCGCGCCGAGCGCCACCACTTTGTCCGGGTCGAGGTTGTTGAGCGGGTCGCGGCGGAAGAACTCGCCTACCGCGTGCTGGATCTGCGGCATGCGCGTCGAACCCCCTACCATCACCACGCCTTTCACGTCGTCCACGCCCAGCTGCGCGTCGCGCAAGGCCTTGCGCATGGGACCGATCGTCTTGTGCACCAGGTTCTGCGTGATGCGGCAGAAGGTCTCGCTGTCCAGGGCCAGGTCAACGAACTCGCCGGTGGAAAGTTTCGCCGTGATGCGCGCTTCGCCGTGCGTGGTCAGGGACTCCTTCGCCTCGCGCGACTTGACCAGCAGCAGGCGCATGTCTCCGGCGCACAGCGGCGCGAGCTTCGCCTGCTCCACCACCCAGCAGAACACGCGCTGGTCGAAGTCGTCGCCGCCGAGCGCCGCGTCGCCGCTGGTCGCCACCACTTCGAACACGCCCCTGGACAGCTTCAGGATGGAAATGTCGAACGTGCCGCCGCCCAGGTCGTACACCGCGTAGGTGCCCTCCGCGGAGTTGTCCAGGCCGTAGGCGATCGCCGCGGCCGTCGGCTCGTTCAGCAAGCGCAGCACGTTGAGCCCCGCAAGCCGCCCGGCGTCCTTGGTGGCCTGGCGCTGCGCGTCGTCGAAGTAGGCGGGCACCGTGATCACCGCGCCCGCGAGATTGTCGCCCAGCGACGCTTGCGCGCGGGCGCTCAGCACTTTCAGGATCTCGGCGGACACTTCCACCGGGCTCTTCACCCCGGCGACGGTGCGGATCTGCAGCATGCCGGGCGCATCCACGAAATCATAGGGCGCGTTCTCCGCGTGCGCCACGTCCTTCAGGCCGCGCCCCATGTAGCGCTTCGCGGAGACGATGGTGTTCTTCGGGTCCTCGGATTGCCTGGCTTCGGCCGCGTAGCCCACCTCGACGCGCCCGTCGGCGAGGTAGCGCACGATCGAGGGCAGCAGCGGCCGGCCCCGGGCGTCGGGCAGCACGGCCGCGGCGCCGCCGCGCACCGTGGCGACCAGAGAATTGGTGGTGCCCAGGTCGATGCCCACCGCCAGCCGGCGCTGGTGGGGTGCGGTGGACTGGCCCGGCTCCGCGATCTGCAGCAGGGCCACTAGTGAGACTCTTCGTAGGCCAGGTCGATCTCGGCGTCGAGCTTGTCGAGGAACATGAGCTTTCTCACCTCGCCGGCCGCCGCCGCGTAGTCCTTCTGCGCATCCAGCAACCGGGCGATGCCCTGCTCGAGCAGCGCCTTCTCGCCGCGCACCTGCGCCTGCAGCCGGTCCAGCGCCTCGGGCTGCTTCGCCTCCTCGAGCGCCTCGCGCAACTCCAGCTGCTTCATCAGGAAGTCCGCCGGCATCTGCGTATTGGTCTCGAATTCCACGTCCACGCCGTTCATCTCCAACAGGTACCTGGCCCGCTGCACCGGGCTCTTCAGCGTCCGGTAGGCCTCGTTGACGCGCGTGGTCCACTGCATCGAGGCGCGCCGCTCGGCGTCGCCTGCCTGCGCGTAGCGATCGGGGTGGATCTGCAACTGGATCCCGCGGTAGGAGCGCTCGAGCGACTCAGCCTCTAGCGCGAAGGCCGGCGTGAGGCCAAAGAGCTCGAAGTGATTCTTCAAACGTTAAACGATTCTCCGCACCCGCACTCGTCCTTGACGTTGGGGTTGCTGAACTTGAAGCCTTCGTTCAGCCCCTCGCGGGTGAAATCGAGCTGGGTGCCTTCCAGGAACGGCAGGCTCTTCGGGTCCACGAGCACCTTAACGCCGTGGCTTTCGAACTGGTGGTCGTCCGGGTTCACCGCATCGGCGAACTCGAGCTTGTAGGCGAAGCCCGAGCAGCCGGAGGTGCGCACGCCCAAGCGCAGCGCGACGCCCTTGCCGCGCTTGGCAAAGAAGTTCTGCACGTGCGCCGCGGCCTTCTCGGTAAGAGTCACTGCCATGTCAGGCGACTTTCTGCTCGCGCTTGGCTTCGACGCCATGCTTCTTCTTGTAGTCCTCCACCGCGGCCTTGATCGCGTCCTCGGCCAGGATCGAGCAATGGATCTTCACCGGGGGCAGCGACAGTTCCTCTGCGATTTGCGTGTTCTTGATGCTTGCCGCCTCGTCCAGCCGCTTGCCCTTCACCCACTCGGTGACCAGGGAACTGGAGGCGATGGCCGAGCCGCAGCCATAGGTCTTGAAGCGCGCGTCCTCGATGACGCCGTCCTTGCTCACCCGGATCTGCAGCTTCATCACGTCGCCGCAGGCCGGCGCGCCGACCATGCCGGTGCCCACCGCCTCGTCGTCCTTGTCGAAGGAACCGACGTTTCTCGGGTTCTCGTAGTGATCGATGACTTTTTCGCTGTATGCCATGATTACCTCTGCCTCAATGTGCGGCCCACTGGACCGTGTTCAAGTCGACGCCGTCCTTGTACATCTCCCAAAGCGGCGACAGCTCGCGCAGTTTTGCCACCTTGGTCTTGACCAGTTTCACCGCGTAGTCGATCTCCTGCTCGGTGGTATACCTGCCGAGCGTGAAGCGGATCGAGGAATGCGCCAGCTCGTCCGAGCGCCCCAGCGCGCGCAGCACGTAGGACGGTTCGAGCGAGGCCGAAGTGCAGGCCGAACCCGAGGAGACCGCGATGTCCTTGATCGCCATGATCAGCGACTCGCCCTCGACGTAGTTGAAGCTGACATTCAGGTTTCCCGGGATGCGCCGCTCCAGGTCGCCGTTCAGCACCACTGCCTCCATCGACGACAGGCCGCGCCACAACCGATCGCGCAGCGCGCGGATGCGCTCGTTGTCGGTGGCCATCTCGAGCCTGGCGAGGCGTGCCGCCTCCCCGAAGCCGGCGATCTGGTGCGTGGCCAGCGTGCCGGAGCGGAAACCCCGCTCGTGCCCGCCGCCGTGGATCTGCGGCTCGATCCTGACGCGCGGCTTGCGGCGCACGTACAGCGCCCCGACGCCCTTGGGGCCGTACATCTTGTGCGCGGTAATCGTCAGCAGGTCCACTTTCAGCGTGGCGAGGTCGATCGGCAGCTTGCCCGCCGCTTGCACCGCGTCGCAATGGAACACGATGCCCCTGGCGCGGCAGATTTCGCCGATCTCGGCGATCGGCTGGATCACGCCGATCTCGTTGTTGACCATCATGATCGACACCAGGATGGTGTCCGGGCGGATCGCCGCCTCGAGTTTGTTCAGGTCGACGAGGCCGTTCTCCTCGACTTCGAGGGTGGTGCATTCGAAGCCCTGGCGCTCGAGTTCGCGCATCGTGTCGAGCGTCGCCTTGTGCTCGGTCTTCTGCGTGATCAGATGCTTGCCGCGGGACCGGTTGAACTGGGCCGCACCCTTGATGGCGAGGTTGTTGCCCTCGGTGGCGCCCGAGGTCCACACGATCTCCTTCGGGTCGGCGCCGATCAGGGCGGCGACGTGGCCGCGCGCTTCGTCCACCGCCTTCTCCGCCTCCCAGCCGAACGAGTGCGAGCGGCTCGCTGGATTGCCGAAGTGCTCGGTG
Source organism: Betaproteobacteria bacterium (assembly GCA_031389685.1). Taxonomy (GTDB): domain Bacteria; phylum Pseudomonadota; class Gammaproteobacteria; order Burkholderiales; family SG8-39; genus JAABQT01. The sequence goes on from JANMSV010000035.1 coordinate 10,949, forward strand.
AGGTAGGGGATCATCTTCTGCGCCACCCGCGGATCCACCGGCGTGGTCGCCGAGTAGTCGAGGTAGATCGGCAGCTTCACGCGGCCACCTTTTCCACCGGGCGCTTGTCGTGCAGCACCGTGACCGGCCTGCCCGCCTGCTGGGACACCAGGTCTGCCAGGCTCACCGACGACAGGTACTCGTGCATCTTCTTGTTCAGATTCGCCCACAGGTCGTGCGTCATGCAGCGCTTGTCGTCGGCGCAGTTCTCCTTGCCGCCGCATTGGGTGGCATCGAGCGGCTCGTCCACCGCAATGACGATCGCGGCCACCGTAATGCCCTGCATCGGCAGCGCCAGCCGGTAGCCGCCGCCCGGACCGCGCACGCTGGATACGAGGTTCCTGCGGCGCAGTTTGCCGAACAGCTGCTCGAGGTAGGACAGCGAGATGTGCTGCCGCTCGCTGATTGCCGCAAGCGTCACCGGTCCGCGCGTCTGGCGCATGGCCAGATCCACCATCGCGGTGACCGCAAACCTGCCCTTGGTTGTAAGTCTCATGTCGGCTCCGAATACTTGATTAACACGGTCAAGTATATCTAATTCCGACAGAATCAGTCAACAATTACTTGACGGACCTAAGCTGTTCTCTGCGCTCGTCTTTCTCCAGTTCCGCGAGCTTTTCCCGGAGCTTAACCAGAGCCTTTTCCAGCTCCGCGGAATGCTCGGAGAGCTTCTGTATTTCCTGTGCATAGGGATCGTCCACGTTCTGCCCCACCGCGTAGGCGGAAAAACCTGCGGTTTCCTGGACTTGGGCTTCTTCCACGATGCGCCCCGGGATGCCCACCACCGTCGCGCCGGCTGGGACCTCCTTCACCACGACTGCGTTGGAGCCAATCTTGGCGCCCGCGCCTACGGTGAATCCGCCCAGCACCTTGGCGCCGGCGCCGATCACGACGCCCGCGCCGAGGGTCGGATGGCGCTTGGAGCCGCGATACAGGGTGGTACCGCCGAGCGTCACGCCCTGGTAGATGGTGCAATCGTCGCCCACCTCCGCGGTCTCGCCGATCACCACCCCCATGCCGTGATCGATGAAGACGCGCCGGCCGACGATGGCGCCCGGGTGGATTTCAATGCCGGTCGCCCAGCGACCGAAGTGGGACGTGAACCGGCCCGCCCAGCGCAGCCCGTGTGTCCAGAACCACCGGGCAAGTTTGTGGATGATGATCGCGTGCAGGCCGGGGTAGCAGGTCAGAACCTCAAAGGTGGTCCGCGCCGCCGGATCACGCTCGAAAATGCTGGCGATGTCTTCACGCAGCTGACTGAACATGTAGCAACTTTAGATTATCCGAGTATTCCGATCAACTATTTTTTGAGCAGGGATTTAAGCAGACCCCGCAGGATGTTGACCTCCTCCCGTTCCAGCGCCGGCACACGGGAAAAAAGCCGCCGCCAGCGCTCGCGCAGCTTGGATCCCGGGGCCATGAAGCCGGTCGAGTTCGCGGCCTCCTCGAGGTGGCCGTAAAGGCCTTCAACATCGTCCACCGTTGCCAGCTTCTCGGTGCGCATTGGAGGCACCCCGGCGCCCTGTGCCATCAACAGCTCGTAGCAAACTACCTGCACCGCCTGCGCGAGATTGAGCGAACTCGAGCCGGGCGCGGCGGGGATATGGACCAGGAACTGGCAGGCGAACAGTTCGTCGTTGGTCAGTCCGGCGCTCTCGCTGCCGAAGACGAACGCAACGGGCGCGTCGAGCGCGACGGCGCGCGCCGCGGCCGCGCGGGCATCCAGAACCTGCGGCGACCACTCGCGCGGGCGCGCGGAGAGCGCGAAGACCGCCGCGCAGTCGGCGATCGCCTCGATGAGCGTCGCGTGCGTGCGCGCTGCCGCGAGCACGTCGGCGGCGTGGGTCGCCATCCAGGCGTCCTCGGGCGCGGGAAAGCGCTGCGGCACCACCAGCCGAAGGTCGGACAGTCCCATGGTCTTCATGGCGCGCGCCGCCGCGCCGATATTGCCGGGATGGCTCGGCCTGCACAGGACGATGCGGATGTCGGGCATGCGCGCAGTCTAGAATACGGCATGCATCCGATGCTCAATATCGCGGTGAAAGCCGCGCGGCGCGCCGGCTCGATCATCAACCGCGCCGCACTCGAGGGCGGCGCGCTCGAGGTCAAGGCCAAAAACAAGAACGATTTCGTGACCCAGGTGGACAAGGCGGCGGAGCAGGCGATCATCGACATCATTCGCCGCGCCTACCCGGAGCACGCCATCCTGGCGGAGGAATCGGGCGCGACCGCGGGAGCGCGCGCGGAGTACCTGTGGGTGATCGACCCCTTGGACGGCACCACCAACTACATCCACGGTTTCCCCCAGTACTGCGTATCGATCGCGCTGGAGCACCGCGGCACGCTCGCGCAGGCGGTGGTCTACGACCCCGGCAAGAACGAGCTGTTCACCGCCAGCCGCGGCCGCGGCGCGTACCTGGACGACCGGCGCATGCGGGTCTCCAAGTGCACGCAATTGCAGGACGCGCTGGTGGGCACCGGTTTTCCTTTCAAGGAAGTGGATCGTCTGGACCTCTACATGCGCCAGCTGCGCACCATGATGACCTCTTCGGCGGGCGTGCGCCGCGCCGGCGCCGCGGCACTGGATCTTGCCTACGTCGCTGCCGGACGCCTCGATGCGTTCTGGGAGATGGGATTGTCGCGCTGGGACATGGCGGCGGGCGCGCTGCTGATCCAGGAGGCGGGCGGACTGGTCGGCGACCTGCAGGGCGGGCAGGATCACCTCGACCGCGGCGAGATCGCCGCCGCGACGCCCAAGGTCCTGCCGCAACTGCTCGCAGCGCTGCGTTGAAGTCCTAGGCTTCCTCCGCCGCCGACGTGCAAAGGAGCGACACGCTGCTCTTTACCGGGCTGCAATACCGGTGGGGACTGAAGTAGGCGGGGCCGGACCCCTACAATAGCGGGCGATGAAGCCCGCTGCGCCAGCCGCATTCGACGCCTACGCGCAGCACACGCCCATGATGCAGCAGTACCTGCGCATCAAGGCCGAGCATCCGGACATCCTGATGTTCTACCGCATGGGCGATTTCTACGAGATGTTCTACGGCGACGCAGAGCGCGCCGCGCGCCTGCTCGATCTCACGCTCACCTCGCGCGGGCAATCGGCC
>JANMSV010000063.1:0-9479 GCA_031389685.1 Betaproteobacteria bacterium
CGGCCACTACCATGGCGACGGCATCGCCGACGAAGCGCGCCTCGTCCGCGGTAATCGGCATGCGCGGCGGCGCAACGATCGGCGTGCCGTCCTGGCGCTTGTGCAGGTGGGTGAAGGGGATCGGGCCGACGCCGTCGGCGGTGACGTCCGCTCCTGTGACTATGGCGATGACCCCCGGCGCGGCGCGCGCGGCCTCGAGATCGATCCTCGCGATGCGCGCGTGCGCGTGCGGCGAGCGCAAAAACGCGACCTGCGCTGCGCCCTCGGGGCGCACGTCGTCCGTGAAACGGCCCTGCCCGGTGAGCAGCCGCGCGTCTTCCAGCCGGCGCAGCGGCTGGCCGATCCATTGGCTGGCGCCGGGCTGGCCGGCTGGAAAAGCGGCGTCGTTCATGCAATCTCGCGCAAAGCGGCGGATTCTATACTGCGCGACGGGAGGCTCACATCAACATGGTGCTGCTCCAGACGGTGAAAGCGCTCGAGCTTGGCCGCGCTACCAGCGCACGGTCGCGCCAAGCAGCAGCGCCTCGTCGATCGGCGCACCGCCGTGTCCCTGGCGCCAGCCGATGTCGAGGTCGAAATCGCGCGACAGCGACCAGATGGCGCCGGCCGTCGAATAGCGCACCGTGCGCCCGCCGGGGACCGGGTTGGTTTCCCGCGCTAGTTCGCCCACCAGCCTCAGGTCCCCCACACGGTAGGTGGCGGCCGCCGCGAGCTTACGCAACACCTCGCGCTCGCCGAGCTTGTTTTCATTGCGCCGGTAGCCGGCGTGCGCGTGCAGCGCGATGGCGCCGGGTATCCAGGAAACAATGAACAGCGAACCCCAGGTGCTGCGGCCGGTGCCATGGCCGTCGCGCTCGTCGCCCGTGGGCAGCGTGACGCCCGGCATCAGGGCCAGGCTGAGCGACTCCCTCTGGAGAAAACGCCACTTCAGATCAAGCGCGACGTCGCCGACCCCGTCCGGGCCGCTGCGGACCCAGGGCAGCCCAAGCTGCACGTCGGCGTTGTCCGCGATGCCGTAGCTCAGCACCGCGTCGTAACGCTGGCGGCGCTGGCGCATCCCGCGCTCCCTCGATTCTTGGCCGAAGACTTCGAGCTGGCGCCGCTGCATGCCTTGCGTGCCCGTGTCCTCGGTGATGAGCGGATGCGCGGCGTACGCCAGCACAGGGGAAAGTGCGGCCGCGGCCGCCAGGATCAGTCTCAGCATGGATCAAGTTTAAACTATGCCCTGCACGTCACGGGAGACCGCTCGATGCCTTACGCCATCCTGACCACCGACAAGCCGAATTCCGCCGAGCTGCGCGCCAAGGTGCGTGACGTCCATCTGCAGTACCTCGACGCCAACCTGCACCGCCTGCTCGCCGCCGGCGCGATCACCGGCGACGATGGCGCAGGCGGGCACGGCGGCATCCTGATCGTGGATACCGACGTGCGGCAGGAGGCCGAAGCGTTCATCGCCGGCGACCCCTTCACCAAGGCGGGCCTGTTCGAAAAGGTGACCGTCACCCGCTGGCGCAAGGCCTACTTCAACAAGCAGAAACTCATCTAGCCGTGCATGCGGCCACGGCGCGCGAACCGCGCCGCGAGCGTCTTGCGCTGCGGCGGGGTCAGCACTTCGGCCACGTCGCCGAGTGCCTGCGTAAAGCGCCGGGAAGCCGCGTCGGTCGCGCCGATCTGCTCGACGCGGAAGCGCTCGATCGCGCCGCGATCGATGGTGTCCGCCGACAACAGCTTCACGCCTTCGAGGCGCGCTGCGCGCACCTGTTCGCGCAGCGGGGCGAGGTCCTTCGCCGCCTGCTTCACGATCGGGTCGAGCCGTTGCTTCTGCGCCTCGGTGGCGTCGATTTCGACGTACATGTGCTTCAGCATGCGCTCGACATGCTGTTCCATCTTTGCCGGGTCGATCGGTCCGCGGCTGCCGCGGCGGCCGTGCGCGAGGGCGCCGAAGCCCGCACCGGCCAGGCCGGCAAACGCGGTGGATGCGACAGCGATCCTGAAGAAGCGGCGCCGCGGGTTGGATACGGGATTCGGGTTCATTTTTTTTCCTTTGCAGAGTTGGGGAACGCAGCGACAGTCTGCGAGGCAATCGTAAGCCGGCAATGTCCGGTCGTAAGCGAATGTAACTTCAGGGGGCGGGCTCAAGTCGCGCCAGCACCGCGCGCGACTCGTCGGTCAGCAGGTAGATCAGGCCATCGGGCGCGGCGCGCACGTCGCGGATGCGCCCGAGCACGCCTTGCAGCAAGCGCTCCTCGCGCACCACCTTTTCCCCGTCCAGCTTCAGCCGCACCAGCAGCTCGGCGCGCAGCGCGCCGACGAACAGGTCTCCGCGCCACTGCGGGAATTTGTCGCCGGTGTAGAACGCCATGCCCGAAGGCGCAATGGAGGGCACCCATTTGTGCAGCGGCTGCTCCATGCCGGGCTTCGCCGTGCCTTCGCCGATCGTCGTACCGATGCCGTAGTTGACCCCGTAGGTGATCACCGGCCAGCCGTAGTTGGTGCCGGCGCGGATCACGTTCACTTCATCGCCGCCCTGCGGGCCGTGCTCGTGGGTCCAGAGCACGCCCGTCTGCGGATGCAGCGCCGCGCCCTGCTGGTTGCGGTTGCCCAGTGTGTACTTTTCCGGCTTCCAGCCGGGCCGGCCCACGAAGGGATTGTCCTTCGGCACGCGGCCGTCATCGTGCAGCCGGATCACGGAGCCCGCATGATCGTCCGGCCTTTGCGCGCGCTCCATTTCGCCGCGATCGCCGAGCGTGATGTAAAGGTAGCCCTGCCGGTCGAATACAAGGCGCGAGCCGAAGTGCTGCCCGCGGCTGCCTTTGGGGCTCTGGCGGAAGATCACCTGGAAATTCTCGAGCTGGTGGCCGGCAAGCCTGCCGCGCGCCACCTCGGTGCCTACGCCATCTTCGCCGCGGGCGGCATAGGACAGGTAGACGAGCCCGTTGTCCGCGAAGCGCGGGTGCAGCGCCACGTCCATCAGGCCGCCCTGCCCGTGCACCGTGACTTCGGGCAGACCTGCGACCGGCTGCGGGTCGAGCTTGCCGTCCCGCAGGATGCGCAGCCGGCCGGCCTTTTCGGTGACCAGCATGCGCCCGTCCGGCAGGAAAGCGAGCGACCAGGGCTGCTGCAGGCCGCGCGCCAGTTCCACTACGCGAAACGCATGTTCCTCGGAGCGCTGCACCTGGGCCGCGGCGGGTAGCGCGGCGAGCGCGCCGGTCAATATAAGGAGGACTGTTCTCATGCTTTGATTCTGACGCACAATCTGGCCATGCGTTCCGCCGTCGTCGTCGGCGCCCAGGGCGTGATCGGGCGTTATATCGTTGAAAAGCTTGCGGCACTGCCCGACTGGCAGGTGGTCGGATTGTCGCGCCGGCGCGGCGTGGACGGGCCGTGCGTGCGGCATCTCTCGGTTGATCTGCTGGATAAGGCGGATACGGCGGCCAAGCTCGGCGGCCTCGCGGACGCCAGCCACGTCTTCTTCGCCGCCTTCCAGCCCGGTTCCGGCCCCGCCGCGGACTACGCGAAAAACATCACCGCCAACCGCGACCTTCTGGTGAATTCCGTTTCTGAGATCGACAAGGCGTCCTCCAGGCTCGAGCGCGTGGTGCTGGTGACCGGCACCAAGTACTACGGCTCGCACCTCGGCGCCTTCAAGACGCCGGCGCGCGAGGACGACCCGCGCCACGCGGGCGCCAACTACTACTACGACCAGATCGACTGGCTGACCGCGTTCCAGAAAGGCAAGCGCTGGAGCTGGACTGAGCTGCGGCCGCAGACGCTGTGCGGCTTCGCGCCGGGCACCGCGATGAGCATCGTGCCGGTGATCGCGGTGTACGCCGCGATGCGCAAGGAGCTCGGCCTGCCGCTCGCCTTTCCGGGCAAGGCCTGGTCGAGCATTTACCAAGTGACGGAATCGACGCATCTCGCCGCGGCGGCCTATTGGGCCGCCACGGAGCCGCGCTGCGCCAACCAGGCCTACAACATCACCAACGGCGACACCTTCCGCTGGCGGCACCTGTGGCCGAAGATCGCCGGGGTGTTCGGCATGCCCGCGGCGAATCCGCAGCCGCATGCGCTCGTCGAGTGCATGGCGGACAAGGCGCCGCTCTGGGACCGGATGGTGAAAAAGCACGGCCTGCAGCCGTACCGCTTCGACCAGATCGCGGCCTGGCCCTTCGGCGATTACGTCTTCAATTGCGACTGGGACGTGATGTCGAACATCACCAAGTCGCGCCAGCACGGCTTTCAGGCGGTGGTGGACAGCGAAGAAATGTTCGTGCGGCTGCTGGCGCGCTTTCGTGCGGAAAAAATCGTTCCTTAGATTACCTTGGCGGCGCGCAGTTCGGCGCACGTGTCGGCGCGCAGGCCGAGTAGTCCTTCCAGCACCTCGTCGGTGTGCGCGCCGAGCGTCGGTCCCGGCGCGTCGGTGCGCCCCGGCGTGTCGCCAAGCAGCGGCGGGATGGCTGGAATTTTCAGCGGCTTGCCGCCCACGCTCACCGTTTCGAACATGCCGCGCGCAATGAAGTGCTCGTCGGTCATCATGTCGGCGACGCTGTAAATGGGGCCGTTGGGCACCTCGGCCTCGCGCAGTACGGCGAGCACCGCCGCCGAGTCGCGCACCCCCGTCCAGGCCGAGATCGCATCGTCGATGTCCTTCTCGTTGTCCACACGTTTCGCATTGGTCGCGTAACGCGGGTCGACCGCCATCTCCGCACGACCGATGGCGCGCATCAGGCGCTGGTAGATGGAATCGCCGTTGCCGCCGATGATCACGTACTTGCCGTCGGCGCAGCGGTAGGTGTTGGTGGGCACGATGCCGGTGATGGTCGAGCCCGAGGGCTCGCGCACCACGCCCGCGCCGTCGTACTCGGGCACCACGGACTCGAGCATGTTGAACACCGATTCGTAGATCGCCACGTCCACCACCTGGCCCGCGGGCGCCTTGTTGCGCAACCGCGCGGTGAGCGCAAGCAGGACGCCGATCACCGCATGCAGGCCGGCCAGCGTGTCGCCCATGGAAAGGTTGGGTCGCACCGGCGCGCGGTCGGGAAAGCCGTTCAGGTGGCGAAACCCCGCGAAGCCCTCGCACACCGAGGCGAAGCCGGGCCGCGACGCGTAGGGCCCGGTCTGGCCGTAGCCGGAGACGCGCGCATAGATGAGTTCGGGACGCAGCGCCTTAAGCTCGTCGGGTCCCAAGCCCCATTTCTCCATGGTGCCGGGACGGAAATTCTCGATCAGCACGTCGGACTTCGCCGCCAGCGCCCTGGCCAGTTCACGGCCGCGCGCGCTCTGCAGGTCGAGCGTGACCGACTTCTTGTTGCGCGCCAGGCTCGCCCACCACAGCGACGTCCCGTCGCGCACCACGCGCCAGCCGCGGATCGGGTCGCCGCCCGGGGGCTCGACCTTGATCACCTCCGCCCCGAAGTAGCCCAGCACGCAGCCTGCAAAGGGTCCGGCCAGGAGCTGGCCCATTTCCAGGACCCGGATGCCCTCGAGCGGGCGCGGGCCCGCCTTGCCCGTCATGTCGGGGACTTCAGCTTCTTCGCCGCCTCGACGATCGGCCCGATGATGTCCATCGGCAGCGGGAACACGATGGTGGAGGATTTGTCGCCCGCGATCTGCGTCAGCGTCTGCAGGTACCGGAGCTGCATCGCCTCGGGGCGCTGCGACAGTATGTTGGCGGCCTCCAGCAGCTTCTCCGAGGCCTGCAGCTCGCCCTCGGCGTGGATGATCTTTGAGCGCCGCGCGCGCTCGGCCTCCGCCTGCTGCGCGATGGCGCGCACCATGGATTCGTTCAGGTCGACGTGCTTGATCTCCACGTTCGCCACCTTGATGCCCCAGGCGTCGGTCTGCTGGTCGAGCAGGGTCTGGATGTCCACGTTCAGCTTGTCGCGCTCGGCGAGCATCTCGTCCAGCTCGTGCTTGCCGAGCACCGAGCGCAGCGTGGTCTGGGCCAGCTGGCTGGTGGCATCCAGATAGTTGGCAACCTGGATGATGGCACGCTGCGGGTCCACCACGCGGAAGTAGACCACCGCGTTCACCTTGACCGAGACGTTGTCGCGCGAAATCACGTCCTGGCTGGGCACGTCGAGGACCAGGGTGCGCAGGTCCACGCGCACCATCTGCTGGATGCCGGGCACCACGATGATCAGGCCCGGCCCCATCACGCCCTGGAAGCGCCCCAGCAGGAACACGACGCCGCGCTCGTACTCGCGCAGCACGCGCAGCGACGCCAGCGCCAGGATGATGACCAGCGCCAGGAAACCCAGTGCGAAATAGAACATGCCTACCTCCCCGATGAATCCGGCGGCTCACCCGTCACGTCGAGCAGCAGCCCGTTAACCGCGGTGACGCGCAGGCGCTCGCCAGTGCGCAGCGGCGCGCTGCTGCGCACGCGCCAGCGCTCGCCATGCACGCGCGCCCAGCCTTCGCCGGCAATATCTTCCAGTGCCTCGCCGCCCGCGCCGATCATTTCCTCGCGCCCGCTCACCACCGGGCGGCCGCGCGTGCGCAGCACCATGCCGATGACGACAAACACGAATGCCGCGCTCGCCGCGGTGACCCCGCCGATCAGGGCGTAGGGAAGCTCGAACTGCGGCACGTCGGTGTCGATCAGCATCACCGAGCCGATGGCGAAGGCCACCAGCCCGCCGACGGCGAGCACGCCGTGCGTGGTCACCCAGAGCTCGGCCACCATGAATGCGATGCCGAACAGCAGCAGCGCCAGTCCCGCGTAGTTCACCGGCAGCAGCTGGAAGGCGTACATCGCGATCAGGATGCAGATCGCGCCCACCACTCCGGGCAGGATCAGGCCGGGGTTGGAAAATTCGAACAACAGCGCATAGATGCCGGCCAGGATCAGCAGGTAGGCGACGCTCGGATTGGTGATCACGGAGAGCACGCGCGTGCGCCAGTCCGGCTCGATGGCGCGGATTTCCGCTCCTGCGGTGGCAAGCTGGCGCTTGGCGCCCGCCACTTCCACCGTCCGTCCGTCCGCCGCCTGCAACAGCGCGGGCACGCTGTCGGCGACCAGGTCGATGACCTTCATCTTCCTTGCGTCGGCGGCCGAGAGGCTCACCGCCTCGCGCACCGCGCGCTCTGCCCAGTCGGCATTGCGCCCGCGCAGCTGCGCCAGGCTGCGGATGTAGGCAGAGGCATCGTTGGTGACTTTGCGCATCATCGTGTCGCCCGCGGGCGCGGCGCCCTTCTTCGCGTCCTTGCCGGACGCATCGGGCTTGCCGGCGTCGGGCATGCCGCCGATTGCCACCGGCGAGGCGGCGCCCAGGTTGGTGGCTGGCGCCATCGCCGCGACGTGGCTGGCGTAGAGGATGAAGGTGCCGGCGCTCGCGGCGCGCGCACCCGAAGGCCCGACCCAGGCGGCGACCGGCACCGGCGAGGCGAGGATGTCGCGGATGATGTCGCGCATCGAGCTGTCCAGGCCGCCCGGCGTGTCCAGGCGCAGCACGACGAGCGGCGCCCCGTCCTTCGCCGCGCGCGCCAGGCTGCGGCCGACGAAATCGGAGGTGGCCGGGCCGATCGCGCCTTCGATGGACACAACCGCCACCGGGGCAGGCGCGGCATGCGCCGACGCAACCACAATAGTCGCGAGCAGCAGGAAGCGCCGCAGACCCATGTCCGGACTATAAACCCATATGCTGCTGCATCGGGTGGAAGTGTTCGGCGGGCTGGCTGTCCCGGCGTTTTCGCCGGCGGCGACGTGGTGCCCGAACAGATCTGACCTGGCGAAGTTCTATAATTGATTCTCCCATCCGTATGACGCAAAGCCAAGCACCGAGCCGCATCGCCGAACGGGTCGTGCTCGCTTGCCTTTGCGCCGTGTGCGGATCGATGGCGTTCATCGCGTTCGGCTACTCGCTGCGCGATGCGCTGGGACCGGGCGCGGGATTCTTTCCCTTCTGGCTGGGCACGCTGGGCGCGGCGTTGAGCCTGGCGCTGCTGGTGCAGTCCTGGCGCGGTCGCGCAATCGGCGAGGACACGCAGGCCCTGCCGCCGCGCGGCGAGGGTGCGAGGCGTGCGGCGGCAATGCTCGCCGGTCTGGTCGCCGCCGCACTGCTCCTGCAGCCACTCGGATTCCGGCTCGCCATGCTCGTTTTCACGGTCGGTCTGCTGCTTGCGCTCGGCGTCCGGCGGCCGGTCGCGATCGCGATCTTCGCGCTACTCAGCAGTTTCGGCCTGTTTCACGTCTTCTATTACTGGCTGCAGGTCCCGCTGCCCATAGGATTGCTGGGAATCTGAGAGGACCGCACCGTGGACATGCTGCAGCATCTCGTTTCCGGATTCGCGGCAGCGCTCTCGCCGGCCTACCTCGCCTACGCGTTTGCCGGCTGCACGCTGGGGACGCTGATCGGCGTTCTCCCGGGCCTCGGACCGGCGGCCGGCACCGCGATGCTGATACCGCTCACATTCAAGCTCGATCCGACGGGCGCGATCATCATGCTTTCCGCCATCTACTACGGCGCGATGTACGGCGGCACGATCACCTCCGTGCTGATCAACGTACCGGGCGAGGCCGCGTCGGTGATCACCTGCATCGACGGCCATCAGATGGCCAAGCAGGGCCGCGGCGGCACCGCGCTGGGGATTGCGGCGATCGGCTCTTTCGTCGGCGGCATGGTGGCGACGATCGCGCTGGTGTTGGTGGCGCCGCCGCTGGCGAAGATGGCGCTGCGCTTCGGCCCGCCGGAATTCTTCGCGCTGATGCTGTTCGGCCTGTGCCTGGTCAGCGGGCTTGCGGGCCGCTCGATGCTCGCGGCGCTGCTGATGACGGTGCTCGGCCTGCTGCTGGCGATGATCGGCATCGACCCGGTGCGCGGCGCGCCGCGGTTCGCGTTCGAGATCCCCGACCTCTACGATGGCATCGGCTTCATTCCGGTCGTGATGGGCCTGTTCGGCGTCTCCGAAATCCTGCTCACGGCGCAGGCGCCGGTGCGCGAAGTCCTCCGCACCAGTTTGAGCAGCCTGCTGCCGAGCCGCGAGGAATGGCGCCGGTCGGTGGGCGCGATCTGGCGCGGGACCGGAATCGGGTTCGCACTCGGCCTGATCCCGGGCATCGGGGCGATCGTGCCGACCTTCATGGCCTACATCGCCGAGAAGCGCCTGTCGAAGACGCCCGAGCGCTTCGGGCAGGGCGCGATCGAGGGAGTGGCCGCGCCCGAATCGGCGAACAACGCGTACGCCAATGCGGCGATGATCCCGTTCCTCACGCTCGGCATCCCCAGCTCGCCGACCATCGCCGTGCTGATGGGCGCGTTCATCATCAACGGCATCACGCCGGGGCCTTTCCTGTTCCAGGAGCGCCCGGACCTGGTGTGGGCGGTGATCGCAAGTTTTTTCGTCGGCAACGTGATCCTGCTCGCGCTCAACCTGCCCCTGGTCGGCCTGTGGGCGAAGCTGCTGCACCTGCCCTTCCAGTACCTGTGCGTCGGCGTGCTGCTGTTCTGCGTGGTGGGCGCGTACAGCCTGCA
>JANMSV010000115.1:0-2031 GCA_031389685.1 Betaproteobacteria bacterium
AAGGCGCCGGCGAAGATGCGGACAAGTCTTTCGGTGGTCATGGCGGACACTCCTTTTATACTATAGGGGGTATGGTATCATGCCCGCAGGAGATGAAGCAAGCCCGAGACATTTTCAAGGGATCCCATTGAGAAAGATCAAATGACGGTCATCCGTGACGAGAAGCACCGCCGCGAGCTAGTGCTGCGCCTGAAGCGCATCGAGGGACAGTTGCGCGGCATCCAGGCGATGATCGAGAGCAGCGCCGACTGCGAGCAGGTGACACAGCAGCTCTCCGCCGCGCGCCGCGCGCTTGACAAGGCCTTCTTCCAGGTGGTGGCCTGCGCCGTCGAGGGCGGCGGCCAGCGCGAAGCGGCGGCGTTGCTGGCGAAGTTCGGCTAGGCCTCAGGGCAGCTTGTAGTAACTGCGGTTCAGGTACTCGGCCAGGTCCTCGAGGTCCTCGAGCGTGAACGGCCGGCCGGTCTGCCGCGCGCGCCGTACCACCACGTCCCGAAGGTCGGACAGCGTGCGCACGGCCGACTTCTCCCGGTCGCGCTGGTGCACGCGCTCATAGTGGCAGCCGCGGCAGTGCGTATCGTAGAGGAGCTTGCCGCGCGCGGCATCCTGCGCGACCGCGGGCAGGCAGACGAAGGCGACCAGGATGACGAGCCGTTTCATCGGTTGACCTCCCGGGAGCCGCGCTGCAGGAAGCAGGTGAAGGCGCTGGAGGCGGCGGCGAACGCCCAGCACAGGAAAAAGCCGATCGTGTACACGGCCATGCGGCTCAGCGTGCTCGGTTCGCCGAACAGATACAGCTCCTGCGGATCGAACACAGTGAAGAACAGCACCTCGCCGAGACCACCGACGATGAACGAGGGCCACAGGATCCAGACCGCCCGTTTCATGGCGCCTCCCGCACGATGCGCCAGCTGCCCTGCGGGTCCTCGATCGACACACGCCAGCCCCCCGGAGCGAGCGGCGCCATCTCCGCCTCGTAGTCACCGGCGACGCGCGCCAGGCGCAGCCGCTGATCGTAGCCCGCGCGCGTGCGATGCGCGAGGTGCGCGAACAGCGCCTCGGGTGTGGCACCCTCGAGCCGCACGCGGATGTGTCCCTCGCCCATCCGGACCTGCGCCGCAAGGCCCAGCGCGCGCGCGCGCTCCTCGCGCGCGATCACCTTGTTGATGCCCAAGCCCTGCTTGTAGTAGTCCTCGGCCACCAGGCCGTCGGCACCCGACGCCGCGATCCAGAACGTGGCGATGCCGGCGAGCACCGCCGCAGCGGGCGGCGCCATCACGATCCAGGGCCAGGGCTCCTTGGTCCAGTCACTCATGAATTCACCTCACGATGAACACGGATTTTTCGCGCACTGCCACCGCGGCGTCGTCCCGCGCGCGCACGCCGAACTCCATGCCGTGCGTGCCCGGCGGCAAGGCGCCGGGCTGAACGCGCACCCTCACCGGCACCATGCGCGCGGCCGCCCCGCCGAGCTCGACCGTGCCGCCGCCGACGAGCGCCAGCGACGGCAGCCCGGACACCTCGATGTCGAAACGGCGCGGCGCCTCGGCGGTGTTCATGATCTGCAGCCGGTACACGTTTTCGATCATGCCGCCTTCGACTACGCGCGAAATCGCGGCGCGGTCGCGGATCACGTCAACCTTGAGCGGCACGCGCAGCCACAGGCTCGTGCCGGCGGCAATGACGATGCCGCCGAGGATCGAGGCGTAGATCAGCACGCGCGGCCGGAACGCGCGCGCAAACATCTGCCGGCGCGTGAGTTTGTTTTCCATCGCGTTGGCGGTGGAGTAGCGGATCAGGCCCTTGGGAAAACCGACTTTCTCCATCACCCGGTCGCAGCCGTCGATGCAGGCGGCGCAACCGATGCATTCGTACTGCAGGCCGTTCCTGATGTCGATGCCGGTCGGGCAGACCTGGACGCAGATGCTGCAGTCCACGCAGTGGCCGCTGTCCGCTGCCTTGCCGCGGGGTTCGCCGCGCTCGGGGTCGTAGGTAATGATCAGCGTGTCCTGGTCGAACATCGCGCTCTGGAAG
>JANMSV010000122.1:0-11603 GCA_031389685.1 Betaproteobacteria bacterium
ATCGATCTGTTCGCCGGTCCCACCGAGATCCTGGTAGTGGCCGACGACTCGGCCGACGTGGAGATGATCGCCACGGATCTGCTGGGCCAGGCCGAGCACGGGCCCACCAGCCCCGCCATTTGCATCACCACCTCGAAGAACATCGCCGAATCGCTGCCCTCCGAGATCGAGCGGCAACTCAGGATCCTGCCCACTGCGGACGTCGCCGGGGTGGCCTGGCGCGACTACGGCGAGATCATCCTGGTGGACTCGCTGGAGGAGGCGGTGAAGGAGGCCGACCGCGTCGCTGCCGAGCACGTCGAGGTGCTGACGAAGAACCCGCGCTTTTTCCTCGAGCGCATGAGGAACTACGGCGCGTTGTTCCTCGGGCCGGAGACCAACGTGTCCTACGGCGACAAGGTGATCGGCACCAACCACACGCTGCCCACGCTCGGCGCCGCGCGCTACACCGGCGGGCTGTGGGTCGGCAAGTTCCTCAAGACCTGCACCTACCAGGAGATCACGCGCGAGGCGAGTGTCGCGGTGGGCGAGTACTGCTCGCGCCTTTGCGCCATCGAGCGCTTCTGGGGCCACAAGGAGCAGGCCGACCTGCGCCTGCGGCGCTACGGCGGGCAGAACGTCGGCCTGGGCGCCAAGGCGCGATGAGCGACAGTGCGGCGCGCTTTTGGCTCGACGGGCGCATCGCCCTTGAAAGTAGCTGATTCGGGGTGAGAGCCCGATTCGGGCGTGCCTTACAGCGACAACTCCACGAATTGCCCGGGTTTCAGTGAGGCGACCGCTGCCGCGATTTCCCGCGTGATGCGCTGCAATCGCGGCCAGCTGGTTGTCGGCAAGACAAGGATTGCAATGCGCCGCTCGGCCAAGCTCTGTTGATGGCGCAGCTTGCGGTCCGTAGTGATCATCAAGTCGAACTGCGCTTCTGCCTTCGACAGTAGTTCGCCGTTGAGCAGCGTTGACCAGCCCTTTTCGAAGGCGGTCTCGACGTTGTGGCCGGGAAGATGGTCTCTCAGCGGAGCGGGCGTGCCCTGGTCGAACAGGATCCGCACGTGGCCGTCAGGTCAGGCGGCTTGCAAGCTGCGGGCAGCGTGCTCGAGGACCGCCTCGGCCTGGGCGCGGGTGACGCCCGGGAACCAGGCCAGGAACTGGTCGAGCGTCGCGCCGCTTTCCAGGTTCTCGAACAGCGCGCTTACCGGCACGCGCGAGCCGCGGAATACCCACGCCCCGCTCAGCTTCGCGGGGTCGCGTTCAACAGCCAGGCAAGTCGTCCAGTCGAGCATGTGGGAATTCTACTCCGCGGTAGCGCCGGTAGCAGCGGAGCGGGCCGGCTTGCCCCGGTGGCCAGAACGTCGGCCTGGGGGCGAAAATCGCGTGAGCGCTTGACGTAAATCAAACGTGCGCGACTTGAAGCATTGACTCGGGCGCGCGCAGTGCTAGATTGAAAACGAGCCTGCGCGGGCCGCCGCCACAGCGGCAGCAGCAGTGGGATTCCCGGCGACGCGTCGGGATACCTGGCCTACTTCAGCAGGCTCGCCGCGGTCACCCCGCGGCTACAAAAGAGGCGCCCTACCAGGCGCCGCCCGCGCAAGCGGGCACCCGGGCCCCGCCTCGTGCGGGGCCTTCTATTTCCGCTGTCGCTAGAATGGCGCGCATGGACATCCCTGCGCGCTTCAGCCTCCAGGACCGCATCGCCCTGGTCACCGGCGCGGGGCGCGGCATCGGGCGCGCCTGCGCCGTAGCACTCGCGCAGGCCGGCGCCGAAGTCTGGCTCATGGCGCGCACGCGAAGCGAGATCGACCAGGCCGCCGCCGAGATCCGCGCCGCGGGCGGCAAGGCGCACACGGTCGCCTGCGACGTGACCGATACGCAGGAGATGCGCAAAGCCATCGCGGCGATCCCGGTGCTGGATGTCCTCGTCAACAACGCCGGGTTCAACATCCCGGAGCCGTTCGTCGAGGTGAGCGAAGAGCACCTGGACCAGCTCCTCGCGCTCAACGTGCGCGCCGCCTTCCTCGTCGCCCAGGCCGCGGCCAGGAAAATGCTCGAATCACCCGAGCGCAAGGAGCGCGGCGGCGCCATCCTGCACATGTCATCCCAAATGGGCCACGTCGGCGCCCCCAACCGCACGGTCTACTGCCTCACCAAGCACGCCCTCGAAGGCCTCACCAAGGCCATGGCGCTCGAGTTCGCCACCCAGGGCATCCGCGTGCTCTCCATCGCCCCCACTTTCGTCGAGACGCCCTTGTCCGCACAGATGATGGCGCGCCCAGAGTTCGCCCAGTGGGTGCGCGAGCGTATTCCCATGGCGCGGGTGGGTCAGGCGGAGGAGGTGGCTGCGGCGGTGGTGTTCGCGGCTTCGCCGGGGGCTTCGCTCATGACGGGCACGAGCCTGGTTGTCGACGGCGGCTGGACCGCGCAGTAGCCCGTGCGCCGCCGCCTGGGCCGGTGCAGGCTTACTTGAGGGTGGCAACGATTTTCCGGATCTGCTCCGGCGTGTGCTCGCCGGCAAGCGGCGTTCCCGGGATCAGATGCCTGCCCATGGCGAGCGGCCCGATCAGGACCGGCTCGAAACCGATTTCGCGCAGCAGGCTCGAGGCCACCGCGATGGCCTTCGCGTCGTCGCCCGCCATCGGCATCCCGGTCCGGTCGCCTTGGCGACGCGCAATCTCCGGCAGCCTCGCGGCACCGATGGCATTGAAGGCGCGCACCAGGCGCGCCCCCGGCAACAGCTCCGCCGAGGCGAGACCGGCACCTTTTTCCCGCGCCCAGGTCGCGATCTCGCCGTCGCGCGACGGGAACGGATTGGTTGCGTCGAGGACCAGGACCTTGGCGGCGAGTTCGCGCGCGAAGTCTTTGCCGATCTGCGGCAGCGCGCCATAGGGGACGGCGAGCAGCACCACATCGCCGAATGCGATCGCCTCCTGCACCGTGCCGGCACGCGCCAGCGGGCCGAGGCCCTCGACCAGGCCCTTCAGCTCCTCCGGGTGGCGCGAGGAGAACATCACCGGGTGACCCGCTTTCACCCACAAGCCGCCCAGCGCGCTGCCAATGCGTCCGGCGCCGAGGGTGGCGATCTTGAGCGGCGTGCCGGCGGCGCGCGTCACCAGCGGCAAAGCCGCGAGCAGCGCGGCGCTGCGGAGAAAATTGCGGCGTAAGCCGTTGACGACATCGTGCCTGGCCATGAGGGACTCCTTGGGTTGCCTGTCCGCAATCACGCCTAGGCTACAGCACGGGAGCAGCGTGCGGCAGTCGCCCCCGCTAGAATCCGCCCCTGACCCCGATCTCCGAGAAACCCCTGACCGCCATCCCCATGCGCCGCCGCCTGGTCGAGGCGCTCGCGGCGCGGCTGCCGTTCTCCTACGGCTGGGTGGTCCTCGCCTGCGTGTGCGCGGCGGGATTCACGCGCCCGGGCTCCGCGGTGGGGACGCTGTCGATCTTCGTCGAGCCGATGACGCGCGAGTTCGGCTGGTCGCACACCGAGATCTCGGCCGCGGTGTCGCTCGGCGGCATCCTCGGCGCGCTGGTCGCGCCGGCGATCGGCACGTTCCTCGACCGCAACGGCGCGCGCGCCGTGCTGTGCCTCGCGGTGCTGCTCACCGGCATTCCGCTGCTGCTGCTCTCGTTCACGCAGTCGCTCGCGTTCTTCTTCGTGTTCTACTGCACCGCGCGCATGAGCTTCGCCGGGCCCTACGACCTGGGCATCTACGGCTCGATCGTCAACTGGTTCGTGCGCCGCCGCGCCTTCGCCACCTCGATCGCGACGCTGGCTCAGATGACCGGGCTGGTGGCGATGCCGCTGATCGCGCATTTCGTGATGCAGGCGAGCGGCTGGCGCAGCGCCTGGGTGGCGATCGGCGCCACCGTGCTGCTGGTCGGCTTCGTGCCGGTCTGGCTGCTGCACGTGCGCCGGCCCGAGGATCTCGGCCGGCTGCCCGATGGCGAGCGCGCGCCGCACAGCACCGGGGCCGGCGCGGCGGCGGCTTATGCGCCCGAGCCCGCCTACACGCGGCGCCAGGCGCTTCGCACGCCGGCGTTCTGGTTCCTGTCGCTGTTTACGCTGCTGGTCTACCCGGTGCAGGCCGGGATCAGCCTGCACCAGGCGCCGCTGCTCATCGAGCGCGGGCTCGATGCAACCGTCGCGGCGACGGCGGTCAGCACCTTCGCGCTGCTCTCGGCGATCGCCGGCTTTGCCTACGGCTTCTGGCCGCGGCGCGTGCCGATGCGCTTCGCGCTCGCGCTGGTGGGCTTGACCCTCGCGGCGAGCAGCGTGCTGATGGGGAACGTGCAGGCCGCGCCCATGGCCTATGGCGCCGCGGCGCTGTTCGGGCTGGGCATCGGCGGGCTGCTCACCATGCTGCCGATCGCCTGGGCGGACTATTTCGGGCGCCAGAGCTACGGCGCGATCCGCGGCGTCGCGCTCACTGTCCAGGTCGTTGCGCAGGCCGCCGGGCCGCTGCTCTCCGGGGCGCTGCGCGACGCGACCGGCAGCTACGACTTGTCGCTCACCACTTTCGCCGTGCTCGCTTTCGCCGGCACCGCGGCGGCGCTGTTTGCCGCGCCGCCCGGAAGAGTGGCCTCGCGCACGTGATCTGGGTCGACGCCGACGCCTGCCCGGCGGTGATCAAGGACATCCTCTACCGCGCGGCGGAGCGGACCCGGCGCCCCATGACCCTGGTGGCGAACAGGATGCTGCGCACCCCGCCTTCCAAATACATCCGCGCGCTGCAGGTGCCGCGCGGCATCGACGTGGCGGACAGCCATATCGTGCGGGAGTTGCAGCCGGGCGACCTGGTGGTCACCGCCGACATACCGCTTGCGGCGGATGTCATCACCAAGGGCGGCCATGCGCTCAATCCGCGCGGTGAGTTCTATACGACGGAAACCATCCAGGAGCGCCTTGCGCTGCGAAATTACCTGGACGAGCTGCGCGGGACCGGCGTGCGCACCGGTGGGCCCGAGGCGCTTGGGAACACGGATCGCAAGCGGTTTGCGGACCAGCTCGACCGGTTTCTTGCCAGGCAGGCGAAGTAGTTCCCGCGCGCGGCAAAGTCAACCGGCTGGCCGGGCGCGCGTTGGTCGGACGTGAGCGATTAGTATGCGGCTGGACGAGACTAAGCCATTGGATTAGTATGCCTTCGCTGATCACCGTCGCGGAGACGGCGGAGTACATCCGCTGTACGCAAAGGCTCCTGTCCGCGGCGGAGCGCATGGAGGTGGTGGAGTACCTCGCCGCGAATCCGCAAGCCGGCGACCTGATGCAAGGTACTGGCGGGGTTGGTCCGCATGCTCAAGGCGATCGTGGAGAAATTGCGATGAACGAGGCGTTTGCAAGCATCAAGCGGGGGTTGCAGCAGGCGATCCGGCATCAGAAGGGCAAGCGTGTCGCCGGTCTCAGGCTGCACGTGCCGCCGCAAGTGGACGTGAAGGCGGTGCGCGAACGGACCGGCCTGACGCAGGAGCAGTTCGCGGCAACCTTTGCCATCAGTCTCGGGGCGCTGCGGCATTGGGAGCGCGGGGACCGCAAGCCACGCGGCACCGCGCTCGTCCTGCTCAACGTGATCGCGAAGGAGCCGCAGGCCGTCCTGCGCGCAGTGGAGAGGGCTTGAGGCGTTCGGCTCCGGCCTAGTACAGAGCGCTCGAGAGCTTCCTGCGGTACTCGCTCACCAGCTCCGGCTCGCCGGAGAGGTTGAACAGCGCGAGCAGTTGCCTGCGCGCCTCGCCTTCCTTCCAGTCCTTCGCGCGGCGCACGATCTCCAGCAGCTCGTCCATCGCCTCGCGGTAGAGTTTCTTTCCCGCGTAGAGTGCGGCGAGCGCGGCGCGGCTGTCGTGGTCCGCGGGGTTGGCGGCGAGCTTCGCTTTCAACTCGGCTTCGCCCGGGCCGGTCTTTCCCGCCTTCGCGTAGGCGATGCCCTGCTTCACGGCCTCGGCCCTCGCGTCCCAGTCCGGGTCGGGCTTCACCATCTCGAGTTCCTTGTCCGCCTCGTCGAGCCTTCCTTCCCCGAAGAGCGCTTCCGCTTTGGCGAGCGCCAGCTCGGAGGCGCTGGGCAGGAGCTTGTCGAAAAACGCGCGCACCTCGCCCTCCGGGACCGCGCCCATGAACTGCGCCGCCGGGCGGCCGTCCTTGAAGGCGATCACGTTGGGGATCGAGCGGATAGCAAAGGTTTGGGAGAGCTCCTGGTTCTCGTCGGAGTTCACCTTCACGAACTTGACCCGGCCCTCGTAGTCGCGGGCGACTTTTTCCAGGATCGGCGTGAGCGCGCGGCACGGAGCGCACCAAGGGGCCCAGAAGTCGACGATGACGGGGAGGGACTTGGAGGCTTCGAGGACTTCGAGGTCGAAGGTGGGGGTGGTGACGTCCATCCAACGAGGGTGGGGGCGGGGGTGGGGGAAGTCAAGGACCGGGTCAGGACTATATTCCTTTCAAATCCCGCCGCGCCTTGCAAGGGATGAAGGGAGTGTTCAGAAATTGGCTTGACCGCCCCTGCGCCATTTGATCGAGCAGCCCACGCCGGCGATCTGATCCTTCGGCCCCGGTTCGCCGCGGGCGATCGCCAGCATGGCCTCGAACAGGTCGCGGCGCGCGCCCGGCAGCGGCGTCGTCTTGGAGGCGTCCAGCCTGCCGTGGTACTGCAGCTCGAGCTGCGTGTTGAAGCCGAAGAATTCCGGCGTGCAGACGGCGCCATAGGCCTTCGCCACTTCCTGCGATTCATCCAGCAGGTAGGGAAAGCCGAAAGCGCGCTCGCGCGCGATGCGCTGCATGTTGTCGAAGGAATCCTCCGGGTAGTCCGCCGGATCGTTCGACATGATCGCCACCGAGCCGATGCCATGCGGCGCGAGCTCGGCGCAGTCGCGCACCATCCGTTCGAGCACCGCCTTGACGTAGGGGCAGTGATTGCAGATGAACATCACCAGCGCGCCCTTCGGTCCGCGCGTCGAGGCGAGGGTGTGGCGCTTGCCGTCGACGCCCGGCAGATCGAACTCGCGCGCCTGCCAGCCGAAATCGCAAACCGAGGTTTCATTGCGCTGCATGCGAAAATCCTAGCATGGGCTACGCCCATGCCGTAGACGGCGTTACCTACCGCTTTCCCGACCTGCGCACGCTGCTCGCGCGCGCTTCGCCGCAGCGCTCGGGCGACGCGCTCGCCGGGGTGGCGGCGCAAAGCGCCGAGGAGCGGATGGCCGCGCGCATGGCGCTCGCCGACCTGCCGCTTTCGGTGTTTCTAACCGAGGCGGTTATTCCGTACGAGGACGACGACGTCACGCGCCTCATCCTCGACTCGCACGACAAGGCCGCGTTCGCGCCGGTGGCGGGCCTCACGGTGGGGGAGTTCCGCGAGTGGCTGCTCACTTTATCTGCGGACCAGGTCACCGCGCTCGCGCCCGGCCTCGTTCCGGAGATGGCGGCCGCCGTGTCGAAACTCATGCGCAACCAGGACCTGGTGTCCGTCGCGCGCAAGTGTCGCGTGGTGACGCGCTTCCGCAACACCATCGGCCTCCCGGGCCGGCTCTCGGTGCGGCTGCAGCCCAACCATCCCACCGACGATCCGCGCGGCATCGCCGCCTCGATGCTCGATGGCCTCATGTACGGCTGCGGCGACGCGGTGATCGGGGTGAACCCGGCGGGCGACGGCCTTGCCGCGTTCTTGCCCCTGTGGAAGATGATGGACGAGCTGATCTCCCGTTTTTCGATTCCCACCCAGTCCTGCGTCCTCACCCACGTCACCAACCAGATCCGCGCGATCGAGCAGGGCGCGCCCGTGGACCTCGTCTTCCAGTCCATCGGCGGGTCCCAGAAAACCAACGAGTCATTCGGCGTGAGCCTGTCGCTTCTCCGGGAAGCGATGCAGGCGGCGCGGTCCCTGAAGCGCGGCACGCTCGGGGACAACGTCATGTACTTCGAGACCGGGCAGGGGAGCAGCCTTTCGGCCGGCGCGCACCACGGCTGCGACCAGCAGACGCTCGAAGCCCGGGCCTACGGCGTCGCGCGCGCCTACCAGCCCCTCCTCGTCAACACCGTGGTCGGCTTCATCGGGCCGGAGTACCTCTTCGACGGCAAGCAGATCATCCGCGCGGGGCTCGAGGACCATTTCTGCGGCAAGCTCCTCGGCGTGCCGCTGGGGGTGGACGTCTGCTACACCAACCACGCCGAAGCCGACCAGGACGACATGGACACGCTGCTCACGCTGCTCGGCGCCGCGGGGGTCACGTACATCATGGGCGTGCCCGGGGCGGATGACGTGATGCTCAACTACCAGAGCACCTCGTTCCACGATGCGCTGTACCTGCGCGAGGTGATGGGCTTGAAGCGCGCGCCGGAGTTCGAGGCGTGGCTGGAGAAGATGGGCATCGCGGGTGCGGACGGGCGGCTCATTCCTGCTCCGCAGACTCCGCTCCTTGCCCTGGCAAAGGAGCTGGGTTAAGGGAAAGCCCGGACATGCGATAATCCGGAATCCCGGAATCCGGAGGTCATCATGGAGTTCGTCAAGCTGGGCAAGAAAGGGCAGCTCTCGCTGCCTGCCGGCGTGCTGCGCCGTCTCGGGCTGCAGGGTTCGGCCACGCTGCTCGTGGAGGAAACCGAGGACGGCGCGGTCCTCCTGCGGCCGGCCGCAGTGGTGCCGGTCGAGATCTATAGCGACGCCCGCGTACGCGAGTTCGAGGAGGCCAACCGCAGCAGCGCGGCGGAGAACGCGCGCGTGGCCAAGGCCCTCAAGCGCCGCCGTCGTTGAAGCTCTTCCTCGATGCCAACGTCGTCTTCTCGGCGGCGCACCTGGCCGAGGGGCGGGCGCAGCACCTGGTCGCGCTTGCCGGCGCGGGGCGCTGCCTGCTGGTGACCTCGGTGCACGCGCTGGAGGAGGCGCGGCGCAACCTCGCGCTCAAGTCGCGCGGATTCGAGAGCCGGCTCGAGGCTGCGCTGGGCGTCGTCGGCATGGTGGCCGAGGCCCCTGCGCAGACGGTGGCCTGGGCGGCGGGCGAGGGACTGCCGGCCAAGGACGCCCCCCTCCTCGCTGCCGCCGTGCACTGCGGGGCGCAGCTCTTCGTGACCGGCGATGCGCGGGACTTCGGCCGCCTGTATGGCCGCACGCTGCGCGGCGTGCGCGTCGTGACGCCGGCGCAGGCGCTCGCCGCGGTGTTAGGGTCAGCGTGAAGGAGAGCCCGGTTGTCGCGAACGGCTGGGAGATGCTGCGCGCCTTCACACCCGCGCGGATCGCGCTCGGGCGAGCGGGGAGCGGGCTGCCCACCACCGAACTCCTGCGCTTCGGGCTCGCGCATGCGCGCGCGCGGGACGCGGTGCACCACGCGCTCGACGCCGAGGCGCTCGCCGCGAGGCTGCGCGATCTGGGATTTTCGCCACGGTTCGTGAAGAGCGCCGCGCCCGACCGCGCGACCTACCTGCGAAGGCCCGACCTCGGCCGCCGGCTCGCGCCCGATTCAGCCATCTCGAAATCAGATCACCCCTTCGCGCTCGCCATTGAGGACGGCCTCTCGGCGCTCGCGGTGGAGCGCCACGCGGTGCCGCTCGTGCGCGCCCTGATCGCCCTCGCGCCGCAACGCTGGGCCGCGGCGAGCGTCGCGATCGCTCTCCAGGGCCGCGTCGCGCTCGGCGACGAGATCGGCGCGGCGTTCGGCGCGCAGCTCGTGGTGGTACTCATCGGCGAGCGCCCCGGGTTATCCTCGCCCGACAGCCTGGGGGCTTACCTGACCTTCGCTCCGCGGGTCGGGCGCACGGATGCGGAAAGGAATTGCGTGTCGAACATCCGGCCGGAGGGGCTGGGGGTTGAGGCGGCGGCGCGCAGGATCGACTGGATCGCGGCGGCGGGGGTGGCGCGGGGGGTGACGGGGGTGGGGTTGAAGGATGAGAGCGGGGGGGTGTTACCGCGGGTGACGTAACTCCAGTTGAAGCCGGTGGGGTTAGTGTCGCTGGTCTTCGGGCGGCATCGACGTTGCGGGCGGCCATATCGTGAGCGGAAATCCGGGTCAGAGCCCGATTTCCCCGATCACTACGGAACTTCCAGGTATTGCCCGGGTTTCAGTGAGTCGACGGCCGCCGCGATCTCCCGCGTCATGCGCTCGAGGCGCGGCCAGCTGGTGGTCGGCAGCACGACGATCGCGAGCTTGCGCATGGGCAGATTCTGTTGGTGGCGCAGCGAAGACCAGCCTTTTTCGTAGGCGGTTTCGACGCTGTGGCCGGGAAGGTGGTCTCGTAGCGGAGCCGGCGTGCCCTGATCGAACAGGATGCGCACGCGGCCGGCGGGTCAGGCGGCCTGCAGGCTGCGCGCGGCGTGCTCGAGGACCGCTTCCGCCTGGGGACGGGTGACGCCCGGGAACCAGAGCAGGAACTGGTCAAGCGTGGCGCCGCCTTCGAGATTCTCGAAAAGTGCGCTCACCGGCACGCGCGTGCCGCGGAATAGCCACGCTCCGCTCACCTTTTCGGGGTCGCGTTCAACGGCCTGGCAAGTCGTCCAATCGAGCATTGGGCGATTCTACTCCGGGGCGGGACGCGATTTCGCCACCCGTGCAACCCCCGTATCTTCTCGAAGGTTCCGCAATCCCCGCAGTCCTCGCGCGCAAAGAGCGGCGCGAGATGCAGAAGCAGCGCGGGCAGCAGCACTTCAGGGGGAGGGCGCCACGGCGATATAATGCCTGCATGGCCAAGATCGACGCCTCCAGAATCTCCTCCGATGCGCTTGCCGATTTGCGCGCAGGCCGGAGTGTGCGGCTCGTCAAGAGCGGGCGCACGATCGCGACGCTTCGCGCGCAGCGCGCGCGGCCGCAAGCCGACCCCGCGCGCGAACTGGCTGTGCTGCGGGATGCGGACCGCGGTGACGACTGGGCCGACTACGCCGCTTGGCCGAAGCGCTGAAGCGCGGCGACCTGTAGTTCGTCAAGCCGCCGGGATTCGTCGGCAAGGTCCGGCCCGCGGTCATCGTGCAGGCGGACAAATACAACTCCGATCCGCCCTCGGTCACGGTGTGCCTGCTGACCTCGCATCTGGTCGACTCCCGGTTGCGGGTCCGGATCGATCCGGCGCCTGAGAACGGTCTCACGAAGTCTTCACACGTGATGATCGACAAGGCCATGAGCCTGCCGCTCGATCGCCTGGACAACCGGATTGGCGCCGTTTCGGCCGCTGAGCTGGAGGCAATCTCTGCCTCGCTCCGGGACTGGCTCGATCTGTAGCACGCTGCCCCGGCAACCCCCGTATGTTCTCGAAAGTCCCGCAATCCCCGCAGTCCTCGCGGGCCGCGGCCGCGCCCGAGGTGATCGAGATCGTTCCGATCGACGTGCGCGTGGCGCTGGCGCTGACCGGGCTTCCCGCCAGCCTGACGAATGCCTGAGGAGAAAGTCATGGCAGCCCTGATCATCCGCATCCCCGACGGCAAGCGCGAGCGGCTGAAGGAACCGCGGCTCATGAGATAGAAGAGCTGCTCCTCGCCGACCTTGGAGACCGAGGCTTCGTGGCCGATGGTCACATCGTCCTCGTCGATCTCCATGTACGGGTAGGTCGAGCTCTGCGCGGTGTCGTCGAGCATGAGCGCGTCGCAGCGCACGGTGCTCTTGGCTCCGTGCGAGCCGGCGTAGATCTTCACCAGCCCGCGGTAGCTCTG
>JANMSV010000125.1:0-10241 GCA_031389685.1 Betaproteobacteria bacterium
CACGCGCGCGGCGGCGGCGTTGATGCGCGGCGCGAGCGCGGGCTGCACGCACCCGGCCAGCACCAGCATGCGCCGCGCATGGCGCGGCGCGGGCCACGCGCCCGCGGGCGCAGCGGCAGCCGGCACCAGCCCTGGGAACAGGAAACGGAACGCGCGGCCCAGCCGCAGCAAGGCGGCGAACAGCGCGCGCCGCGGCAGCGCGAACGCGAGCACGGCGCGCAACGCGCCCGCCCATGCGCCGCGTGGAACGCGCTCTTCGAGCACTTCGCGGCCGATGTCGGCCAGGCGCCCGTACTGCACGCCCGAGGGGCAGGTGGTCTCGCACGCGCGGCAGGTGAGGCAGCGATCCAGGTGCAGTCGGGTCTTCGCCGTGACTGCCGCACCCTCCAGCGCCTGCTTGATCAAATAGATGCGCCCGCGCGGGCCGTCGAGTTCGTCGCCCAGCAGCTGGTAGGTCGGGCAGGTGGCGGTGCAAAAACCGCAGTGCACGCACTTGCGCAGGATGGCGTCGGCCTCGCGCCCCTGCGGCGTGTCGCGGATGAAATCGGCCAGTTCGGTCTGCATCGGGGGGCCGCTATACTCGCCGCATGAAGATTGTGTTCGCCCTGGTCGTGCTGCTCGTCGCCGCCGGCGGCATCGCACTGGTCGTCCTCGCCATCCGAAAATACAACGCGCGCGCGGTGTTCGAGCGGGAGCGCGAGGCGAGCTTCGTTGCCGAGATGCTGCGCGCCAAGCCGGCGCCGGCCGCCGCGCCTGCGCCGGCGCCAACGTCCGCGCAGCCCTCGGATCCGCTGGCCGCCGCCGCCGACAACATTCGCACCGCGCTCGCTGCGGGGCGCGGCGCCGATGCGGCCAAGGCTTTCATCGCGGTGCTCGCCGAGCGCACCAGGCTCACGCTCGAGCCGCCGGCCTGGGAAGGCCTGGGGCGGGCGCTGCTGGCGCAGGGTTCATATATGGAGGCTGCGTGGGCGCTGCACGCCGGGGCGGCGTTCTCCGGCGACCTGGTCGCCGCGCAAAAGCGCCTGGTCGAAGTGGCCGCGCGGGCCGGCGACGCCGGCCAGCCGCAAAATGCGCTCAAGCTGTACGCCACGCTGCTCGCCAAATACCCGCAGTCGCAGTACGCGGAATTCGTGCGCGCCAACATGAAGTCCGAGGAAAAGAAAATGTCCAAGGGGTCGTCGGGTGCCTAAAAGTCCGGGTACAGCCGGCCGGGATTGAAGATTCCCGCCGGATCGAAGGCGGCCTTCAGTTCCCGGTGCAGCCTGAGAATTGCGGGCGCGAGCGGCGCGAACACGCCCGCCGCCCGGTCGCCGCCCCGGAACAGCGTCGCGTGCCCGCCCGCGCGTGCGGCCGCGGCGCGCACCGCTGCCTGCGTCCCGCCCCGCAGCCAACGCAGCGCCCCGCCCCACTCGATGAGCTGCGCGCCCTGCAGTTCGATCGGGCTGGCGTTCGAAGGCACGGAAAGGCGCCACAGCGGCGCATCGCCCGCGAAGTAGGCGTCCGCGTGCTCGCGGATGCCGGACCAGAATCCCTGCGCCGCCTCGCCCGCCAGCGCCTCGCCGCCCAGCTTCTGCGCCGCCGCGTGCACTGCGCTCCCGGCGCCCGAGAGCCGCAGCGACAGCTCGCCATCGCGCCACGCGCTCGCGGAAATCGGCAGCGGCGTGGCCGCCCAGCGGTTGAGCGACTCGAGCGCCTTGCCTTCGGGCAACTCCAGCCGCAGCGTGCGTTCCGCCGCCGGCTGCGGCAGCACTTTGAGCGAAACCTCGAGGATCAGGCCGAGCGTGCCCAGCGACCCGGCGAGCAGGCGCGAGACGTCGTAGCCGGCGACGTTCTTCATCACCCGGCCGCCGAAGGACAGGTCGCGCGCCTGGCCGTCGAGCAGGCGCACGCCGAGCACGAAATCGCGCGCCGCACCGGCCGCGGCGCGCCGCGGCCCCGACAGGCCCGCCGCGACGCAGCCGCCGAGTGTCGCCGCACCGCCAAAGCGCGGCGGCTCGAAGGCGAGCATCTGCCCCTCGCGCGCCAGCGCCGCCTCCAGCTCGGCGAGTGGCGTGCCGCAGCGCGCCGTCGCCACCAGCTCGGTGGACTCGTAGTCCACGATGCCGGCATAGCCGCGCGTGTCGAGCAGCTCGCCGCGCGGCGCGCCGCCGTAGAAATCCTTGCTGCCGCCGCCGCGCAGGCGCAGCGGCGCGCGGCGGGCGGCGGCGGCGCGGATCGTTTCCTGGAAAGCCGCCAGCATCAGTAGCGCGGCAGTTCCGCGTGCGGCAGCTTGCCGCCGTGCACGTGCCGGCGGCCGAATTCGGCGCAGCGCGCGAGCGTCGGCACCGCCTTGCCGCGGTTGAGCAGGCCGCGCGGGTCGAACGCCGCCTTCACGGCGTGGAACAGGGACAGCTCTTCGGCGCGGAACTGGATGCACATCTGGTTGATCTTCTCCACGCCCACGCCGTGCTCGCCGGTGATGGTGCCGCCCACCTCGATGCACTTCTCCAGCACCTCGGCGGCGAAGTCCTCGGTGCGGCGCAGCTGGTCGGCGTCGTTGGCGTCGAACAGGATCAGCGGGTGCAGGTTGCCGTCGCCGGCATGGAACACGTTCGGGCAGCGCAGGCCGTACTTCTTCTCCATGGCGCCGATGAAACCGAGGACCTCGCCCAGGCGCTTGCGCGGAATGGTGCCGTCCATGCAGTAGTAGTCGGGCGAGATGCGGCCCATCGCCGGGAACGCGGCCTTGCGCCCCGACCAGAACTTCAATCGCTCGGCCTCGTCGCGCGACACGGTGAGGCGCGTCGCGCCGGCGCGCGCGAACACCGCCTTCACGCTGGCGATCTCCTCCTCGACCTCCTCCGGCATGCCGTCGGCCTCGCACAGCAGGATCGCCGCCGCCTCCAGGTCGTAGCCGGCGCCGACGAACTGCTCCACCGCGTGCGTCGCGGGACGGTCCATCATTTCCAGCCCGGCGGGGATGATGCCCGCCGCGATCACCGCCGCGACCGCGTCGCCCGCCTTGCCGAGGTCATCGAAGGAGGCCATCACCACCCGCGCCAGCTGGGGCTTGGGCAGCAGCTTCACGGTGATTTCCGTGGCCACCGCCAGCAGGCCCTCCGAACCGATCACCAGCGCGAGCAGGTCCAGGCCGGGCGCATCGAGCGACTCGCCGCCGAAATCGAGCGGCTCGCCGTCCATGGCGTAGCCGCGCACGCGCAGGACATTGTGCACGGTCAGCCCGTACTTGAGGCAGTGCACGCCGCCGGAATTCTCGGCCACGTTGCCGCCGATGGTGCAGGCGATCTGGCTCGAGGGATCGGGCGCGTAGTACAGGCCGAAGGGCGCCGCGACATCCGAGATGGCGGCATTGCGCACCCCGGGCTGCAGCACCGCCACGCGCGCTACGGGATCCAGGCGCAGCACGCGCATGAATTTGGCGAGCGACAGCAGCACGCCGTCGCCCGGCGGCAGCGCGCCGCCGGACAGCCCGGTGCCCGCGCCGCGCGGCACCACCGGCACGCCCATGTCGTGGCAGGTGCGCAGGATGCGCTGCACCTGCTCCTCGGTTTCCGGCAGCGCCACCACCATCGGCAGCTGCCGGTAGGCGGTGAGCCCGTCGCATTCGTAAGGCCGCGTGTCCTCCTCCTCCCAGAGCACCGCACGCTCGGGCAGGAAGGCGCGCAGGGCCTGCGCCACCGCGCGCTGGCGCGCGGCGTTGGCTACAGGTAGGGCTTGGCCCACGCGAGGCCCTCCACCGTGTCGCCCTTCGGGTGGTATTCGCAACCGATCCAGCCCTTGTAGCCCAGGCGGTCGATGTGCGGCAGGAGGAAGTCGAAATTGATCTCGCCGCTGCCCGGCTCGTGCCGGTCGGGCACGTCGGCAATCTGGATGTGGCCGATCCGCGGCAGAAGGCGCTCCATCGACTTCGCCAGGTCCCCCTCGACGATCTGCATGTGGAAGATATCGTACTGGAGCATCAGGTTGCCGGCGCCCGCGGCGTCGATCGCCGCGATGCCCTCGCGCGACGTATTGAGGAAGAATCCGGGCACGGTGCGCGGATTCACCGGTTCAGTGAGCAGCGTGAGCCCCGCGGCCTGGAGCTTCGCACCCGCGTAGCGCAGGTTGGCGGCCAGCGTTTCGAACAGTTGCTCGCGCGGCACGCCCTCGGGCGCGACGCCGGCGAGCGCGTTCAGGCGCGGGCAGCCGGCGGCGCGTGCGTATTCGATGGCGCGCTCCACGCCTTCGCGGAACTCGCTCGCGCGCGCCGGCTGGCAGGCGATGCCGCGGTCTCCTTTTGCCGCGTCGCCCGCCGGCAGGTTGTGCAGCACCACCTCGACCCCGGCGTCGCGGGCGCGCGCGGCGACTTCGGCCGCGCTGCCGGCGGCGTACGGGAACTGGTACTCGACATAACGAAAGCCGGCGCGCGCCGCGGCTTTGAAGCGATCGAGGAACGACAGCTGCGGAAAAAGCAGTGACAGGTTCGCGGCGAGCTTGGGCACCCGGCAAGGATATCGCGAAAAGTTATGCGCCGATTCGCAATCCTGTGCCGTCGCGCCGGGCGTGCGTGCGAGAATCGGCCGATCGACGCCGCCGCACAACGCGCTTGAGTCGCCTCGCCCTCGCCCTGCTCGCGCTCCTGTTTGCCGCTCCGGCCGTGGCGGCGGACGCCGCCGCGGCGCCCTGGTGGGCCTGGCCTGCGGCGCTGTTCGCGGTGTCGTTCGCGATCGGCATCGTCGGCGTGCTGGCCGGCGTGGGCGGCGGCGTGCTGTTCGTGCCGATCGTCGGCGGATTCTTCCCTTTCCACCTCGATTTCGTGCGCGCCGCCGGGCTGCTGCTCGCGCTCTCCGGGGCGCTTTCCGCCGCCCCGGGCCTGCTGCGCAGCGGTATGGCGAGCATGCGCCTCGCCATGCCGCTTGCCCTGGTCGGGTCGATCACCTCGATCGGGGGCGCGATGCTGGGGCTCGCGCTGCCGACGCAAATGGTGCAGACCGCGCTCGGCGTGACCATCCTCGCCATTGCCTTGTTGCTGTGGCGTGCAAAGAAATCGGAGCACCCGGAACCGTCGGCAGCCGACGCGCTGGGGGCGGCATTGCGGCTGCACGGTGTGTTCCACGACCCGGCGGCCGGGCGCGACGTGGCGTGGCAAGTGCATCGCACACCACTTGGCCTGGTGGCGTTCGCCGGCATCGGGCTGCTCGCCGGGCTGTTCGGCCTGGGCGCGGGCTGGGCCAACGTACCGGTGCTCAACCTGCTCATGGGCGCGCCGCTCAAGCTCTCGGTCGGGACCTCCGGGCTGGTGCTGTCGGTCGTCGACACTTCCGCGGCGTGGGTCTATGTCAACCGCGGCGCGGTGCTACCCATGCTGGTGGCGCCGTCCATCGTCGGCGTGATGTTCGGGGCGAAGATCGGCGGCCGCCTGCTGCGCGTGGTGCGCGCATCGACGGTGCGCAAGGTCGTGATCTGGCTGCTGCTCGCCGCGGGCGCGCGCGCGCTGCTCAAGGGACTCGGGGTCTGGAATTGAGGCGCGCGCCATGATCCGGCAGGAAGAGCGCATCCCGCAGGAGCAGCTGCTCTACGCGCGCTGGCTCGACTGGGGCACGCGCGCCGGGCTGGTCCTGCTGGCCGGCACTTTTGCCGCCTACATGCTGGGCCTCGCCGCGCCGCACGTTCCCTTCGATCAGCTGGCGCGGGCATGGTCGCTGCCCGTGGACCAGTATCGCGCCGCCGTGGGTGCACCCGCGGGCTGGGGCTGGCTGGCGCTCGCCCGGCACGGCGACTACATGAACTACTTCGGCATCGTCCTGCTCGCGCTGAGCACGCTCGCCTGCTACCTGCGGGCGCTGCCGGCCTTCCTCGCCCGCGGCGACCGCGCCTATGCCCTGATCGCGGCTTGCCAGGTCCTGGTGCTGGCGATCGCCGCGGCCGGCGTGCTCGGCGGCAGTCACTGAGCGCGGCGCCCCGCGGCGGGCGTTGCGCGAAGCGCCGGGCCCGGACTAGACTGCTCCCCACCACATCCTAGGGGGTCCCCATGAAAGTAGGCCACGCCATCGCAGCAGGCGCCGTCGCCGCGCTCTTCAGCGGCGCGCTGCACGCGCAATCCACGCTCGACGCGGTCAAATCCAAGGGCTATTTGCAGTGCGGGGTCAACACCGGCCTCGCGGGATTCTCGGCGCCTGATTCGCGCGGCGCGTGGAAAGGCATCGACGTAGACGCCTGCCGCGCGGTGGCCGCCGCCGTGTTCGGCGACGCGACCAAGGTACGGTTCACCCCGCTCACCGCGCAGCAGCGCTTCACCGCCCTGCAATCGGGCGAAGTGGACGTGCTGGCGCGCAACACTACCTGGACCATCACCCGCGACACCAGCCTCGGCCTGAACTTCGTGGGCGTGAACTACTACGACGGCCAAGGCTTCATGGTGCCGAAGAAGCTCAAGGTGACGAGCGCCCGGCAATTGAACGGCGCCACCATCTGCGTGCAGCCGGGCACCACCACCGAGCTCAACCTGGCGGACTATTTCCGCGCCAACGGCATGAGCTTCAAGCCGGTGGTCATCGAGAAGCTGGAGGAGGTCACCAACGCCTACTTCTCCGGGCGGTGCGACGTGTTCACCACCGACGTTTCCGGACTGGTGTCGACGCGCAGTTCGCGCGCGCCCAACCCGGCGGACCATGTCATCCTGCCCGAGGTGATCTCCAAGGAGCCGCTCGGACCCGTGGTGCGCCACGGCGACGACCGCTGGTTCGACGTGGTCAAGTGGACGCTGTTCGCCATGCTGGAGGGCGAGGAGCTGGGCCTGACCTCGAAGAACATCGAGCAGAACCTGGCGAGCACCAATCCCTCGATCCAGCGCTTTGTCGGCGCAAGCGGCGACATCGGCAAGATGCTGGCGCTGGATAACCGCTGGGCCTACAACATCGTCAAGCAGGTCGGCAACTACGGCGAATCCTTCGAGGCCAACCTCACGCCGCTCGGTTTCGACCGGGGCATCAACAACCTCTGGACCAAGGGCGGCCTGATGTACGCGCCGCCCATTCGCTGAAGCAGTCCTTGCGCGCACGCGCCGCCGCCGCCCAGGTCGCACTGGTGGCAACGGTGGCGTTCGCCGTCTGGTATCTCGCCAGCAACACCGCGCAGAATCTCGAAGCGCGCAAGATCGCGAGCGGCTTCGGCTTCCTCACGCGCGAGGCCGGCTTCGAGATCGGCGAAACGCCGTTCCTCGCCTATGGCGCGGCCGACAGCTACGCCCGCGCGATCCTCGTCGGCCTCATCAATACCTTCCGCGTCGCCCTGATCGGCGTCGCGCTCGCCACGGTGCTGGGCACCCTGCTGGGGCTCGCGCGCCTGTCGCACAACTGGCTGCTGTCGAAGTTCGCGGCGGGCTACGTCGAGCTGGTGCGCAACGTGCCGCTGCTGGTGCAGCTGTTCTTCCTGTACGCGGTGATCACGGAGAACCTGCCGGGGCCGCGCGACGCCCTGAGCCCCCTGCCCGGCGTGTTCCTCAGCAACCGCGGCATCGCCTTTCCGGTCCTGCAGCCGCACGCGGCGCACGCCTGGATCGGCGCAGCGCTGCTCGCTGGCGCGGTGCTGGCGTGGCTGGTCGCGCGCTGGGCGCGACGGCGCCAGGCGCTCACCGGCCGGCCTTTTCCGATCCTGGCGGCGGGCACGGCGCTGGTACTTGGGCTGCCGCTGGCCGCGTTCCTCGCCGCGGGCGCGCCGCTCGCCCTGGCTCGGCCCGAGCTGCAGGGTTTCAATTTCGCGGGTGGCGCCGTGCTCTCCCCCGAGTTCGCCACCTTGCTCGGCGGCCTCACGCTGTACACCGCCGCGTTCATCGCCGAGATCGTGCGCGCCGGGGTGCAGGCGGTGGACCGCGGCCAGTTCGAGGCCGCTTTCTCGCTCGGCCTGCCGCGCCCGCACACCATGCGGCTTGTTATCCTGCCGCAGGCGCTGCGCGTCATCATTCCGCCGCTCACCAGCCAGTACCTCAACCTCACCAAGAACAGCTCGCTCGCCGTGGCCATCGGCTACCCCGACCTGGTGTCCATCGCCAACACCACGATGAACCAGACCGGCCAGGCCATCGAGGGCATCGCCCTCATCATGGCGGTATACCTGACGATCAGCCTGTCGATCTCCGCGCTGATGAACTGGTACAACCAGCGCATCGCACTGAAGGGAGCGCCGGCATGAGGTGGGTGCGCGAAAACCTGTTCGGCAACTGGGCGAGCGCCCTCGCCACGCTCGTCATCCTGTGGCTGGCGTGGAAGCTGGTGCCGCCTTTCGTCACGTGGGCGTTCGTCGACGCCGTCTGGGCGTCTCCCGATTCGCGCCCGTGCCGCGCCGAAGGCGCGGGGGCGTGCTGGGCGCTGATCGCGGAGAAGCACCGCTTCATCCTGTTCGGCACCTATCCCTATGAGCAGCAGTGGCGGCCCGGATTGGTGATCCTGGTGCTGATCGCCCTGTACACCGCAAGCGCCCTGCGGCGCTTCTGGCGGCCGGCGCTGGCGCTCGCCTGGCTCGGCGGGCTCGCGCTCATCGGCTTGCTGATGTGGGGCGGAACTGCCGGCCTGCCCTACGTGGAGAACGAGCGCTGGGGCGGACTGACACTGACGCTGCTGCTCGCCACCTTCGGCATCGCGTTCGCTTTCCCGCTGTCCATCCTGCTGGCGCTCGGGCGGCGCTCCGAGCTGCCCGCGGTGCGCGCGTTGAGCGTGGCGTGGATCGAGCTGGTGCGCGGCGTGCCGCTGATCTCGCTGCTGTTCATGGCCTCGGTGATGCTGCCGCTGTTCCTGCCCTCCGGCGTGAGCATCGACAAGCTGCTGCGCGCGCTGATCGCCATGATCGTGTTCGCCTCGGCCTACCTCGCCGAGGTGGTACGCGGCGGGCTGCAGGCGATCCCGCACGGCCAGATCGAGGCCGCCGACGCGCTCGGCCTGCCCTACTGGCGCAAGACGCTGCTGGTGGTCCTGCCGCAGGCGCTGCGCATCGCCATCCCGCCGCTGGTCAACACCTTCATCGGTTTGTTCAAGGACACCTCCCTGGTGGTGATCATCGGCCTGTTCGACCTGCTCGCTTCGATCAAGGTGGCACTCTCCGAGCCGGCCTGGTCAGGGTTCGGCGTCGAAGCCTACCTGTTCGCTTCGCTGGTGTATTTCGTCTTCTGCTTTGCCATGTCGCGCTACAGCCAGAACCTGGAGCACGTGCTGGAGCGCGGCCACGCGCATGCGGTGAGGGAGAACTGAAATGGCGGACAAGCCGATGATCGAGATGCGCGGCGTGGGCAAGTGGTTCGGCCGCTTCCAGGTGCTCAAGGACGTCGATCTGAGCGTCGCCCAGGGCGAGAAGATCGTCCTGTGCGGTCCCTCGGGCTCTGGCAAGTCGACGCTGGTGCGCCTGGTAAACGGCCTGGAGCCTTACCAGCAGGGCAAGGTGGTGGTGGACGGCATCGAGCTGGGCGGGGACGCGCGCGCCATCGAGGCAGTGCGCCTCGAGGTCGGCATGGTGTTCCAGAGCTTCAACCTGTTCCCGCACCTGACCGCGCTGGAGAACCTGACGCTGGCGCCGGTCTGGGTGCGGCGCATGCCGAACAAGGACGCCGAAGCGCTCGGGCTGCAGCTGCTGGAGCGCGTGCGCATCGCCGAGCAGGCGCACAAGTACCCGGCGCAGCTCTCCGGCGGCCAGCAGCAGCGCGTGGCCATCGCCCGGGCCCTGGCCATGAAGCCGAAGATCATGCTGTTCGACGAGCCCACCTCGGCGCTCGACCCGGAGATGATCAAGGAGGTGCTCGACGTGATGGTCGAGCTGGCCGCCGAGGGCATGACCATGGTGGTGGTGACGCACGAGATGGGCTTCGCGCGCACGGTGGCCGATCGCGTATGCTTCATGGACGGCGGCGAAATCGTCGAAACCGGCGCGCCGCGCGAGTTCTTCGAGTCGCCGCGCACCGAGCGCGCGCGGCTGTTCCTCAGCCAGATTCTCGGGCACTAGCTATGCTAGACTTTTTTCGCTCTTCACCATAAGAAAGCAAAGGAGATTTCCATGGGCGCCATCCTGCAATCCCTCGGCCGCACGGTCATCGCCGGCATCGTCGTGCTGGTGGTCATCCTGCTCATCGTCGGCCAAACCACCGGGGCCTGGGTCAACGTGTCGAGCCACGCCTGGTGGGCATTCTTCTTCCGCTGGCTGCACGTGCTCTCGGGCGTGATGTGGATCGGCCTGCTGTGGTACTTCAATTTCGTGCAGATGCCCTCGATGCCCAAGAT
>JANMSV010000151.1:0-45568 GCA_031389685.1 Betaproteobacteria bacterium
GCACCGAGATCGTCAAGAAGGTCTTCGGCGCCCTCGGTCGCTAACGTGCCGTAGGAGCGCCCTTGGGCGCGAATGGTGTTTCGCATGCACCGGTTCGCGCCCAAGGGCGCTCCTACGGTTTTTGCGTTCCGCAGACGACCTCGCGCAG
Organism: Betaproteobacteria bacterium; assembly: GCA_031389685.1. Lineage (GTDB taxonomy): Bacteria > Pseudomonadota > Gammaproteobacteria > Burkholderiales > SG8-39 > JAABQT01. Next base: position 149 of record JANMSV010000151.1, read on the forward strand.
GCGGAACCGTTGCAGCTTGCCGGTCTCGGTGCGCGGCAGCGCGGTGACGAACTCGATCTCGCGAGGATACTTGTAGGGCGCGATCGCCTGCTTGGCGTGGTCCTGCAATTGCTTGACCATTGCGGCGCCGGCGGCGAAGCCCGGCTTGAGCACCACGTAGGCCTTGACGATCTGGCCGCGCTCCTCGTCCGCCTTGCCGACCACGCCGCACTCGGCCACCGCCGCGTGCGCGAGCAGGGCGGATTCGACCTCCGGCCCGGCGATGTTGTAGCCTGCGCTGATGATCATGTCGTCGGTGCGCGCCTGGAAGAAAAAGTAGCCGTCGGCGTCCATCAGGTAGGCGTCGCCGGTGACGTTCCAGCCGTTTTGCACGTAAGTTTTTTGCCTTTCGTCGGCGAGGTAGCGGCAGCCGGTAGGTCCCTTTACCGCCAGGCGCCCCACCACGCCCGGCTTGCAAGGATCGCCCGCCTCGTCCAGCACTGTAGCCCGGTAGCCGGGAATCGCGTAGCCGGTGGCGCCGCGGCGCGCGCGCTCGGGTGTGTGCGAGATGAAGATGTGGATCATTTCCGTCGAGCCGATGCCGTCGATAATCTCGATGCCGGTGGCCTGCTTGAACAGCTGCCGCGTGGCATCCGGCAGTGCCTCGCCCGCCGACACGCACTTCCTGAGCGAGCTCAGGTCGTAGTTCTTCGCGATGCCGGCCATCGCGCGGACCATGGTGGGCGCGGTGAAGCAAATGGTGGCGCGGTGGCGCTGGATGGTTTCGAGCAGCGTGTGCGGCGCGAGTTTTTCCACCAGAACGGTGGAGGCGCCCACGCGCATCGGGAAGGCGAGCATGCCGCCCAGCCCGAAGGTGAAGGCGAGCGGCGGCGTGCCGCAGAACACATCGTCTTTCGCCGCCTGCAGGCAGGAGCGCGGGAAGGCGTCGCACATCGCAATCACATCGCGCTGGAAATGCATCGCGCCCTTGGGCTTGCCGGTGGTCCCCGAGGTGAAGGCGATGAGCGCCACGTCCTCGGCCGCGGTCTCCACGTTGCGGAAGGTCTGCGGCTGGCGCGGGCAGAGCGCGTCGATCGAGTCGGGCGCGTCGTCGTGCCAGTACTTGACGCTGGCGAGCGTCGGGCAGGCGGGCTGCGCCGCCTTCAGCTCCGCAGCGAGCTGCTGGTCGCACAGCGCGTGGCTCACCTCGGCCTTATTCACGATCTCGGTCAGTTCCTTCGCGCGCAGCAGCGGCATGGTGGCCACGCACACGCCGCCCGCCTTCATCACCGCGAACCAGCAGGCCGCCATCATCGCGTTGTTGGGCCCGCGCAGCAGCACCCGGTTACCGGGCTTCAGGCCCATCTCGCGCACCAGCACGTTGGCGATGCGGTTGGCCTGCGCGTAGAGCTCCGTATAGCTGCAGTTACCCTCGGGCGAGCGGATCACCGGGCGGTGCCCGTGGCCCCTGGACACCATCTTGTCCAGGAGCTCGGTGGCACAGTTCAGGCTCGCCGGGTAGCGGAACTCGGGCCGCTCGAACAGGAACTCCGGCCACTGGCTGCGCGGCGGCAGGTGGTCGCGCGCGAAGGTGTCGACGTGCGCGGTCTTGCTCATGCCTTGAGCAGCTTCCAAGTGTCCATTGCTAGTCGCCCTGGAATCGCGGTTTCCTCTTTGCGGCGAACGCCTCGTAGGCTCTTTGGAAGTCTTTGGTCTGCATGCAGATCGCCTGCGCCTGCGCTTCCATTTCGATCGCCTCGTCCAGGCCCACGTTCCATTCCTGGTGCAGCATTTTCTTGGTGATGCCGTGCGCGAAGGTCGGGCCCGAGGCGATCGACTGGGCGAGCTCCATCGCCGCCGGGAGCACCGGGTCGGCGAGGCGGTTGAAGAAGCCCCAGGCAAATCCTTCCTCGGCGCTCATCGAACGGCCGGTGTAGAGGAGTTCGGCGGCGCGGCCCTGGCCGATGACGCGCGGCAGCATGGCGCAGGCGCCCATGTCGGCGCCGGCGAGCCCCACGCGCGTGAACAGGAAGGCCACTTTCGCGTCGGCCTTCGCGTAGCGCAGGTCGGAAAACAGCGCGAGCAGCGCGCCGGCGCCCGCGCACACGCCCTCCACCGCCGCGACGATGGGCTGCGGGCAGGCGCGCATCGCCTTCACCACGTCGCCGGTCATGCGCGTGAACTCCAGCAATTGCGGCATCTGCATTTTCGTCAGCGGCCCGATGATTTCGTGCACGTCGCCGCCGGAGCAGAAGTTGCCGCCGGCGCCGGTGAGCAGCACCGCCTTGACGCCGTCCTCGCGCGGCAGCTGCCGGAACAGCTCGCGCAGCTCGGCGTAGGACTCGAAGGTGAGCGGGTTCTTTCGCTCGGGGCGGTCGAGCGTGAGCACGCCCACCTTGCCCTCGAGCCGCCACTTGAAGTGCTTGGGCTGGATCATGCCGATTTCTCCAGGGTGGCCTGCTTGAGCCGGGCGAGGAGCTGCATCAGCGCGTCGCTGTCGCGCCGGGATAGGCCCGAGAGCAGCTCCGCCACCCAGTCTTCGTGCGCGTGCGCCATCTCGGCAAAGGCCTTGTCGCCGGCGCGCGTGAGGCGCACGCGCCAGGCACGCCGGTCGCTCTCGTCGTCCAGGCGCTCGACCAGGCCTTCCTTCACCAGCTGGTCCACGATGCCGGTGACGTTGCCGCCGGTGACCATCATGCGGCGTGACAGCTCGCTCATTTTCAGGCCGTCGGGATGGCGCTCGAGCTGGGACAGGAGGTCAAAGCGCGGCAGCGTGATGCCGAAGCGGCCGCGCAGGCGCGAGCGCACGTGGCGCTCGATGAGCTGCGAGCAGGTGAGCAGGCGCAGCCATAGCCTGAGCGCGCGGTGGTCGTGCGCGGTGGCGCGGGTCTCGCGATCCATCAGGCTTGAATAGATCAAGCCTAAAGTATCTACCCGGCGGCGACGCCTGGCAAGCTCGCGCGCCACAGGAAGCCGGCGCCGCCGGCCAATACGATGGCGTCCATAAACAGCGTGTGCACTTTCACCGGAATGCGCCCGAGCAGCCAGCGTGCGATGAACGCCCCGGGCACGGTGCACAGGCCGATCAGCAGCCCGGCGAGCGCGAGCTGCAGGTCGAGCCGCGCCACCCCGCCGAACAGCGCCACCTTGGCCAGCCCCATGATCACCGAGACGATGGCGTCGGTGCCGATCAGCGCCGCGCCCTGTACGCCGGCGGCCATCAGCGTGGAAATCAACAGCAGCCCGGCGCCGGTGATGGCGCCGTTGACGAAGCCGAAACCGGCACCCGCCACGGTCACCCCGCGCGCGCCCAGCGCATAGCCGGCACGCGCGAGCAGTCGCCGCAATGGCACGCTGAGCACGAAGAACGTCCCGAGCAGCAGCGCCACCGCGCGCGTCTCCAGCAGGGTGAATCCGTAGGCGCCGGCCACGCAGGCCGGCAGGCCGAACGCGAGGATGCGCCAGCAGTGCTGCCAATGGATGTCGCGCCGGAAGGCGAGGACGCGGCTGCCGTTATTGAGCAACATGCCCACCGCCATCACCGGCACCAAGTTGACCACGCCGACCACCGGGGCGAGGAAGATGGGAAGCAAGAGGCCGGTGCCATAGCCCGCCAGGCCGCCGAGGATCGAGGCGGCGAAGGCGACGGCGCCGATCAGCGCGAGCTGCGCGGCGCCTACGTCGGCGAGCTGGAAAGCGGCGTCCAGTCGGGCACCTTTTCCTGGAGGAACTGCAGCACCAGGACTTCGTCGCGGCGCAGGGCGCCGCCCGGGCGCGCGCGCCGCTTGGCGCGCTTGGCCACCACAGGAGGATGCGGCACCGTATGCCCGAGCAGGTACGCCTGCAGCAGCGCCGGGTGCACGTAATACTTGCGGCACACAGTGCGCGTGTTGCCCAGGCGCTCGGCCACCGCATCGACGGCGCGTACGATATTGCGATCGGCTTCGCACCGGCTTGACGCCGGGCCCATGGTGCGCAGCTCCACTGCCGCCAGCATCGTGCCGCCCCAGGTGCGGAAGTCCTTGGCGGAGACATCGCGCTCGCTGATCTCGCGCAGGTAGGCGTTGATGTCGTCGGAGGACACCGCCTGGCGCTTCTTGTGCGCATCGAGGTACTGGAACATCTCCTGCCCCGGCAGGTCCTGGCAGCGCTGGATGATGCGCGCGAGCCGCGGGTCGCTCACCGCGATCGAGTGCTCCACGCCGCTCTTGCCGCGAAAGCTCAGGTGCAGCAGGTCGCCCTCGACGCGCACGTGGCGCCGGCGCAGCGTGGTGAGGCCGTAGGAGCGGTTCTCGCGCGCGTACTCGTCGTTGCCGACGCGGATCAGCGTGCGATCCAGCAGCCGCACCACGGTGGCGAGCAGCTGCCGGCGGCTGAGGTCCTCGGCGCGCAGGTCGCGCTCCACCCGCTCGCGCAGGAACGGCAGCGCCTCGCTGAATTCGAGCATGCGGCGGAACTTCGACTGGTCGCGCGCCTCGCGGTAGGACGGGTGATAGCGATATTGCTTGCGCCCGCGCGCGTCGCGCGCCGTGGCCTGGATATGGCCGCCGGGGTCGGGGCAGATCCACACGTCGGTCCACGCCGGCGGGATGGCGAGCGACTGCAGGCGCTTGCGCGTTGCCGCGTCGGCGATGCGCTTGCCCTCGGGCAGGTAGTAGGCCCAGCCGGTGCCGGAGCGCTTGCGCGTGATGCCGGCGAAGCCGTCGGTGACGTAGCGCAGCCCCGCGCGCACGGCAGACTTGCGGTGTTCGCGGGTGCGGGCGCTGGCCACCGTCTTCAGGTCTTGCGCAGGAAGTCGAAGTCGCAGCCGTCCTCGGCCTGCAGCACGTGATCCATGTAGAGCCTGGCGTAGCCGCGCGCGGGCACTGCGACCGGCGCGCGCCACGCGGCCTTGCGCTTCGCCAGCTCGGCTTCCGGCAGCAGCAGGTCGATGCGGCGCGCCTGCACCGAGAGCCGGACGCGGTCGCCGTTTTTCACCAGCGCGAGCGGCCCGCCGACCGCGGCCTCGGGGGAGACATGCAGCACGATCGTGCCGTAGGCGGTACCGCTCATGCGCGCATCCGATATGCGCACCATGTCCTTCAGCCCGGCGCGCGCCAGCTTCGCCGGGATCGGCAGGTAGCCGGCCTCCGGCATCGCGTAGCCGGACTTCGGCCCCGCATTCTGCAGAACCATGAAGTCCTCCGGCGCCACGTCGAGCGCGGGATCGTCCACGCGCGCGGCCAGGTCGTCGAGCGACGCGAACACCACGGCGCGCCCCTCCTTCTCGAACAGCCTGGGGTCCGCCGCCGAGCGCTTGAGGATCGCGCCGTTGGGCGCGAGCGAACCGAACAGCGCCACCAGCCCGCCGACCTTTTCCAGGGGCTCGGCAAGGGGCCGCACTACGGCGCGGTCCACCCAGGCGCCTTCTTCGTGCGCAAGACGCTCGCCGAGCGTCTCGCCGGTGACCGTCAGGCAATCCAGGTGCAGCAGCGGCTTGAGCTCGCGCAGCACCGCGCCCACGCCACCCGCGGCGTAGAGGTCCGACATGTAATGCTGGCCGGTGGGCTTGAGGTCCACCAGCACCGGCGTGGAATCGGAAAGCTCGTTCAGCCGGTTGAGGTCGACCCGCAGGCCGGCCCGCCCGGCGATGGCCGTGAGATGCACGATGGCGTTGGTCGAGCCGCCGATCGCGAGCAGCACGCGCAGCGCGTTCTCCACGGACTTCGCGGTGATCACCTGCGACGGGCGGATCGGGTTCTTCGCCAGCTCGACCGCGCGCCGCCCGCTCGCTTCCGCGGCGCGCAAGCGGTCGGCGTGCACGGCGGGAATCGCCGCGCTGCCCGGCAGCGCCATGCCCAACGCCTCGGCGATCGATGCCATGGTGGAGGCCGTGCCCATCACCGCGCAGGTGCCGGCAGTGGTGGCGAGATTGCCCTCCACCTCGTGGATGCCCGCCTGGTCCACCTTGCCCGCGCGATGCAGCGCCCAGAAGCGCCGGCAATCGGTGCAGGCGCCCAGGCGCTCGCCGTGGAACGAGGTCGGCATCATCGGCCCGGCGAGCAGCTGCACCGCGGGCAGGTCGGCGCTCACTGCTCCCATCAGCTGCGCCGGCACCGTCTTGTCGCAGCCGCCCACCAGCACCACCGCATCCATCGGTTGCGCGCGGATCATCTCCTCGACGTCCATGGACATGAGGTTGCGGAACATCATCGAAGTGGGGCTGAGGAACACTTCGCCCAGGGACACGGTGGGAAACTCGATCGGCAACCCGCCCGCGGCGAGCACGCCGCGCTTCACCGCTTCGATCAGCTCGGGAAAATGCCGGTGGCAGTTGTTGAAGCCGCTTTTCGAGTCGGCGATGCCCACCACCGGGCGCGCGAGCATCTCGTCCGAGTAGCCCATGCTTTTCGCGAATGAGCGGCGCAGGTAGAGCGAGAACCCCGCGTCGCCGTAGTTGGTGAGGCCCCGCGCGAGGCCCCGGGGCTTCGGTTCGGCCATGCGGCCTCAGCCCTGCACCACCGGCTCGACGTAGATCTCGACGCGGCGATTCGCCTGCCGGCCGACCTCCGAACTGTTGCTCCCCACCGGCTGGGATTCACCCTTGCCGGCGGTCGCGAGGCGCAGGGAATCCACCCGCCTGGACTCCAGGTATTGCGCCACCGACAGCGCGCGCCGCTCCGAGAGCCTGTGGTTGTAGTCGTTCGTTCCAACGTTGTCGGTGTGTCCGACGATCGTCAGAGTGGTCTTGCCGTAGCGCACCATCACGTCGGCGAGCTTATCCATCGTGCTGTGGAATCCAGGCTTGATGGCCGACGAATCCGTCTCGAACGCGGTCTGGCTCGTCATGGTAATGCGCACCACGTCGTTGGGAAGTTTCTCCACCCGCGCCTGCCCGGACCGGATCTCCTCGCCGAGGTTCTTCTCCAGGTCGCGCTTCTGGCTGTCCATGTAGGCGCCCACGGCGGCGCCCCCAAGGCCACCGCCAACGGCGCCCACCACCGCGCCCTTGGTGCGGTTCTTCTTGTAGGCCATGGCGCCCACGACCGCGCCGCCGACGGCGCCGATCATGGCGCCGCTCTCCATCTTGGTGAGCGGCCGGTTGCCGTCTGCCGCGCAGCCGGCGAGCGCCACATTGACTATCAGGATCGATGCGAAAGACCTTTTCATGCTGCCTCCAAGCTCAAGTTGCCCCTACCCCCCACTGTCATGCTAACTCTTCGCCAGGCGGGCCGCGGCGGCCCGGATGAACCGCACCTTCGCCGCTCGCGAAGCCGCCTAGGCTGCGCTGGCGCGGTACTCGGAGAACACGCCGAGCGCCACGTGGCGCGCGACGCCGGCGAAGCCCGCGGCAACCATCGTCGCCATGATGCGCCCGGGCGGTACGCAGGCTTCGATGGTGTCCCAGTAATAGCGGTAGAGCGTCGCCGTTTCCTTGCTGCTCGCCACCAGGCGCGCGAGCACCGGCAGTACCCCGTGCAGGTAGGCCTTCAGTACCGCCGCCGCCACACGCCCTTCGGGCCGCGTGATCTCGAGCACCAGCAGGCGGCCGCCGGGCTTCAGCACACGCCGGAACTCGCGAAACACGGTTTCCAGATCTGCCAGGTGGCGCAGCGCATAGCCGAGACACAGGAAATCGAAGGATTGACCCGCGAAGGGCAGCGCTTCGGCGCGGCCACGGGCCAGCGCCAGCCCGCGCAATGAGGATTGCGCCATCATGCCGGCGCTCGGATCGACGCCGACCACGCTGCCGCCCTGGCCGACGACCCGCAGGGCCTCCCGGGCGACCAATCCCGTGCCCACCGCCACGTCGAGCACGCGCAGGCCCGGCGCGAGGCCGCCGCGCAGCAAGGCCTCCCGCCGGTAGCGGGGCCCTGAGCCGAAGGCGAATAGCCGGTCAACGCGGTCGTAGTCGGGCGCACTCGAATCGAACATGCGACGCGTGAAGCGCCGCTTGCCCTCGGCATCCGCGTAATACTCCGGCATTGCCGGCAGGGGCGCGTGGGCGGGCGTGCTCTCGATGGGCGTTCGGTCCGGCACCGGGCGGATGGTAGTCCGTTTCGCGCCGGCACAGTGGTAGAGTTTTCTCGAACGCTCCAAGGAGATCGCCATGCCCGCTGCCAAGTCCCCGCCCACCACCATCGCGGCCGTGAAGGACATCGTGCCCAAGCTCGCCGAGCTCACCGAGAAAGTTCTGTTCGGCGACGTCTGGGCGCGGCCCGGTCTTTCCAAGCGCGACCGCAGCCTCGCCACGGTCGCGGCGCTCATCGCCCTGTACCGGCCCGACCAGTTGAAAGGGCACCTCTGGCGCGCGCTCGACAACGGCGTGACGCGTGAAGAACTCTCCGAGCTCTTCACCCACCTCGCCTTCTACGCGGGCTGGGCCAACGGCATCAGCGCGGCGCAGGTAGCGAAGCAGGTCTACGAGGAGCGCGGCGCATGAAAGTCGGCTTCGTCGGCTTGGGTGTGATGGGCGCGCACATGGCGGCGAGCCTGGTGCGCGCCGGTCACGAAGTGAAGGGGCAAGACCTGCGCAAAGTCGATGTCGCCGGTGTGGCCTGGGCCGCGACACCCGCGCTGGCCGCGGCAGACGCCGAGATCGTCTTCACCTCGCTTCCCGGGCCCAAGGAGGTCGAGGCGCTGGCGCCGGCGCTCGGCGAGGCGATGCGCCCCGGCGCGGCCTGGTTCGACCTGACGACCAACTCGCCCGAGTGCGTGCGCCGGGTGCACGCGCAGATGAAAGCGCGCGGCATCCACCTGCTCGATGCGCCGGTGAGCGGCGGGCCCACCGGGGCGAAGAGCGGCAGGCTCGCGCTGTGGGTCGGCGGCGAGCAGCCGGTCTATGCGCGCTACGAGCCCGTGCTGCGCGCGATCGGCGACCAGCCCTGCTACGTGGGCCCCATCGGCGCCGGCTCCATCGCCAAGCTCGCGCACAACTGCGCGAGCTTCACCGTGCAGACCGCGCTCGCCGAGATCTTCACGCTCGGCGTCAAGGCGGGCGTCGAGCCGCTCGCGCTGTTCCGGGCGCTGCGCCACGGCGCGACCGGGAGAAAACGCACCTTCGACCGGCTGGCCGAGCAATACCTGCCCGGGGCCTTCGACCCGCCGGGGTTCGCGCTCAAGCTCGCGCACAAGGACCTGTCGCTCGGCCTGGCGCTCGCGCGCGAGGTCGGCGTGCCGATGCAGATGACCGGGCTCGCGCTGGCGGAATTCGAGGAGGCGATGAAGCGCGGCTGGGGCGAGCGCGACTCGCGCACCCCCATGCTGCTGCAGAACGAGCGCGCCGGCGTGTCGCCGCACGTGCCGGCCGACAAGCTGCGCGAGGTGCTGGACTGACCTCGCCTCAGAAACGGTAACGCAACTCCACGCCCGATTCGCGCGTCCAGTTGCCAGGCTCCAGGCCGCCGATGCCCATACCGATCGGCTGGAGGTCCGAATCCTTGACGTTCCAGTAGTTCATCCACGGCCCGAAGGCCCAGCGCCGGCCCTCGAACATCAGTTGCGCGCGGTAGCCGCGCCCCCGTCGCTGCTGGTTGCTGACGTCGTTGAATCCCAGGCCGGTATCGGCAAGATAGGTGCGCTGGGTACCGCGCACGAATGCGTCGTATTCGAACTGCGGCGCAAGCACCCATGCATCGTTGAGTCGCACCCGCAGCGTGACGCCAAGCGGCAGGTAGAAATATCCGGAGTAGCGCCGATACCCGGCCGCCCCGGTAGAGGAAACGCCCCTGAGGTCGTTGTACAGATAGCGATAGCCAGCCCCGACATACGGCGACCAGATCATTTTGCCGACCCGAGTGTCTTTCCCCGCCAGCGCCCGAAGCTCGAACAATTGATCCGGCACGTTGCTCAGCGTCCCGGAGCCCTGGTAATCCAGTTCGCCGTAGGACAAGCGCATTTCGACGCGCCCGTAGTTACCGATTTCGTTGGACACGGTGTAGGAGCCCGTCGCGCCTATGCGGTCCCCCGTCAGATGCATCAGGCCCGGCTCTGCATAGCGATAGCGCGCCACTTGGGCGCCTGCTTCCCAGCCGCCTCGCGTCGCGAGCGGTGCGCGGGCCGGCGGCAATTGCGCCACTGCCGCTGCCGCGCAGGCCGTCGCCGCGAATCCGATGACCGTCACCGTTGCACGCATGATTGCCCCTGGACGCAATACTAGCTGTTCTGGTCCGCGAGAATCGTAAGTTAACATCACAAGCGGAGGAGAAAACCATGCGCTTGCGCTCCAGGCTGCGCTTCGCGCCGGCCGAGGTAAATGTGGAGGGGCGCGCCGACGGCGCCATGGTGCTGCGCTCGCCACAGCCGCTCAAGCCTTACGCGCGCGCGGTTGGCGACTGGCTGCTGCACTGGTACGAGCATGCGCCGGATCGCACGTTCCTCGCCGAACGCAAGGGCGACGGCTGGCGGCGCGTGTCGTACCGCGACGCGTTGTCGGATGCGCGCCGCATCGGGCAAGCGCTGCTCAACATGGGGCTGGATGCGGACAAACCGGTTGCGATCCTGTCCGACAACGGCATCGATCACGCGCTGCTCGCGCTCGGCGCGATGCACGTTGGCGTGCCTGTCGCGCCGATCTCGCCCGCGTACTCGCTGATGTCGAAGGATTTCGCCAAGCTGAAGCAGATCTTTGATCTACTCAAGCCGGGGCTGGTGTTCGCCGCCGACGCGCAGAAGTTCGGGCCGGCCCTGGCGGCTGTCGGCGCGACCTCGGCCCCGGTGTCCAGACTCCTCGAGACCAATCCCGGCTCGTCCCTGGAGGTCGCGTTCTCGCGCCTTACTGCCGATACGGTGGCCAAGATCCTTTTCACTTCCGGCTCGACCGGAGTGCCCAAAGGCGTCATCAACACGCACCGCATGCTGTGCGCCAACCAGCAGATGCTGGCACAGGTCTGGCCGTTTCTCGAGGACAAGGTGCAGACGATCGTCGACTGGTTGCCCTGGAACCACACTTTCGGCGGAAATTTCTGCTTCAACCTGATGCTGCGCAATGGCGGCACGCTGTACATCGACGGCGGCAAGCCCGCGCCCGGCCTGGTCGATGTCACGGCGAAGAACCTGAAGGAGGTCTCCCCGACCCTGTACTTCAACGTGCCGCGCGGCTTCGACCTGCTGCTGCCTTTCCTCGAGAACGACGCGGCGCTGCGGCGCAGTTTCTTCCGCGACCTCGACATGCTGTTCTACGCCGGCGCGGCGCTGCCGCAGAATCTCTGGGAGCGGCTGGAGAACCTCGCGCTCGCCGAGAACAACGGCGAGCTGGCGATGATCTCGTCCTGGGGCTCGACCGAGACCGCGCCCTCCGCGGCCGCGGTGCACTACCCCATCGAGCGCGCAGGCGTGATCGGCCTGCCCAACCCGGGCTGCGAGCTCAAGCTGGTGCCCGCCGCCGGCAAGCTCGAAGTTCGCGTGCGCGGCCCCAACGTGACCCCCGGCTATTTCCGTCGCGAGGACCTGACGCGTGCCGCCTTCGACGAGGAGGGCTACTACTGCATCGGCGACGCGATGAAATTCGCCGACCCGGCGATGCCGGAAAAGGGCCTGGTGTTCGACGGGCGCGTGGCCGAGGACTTCAAGCTCACCACGGGAACCTGGGTACACGTGGGCGCCATCCGCCTGAAGTTGATCGCGGCGGGCAACCCGCTGATCCAGGACGCGGTGATCACGGGTCATGACCGCGACGAGATCGGCGCGCTGGTGTTTCTGAATCCGGCAGCCGCGAAAGACGTGCCGGCTGAAGCGATCCGGTCCAAGCTCAACCAAGCTCTGAAGGAACTCTCGAAAGAAGGCGGGAGCTCGACCCACCCCACCCGGTTGCTCGTCACGACGGAGCCGCCGTCGATCGACGGCAACGAGATCACCGACAAGGGCTACATCAATCAGCGCGCGGTGCTGGAACGCCGCGCCGTGCTGGTGGAGAAGCTCTACGCGGTCCCTGCCGCGCCAGAGGTCGTCAGGTAAATTCGGCGCGCAGGATTCTTGCCGCGTTCACCATCGCCTTCATTTTTCCAAAGGCGACCTCCCTGGGCAGGTACTTCATGCCGCAGTCCGGCGCGAGGATCACGTTCTCCTTGGGCACGTAGCGCAGCGCGCGCTTGATCCGCGCGACCACCTGTTCCGGTGTTTCGATGTTCATGTCGTTGAGATCGATGCAGCCGACCATTATTTTCTTGTCCGGCAGTCTTGCAAGCACCGCGCAGTCCAGGTTCGGCTGCGCCGCTTCGATTGAAACCTGCAGGCAGGTGCAAGCCGCGAATTCGGGCAGGAACGAATAGCCCGAGGGCTTCTGGTGGATCACCGCCGCGTAGCCGAAGCACACATGCACGGCGGTCGTGCCCTGGATCCCCTCCAGCGCGCGGTTGAGCGCCTTGAGGCCGTACCGGCGCGCCTTCTCCGGCCGTGCCTGCATCCAGGGTTCGTCGATCTGCACCACGTCGGCGCCTGCGGCAAACAGATCGCGGATCTCCTCGTTCACCGCCACGGCGTAGTCCAGCGCCGCCTCTTCCCCGGTCTTGTAGTAGTCGTTCTGCGCCTGTTCGCTCATGGTGAACGGGCCGGGAAGGGTGATCTTGACCCGCTTGCGGGTGTGCCTCTTCAGGAACAGCAGGTCGTCCACTTCGACCGGGCGGGTGCGCCGGATCTTGCCGGCGATGCGCGGCAGCGTGATCGGGTGTCCCGAACGATCGAGTCCCCGGCCGGGATTGTCGGTGTCGACGCCTTCGAGCGCCGTGGCGAAGCGGTTCGAGTAGCTCTCGCGGCGGATCTCGCCGTCGGTGACGATGTCCAGGCCCGCCTCTTCCTGCGCCCGGATCGCGAGCACCGTCGCATCGTCCTGCGCCTGCGCCAGCCATGGCTCGGGCACGCGCCACAGTTCCTTCGCCCGCAGCCGGGGCGGGAAGCGCCCGGCAAGCTTTTCACGGTCGATCAGCCAGTCAGGCTGCGGGTAACTGCCGACCAGGGTCGTGGGAAACAGCATAGCTCGCCCCTCCTGTGGGCCACCGACGGATTTCGTATTGTATATTTCGTTCACATGAGCCGAATTGCGACAGCGACACCGGCGCGCGGCAGCGTCGCGCTGCTGGTGGGTACCCGCAAGGGCGCGTTCATCGTCAAGTCCGATCCGCAGCGCCGCCGCTGGCGGCTCGCCGGACCGCATTTCTTCGGCCACATCGTGCACCACATGGTGCTCGACCCGCGCGACCGGAGGACGCTACTGGTCGCTGCGCGCACCGGCCACCTCGGCCCCAGCGTTTTTCGTTCGACCGATTTCGGCCGCAGCTGGCGCGAGGCGAAGCGCCCACCCGCGTTTGCGAAGGCACAGGAAGGCGCAAAGGGCCGCGAGGTGGATCACGTCTTCTGGCTCACGCCCGACCATATCTCGGAACCGCGCGCCTGGTACGCGGGCACCTCGCCGCAGGGGCTGTTTCGCAGCGCTGACGGCGGCGACACCTGGGACCCGGTCGCGGGATTCAACCAGCACCCGATGCGCGAGCAGTGGACCGGCGGCGAAAAGGACGGCACACCCGACGGCCCCAAGCTGCATTCGATCCTGGTCGATCCGCGGGATCCGGCGCATCTTTACATCGGCATGTCCAGCGGCGGCGTGTTCGAGTCGCGCGACCGCGGCGCGAGCTGGCAGCCGCTCAACACCGGCTGCCGTGCCGATTTCCTGCCCGATCCGTTTCCCGAGTATGGCCACGATCCGCACTGCGTGCGGCTGCACCCGCTCGCGCCCGACCGCATCTACCAGCAGAATCACTGCGGCATCTACCGCATGGAACGCACCGAAGGGCGCTGGGTGCGCATCGGCGAGACGATGCCCAAGTCGGTGGGCGACATCGGCTTTCCGCTGGCGCTGCACCCGCGCGACCCCGACACGCTCTGGGTAATTCCGATGGACGGCACCTCCGTCTGGCCGCGCACCAGCCCAGGCGGCAAGCCGGCGGTGTATGCAACCGGCAATGCGGGCAGGAGCTGGCGCCGCCTTGATCGCGGACTGCCGCGCGCGCAGGCCTGGTGGACCGTGAAGCGCCAGGCGCTCAGTGCGGACGCGCACCAGCCGGTCGGGGTCTACTTCGGCACCACGGGCGGGGAAATCTGGGGCAGCACCGATGAAGGCAAGCGCTTCGCCTGCCTTGGCAGGAATCTGCCGCACATCTACAGCGTCGAAGCAGCGGAGCTCGGACGGTGAACGTGCTCATTCCCTCGAACCTCGCCGACTATACGGGCCAGCGGCATCGCGTTGCGGCGTCCGGCGCGACGCTTGCCGAGGCACTCGAGGACCTCGACCGGCGCCACCCCGGAATCCGCTTTCGCATCTGCAGCGAGCAGGACCGCATCCGCCGCCACATCAAGATCTTCATCAATGGCGGCCAAGCGGACGGGCTCGAGGCGCCGGTTGCCGCGGACGACGAGATCATGATCGTGTGCGCGCTGAGTGGCGGTTGAGCGTTCCTTCCGCGCCCGGCGGACATGAACGCGATTCGTATGATGCATCGCTTTTATTTGACATATGATATCCGGACTTCCTGCCTGACCCCGTCACTTTTCCCCGCGAGGAGGAAACTCATGAATGCCAATCACTGGCTGGCCGCATATGCGTGCACCACCGCGGCCGCATTTGTTCCGCTCCACGCCGCCGCGCAGGAAGTCACCCTTCGAGTCGTCTCGGCCTTCGCCGAGAACACGACTTACGTGAAGAACCTCGAGCCGATGATGAAGAAGCTCAACGCCGAGGGCAAAGACGTGCTGCAGCTCAATTTCATCGGCGGACCGAAGGCCATGCCGCCGTTCGAGGTCGGCAACGCCGTACGCACCGGGGTAGTGGACATCGGCATGACCACCGGCGCTTTCTACACCAACATCATGCCGGAGGCGGACGCGCTCAAGCTGACCCAGATGACCACGCCGGAGCTGCGCAGGAACGGCGCCGTCGACCTGATCAACAAGGTTTGGAACGAGAAGGCCAACATGCAGTACTTGTGCCGCGTCATCGATTTCACGCCGTTCCACCTCTACCTGACGAAAAAGATCGACAAGCCCGACCTCACTGGGCTGAAGATCCGCATTACGCCCGTGTACCGCGATTTCTTCCAGGCGCTGGGGGCCACCGTGGTGCAGACCGCACCCGGCGAGGTGTACACCGCGCTCGAGCGCGGCGTCGTGGACGGCTACGGCTGGCCGATCAACGGCATCTTCGATTTCAACTGGCAGGAGAAAACGAAGTACCGCGTCGATCCCGGCTTCTACAGCGCCGAGGTGTCGCTGGTGATGAACCTGGACAAGTGGAAGGCGCTGTCGCAGGCGCAGAAAGACTTCCTGATGCGTCACCTCATCGCGCACGAGGCGGCCAATGAATCCTGGAAGCAGGTCAACGAGAACGACATCAAGCGCCAGGCGCAGGCCGGCATCCAGACCATCACCTTCGATCCGGCGACCGCCCAGCAGTACTACGACCGTGCGTACGAGATCGCCTGGACCAACCTCATCAAGGCGAGCCCGCAGTACGGTCCGCAGATGAGGAAACTGTTCAGCCGTTGATGCGGCAGGCCGCGGAGCTCTACGGCCGCCTGCTCGCGGGCCTGGCGCTCGCCGGCTGCGCAGTGCTGTTCCTGATGATGTCCGTGATCTGCGTGGACGTGCTGTTGCGCAACGTCCGCCTGGTCCCCGGCATGCTCGGCCTGCCCTGGGCCAACGAGGTCACCGAGTACGCGCTGTACCTGATCACCATGCTCACCGCGCCCTGGCTTCTGCGGCAGGGAATGCACATCCGCGTTGACGTGCTGCTGCGCGCGATCCCGCGCCGGCTCGCCTGGTGCTGCGAGTGGGCGGTGGACGTGCTGGCGCTCGTGTGCTGCATCGCCATCGCCTGTACGGCGTCAAGGCGGTGCTGTCCAGCCATGCGATCGGCGGCATGGTGGTCAAGGTAATCTCGGTGCCGGAGTGGTGGCTGCTCGCACCGCTGCCGGCGGCCTTCGTGCTGCTCGCGATCGAAGTGCTGTTCCGGATGCACCGCCTGTACGAGGGCGAGCGCGGTCCGCGAACGGATGCGGTCACGGCGGCGTAGCCCGGACCACCCGCGCTCGCCGCCATGTCCTGGCAGGCCGCAGCCTGGCTCCTGCTCGGCGGCTCGACCGCCCTGATGTTCCTGGGGCTGCCGGTCGCCTTCGCCTTCCTCGCCATCAACCTGCTCGGCGCCGCGATCTTCCTCGGCGGGGATGCCGGCATGATGCAGCTCGCGCGCAACAGCGTGCAGTCGGTGACCAGCTTCGCGCTGACACCGATTCCCCTGTTCATTCTGATGGGGGAAGTGCTGTTCCACACCGGCCTGGCGGTCAAGGTCATCGACGGCATCGAGCGCCTGATCCGCGAAGTGCCCGGCCGCCTGGCGGTGATCGCGGTGGTCGCGGGCACCGTGTTCTCCGCGATCTCTGGCTCGACCATCGCCACCACCGCCATGCTCGGGAGCCTGATGCTGCCGGTCATGCTCGCACGCGGCTACCACCCGACCATCGCCACCGGCCCGATCATGGCGATCGGCGCGGTGGATATGCTGATCCCGCCCTCCGCGCTCACGGTGCTGCTCGGCAGCCTGTCCGGGATCTCGATCTCGAAGCTCCTGATCGGCGGCATCGTGCCGGGCCTCATCCTCGCGGTGGTCTTCGTCGCGTACATCGTCCTGAGGGTCACGCTGGAGCCGGAGCTCGCGCCCAGGACCGGCTTCGAGGAGTACCGCGGCTGGCGCCGCTTCCGGCCCTTGCTGCAGTACGTGCTACCGCTGGTCTCGATCTTCGTCATCGTAGTCGGCGCGATGATCGCGGGCTGGGCGACTCCCACCGAATGCGCCGCCCTGGGCGCCTTCGCGACCCTGTTCCTCGCCCTGCTCTACCGGGCGCTGACGTTGCGCAACCTGGTGCAGGCGCTACGCGGCACCGCGGCGATTTCCGGCATGATCCTGTTCATCATCGTCGGCGCCACCACCTTCTCGCAGATCCTGTCCTTCTCGGGCGCCAGCAACGGTCTGGCGCAGACGATCACCGGCCTCGGGTTGCCGCCGCTGGCGGTGGTCGCGGGTATGATGCTTTTCCTGATCTTCCTGGGCGTGTTTGTCGAACAGGTGAGCATGATGATGATTACCCTGCCGATCTTCATGCCGATCGTGCAACAGATGGGCATCGACCTGGTCTGGTTCGGCGTGATGTTCCTGATCTGCATGCAGCTCGGGCTGCTGATGCCGCCGCACGGCCTGCTGCTGATGACGATGAAGGGCGTGGCCCCGCCGCAGGTGACCATGATGCACATTTTCCGCGCGGTGACGCCTTTCCTCCTGATCAGCCTGCTGGTCCTGGTGCTGGTGTTCTTCGCCCCCCAGGTCGCGGTCTGGCTCCCCAACCTCGTCGGGTGACGCGATGGAACGCTCCTTCAAGGAAGAAGTAGAAAAGCTCAAGCTCGGCGACGGCGAGGTGTTCCACGGCGAGGGCATCCTCGCGGTGACCAAGGCCCTGCTGCAATCCGGCGTGTCCTACGTCGGCGGCTACCAGGGCGCGCCGGTGTCGCACATGATGGACGTGCTGAACGACGCGCGCGACATCATGGACGAGCTCGGCGTGCACATCGAGACCAACGCCTCGGAAGCGGGCGCCGCGGCGATGCTGGGCGCCTCGATCAACTATCCGCTGCGCGGCGCGGTGACCTTCAAGTCCACCGTGGGCACCAACGTGGCGTCCGACGCCTTGTCCAACCTCGCCTCCGCCGGGGTCAAGGGCGGCGCACTGATCGTGCTGGGCGAGGACTACGGCGAGGGCGCCTCCATCATCCAGGAGCGTAGCCACGCCTTCGCCATGAAGTCGCAGATCTGGCTGCTCGACCCGCGCCCCAACCTGCCGAAGATCGTCGAGATGGTGGAGCACGGTTTCGCGTTGTCGGAGGCTTCCAGCAGCCCCGTGATGCTGGAGCTGCGCATCCGCGCCTGCCACGTGCAGGGCAGCTTTGCCACCAAGAAGAACCGCGCGGCGCGCTACTCCAAGCGCAACTTCCTCGAGAACCCGGATTTCGACTTCGGCCGCATCAGCCTGCCGCCCTCCACCTACGCGCAGGAGAAGCACAAGATCGAGGTGCGCTGGCCGGCGGCGGTGCGCTACATCCGCGAGCTCGGGTTGAACGAGGTGTTCCCCGGCGAGCGCGGCGATGTCGGCATCCTGTGCCAGGGCGGCATGTACAACGCGACCATCCGCGCGCTCCAGCAGCTGGGGCTCGCCGACGTGTTCGGCGCGTCGCGCGTCCCGATCTACTGCATGAACGTGACCTACCCGCTGGTGCCTGAGGAGATCGTGCAGTTCTGCGCCGGCAAGCGCGAAGTGCTGGTGATCGAGGAAGGCCAGCCGGCGTACCTCGAGGAAGCCATCCTCGCCACCCTGCGCCGCCACGAGGTCAACGCCGTCAAGGTGCACGGCAAGAACGTGCTGCCGATGGCGGGCGAGTACACCGGCGAAGTCGTGGTGACCGGCGTGGCACGCTTCCTGGATTGCAGCCAGGCGCTGGAATCGATCACGCAGCCCAGGAAGAAGGCCGCCGAGCTGCTGGGCGCGGGACTGCCCACGCGCCCGCCCGGGTTCTGCGTGGGCTGCCCCGAGCGCCCGGTGTTCGCGGCGATGAAGCTGGTGGAAAAGGAGGTCGGCAAGTACCACGTCTCGGCCGACATCGGCTGCCACACCTTCTCCACGCTGCCGCCGTTCAACATCGGCCACACGGTGCTCGGCTACGGCCTCGGCCTTGCCTCGAACTCCGCGATACACCCGATGTTCGGCAAGCGCACCGTGACCATCATGGGCGACGGCGGCTTCTGGCACAACGGCATGACCTCGGGCGTGGCCAACGCCGTGTTCAACAAGGACGACGGCATCCTGCTGATCATGAAGAACGGCTACAGCGCGGCCACCGGCACGCAGGAGCTGCCCTCCTCCGCGCAACACAGCGCGCACAAGGCCACCGACATGTCGATCGAGCGCGCCCTCGGCGGCCTAGGCGTGGACTGGATGCGCACGGTGCATACCTACCACGTCGGCGAGATGAAGAAGACGCTGAAGGAGGCGATGACCACCGGCTACCAGGGCCTCAAGGTGATCATCGCCGACGGCGAGTGCCAGCTCGAGCGCCAGCGCCGCATCCGCCCCGAGACCGCGAAGCAGCTCGCCTCGGGCAAGCGCGTGGTGCGCGTCAAGTACGGCGTGGACGAGGACACCTGCACGGGAGATCACTCCTGCATCCGGCTCTCGGGCTGTCCCACGCTCACGGTGAAGGACAACCCGGATCCCCTGCGCAAGGACCCGGTGGCGACCGTGATCGACGGTTGCGTGGGCTGCGGGCTGTGCGGCGAAAACGCGCACGCCGCGGTGCTGTGCCCGTCGTTCTACCGCGCCGAGGTGATCCAGAACCCTTCGCTCTTTGACCGGCTGGTCTCGCGCCTGCATCGCCTGGTCGTCCCGGCATGAGCCTGCCGCAGCGCTCGCTCACGGTGCTGGTGGCGGCGCTCGGCGGCGAAGGCGGCGGCGTGATGGCCGACTGGCTGATGCACGCGGCGACCGCCTGCGGCTTTCCGGCGCAGGCCACCTCGATCCCCGGCGTCGCGCAGCGCACCGGCGCCACCACGTACTACGTGGAGATTTTCCCCGCCAGGCGCGAGCTGCTGGGCGGCCGCGAGCCGGTGATGTCGCTCACACCCAGCCCCGGCAACGTGGACGTGATGGTGGCTTCCGAGCTCCTGGAGGCCGGCCGCGCCATGCAGAACGGCTACGTATCGCCGGATCGCACGACGCTCATCGCCTCGACGCACCGCATCTACGCCACGGTGGAAAACTCGCAGATGGCCGATGGGCGCTTCCCGAGCGAGCGCGTGCTGCAGGCGGCGAAGCAGCTTTCCAGGAACGCGGTGTTGTTCGACATGCGCAAGCTGGCCCAGGACAGCGGCACGGTGATCAACGCGGTGTTGTTCGGCGCCATCTCCGGTTCCGGCGCGCTGCCGCTGCCGCGCGAGGCCTGCGAAGCGGCGATCCGCCGCTCCGGCAAAGGCGCGCAGGCAAGCCTGCACGGATTTGCCGCCGGCTACGACATCGCTGCGGGCGCGCGCGCCACCCCGGTCCCGGCCGCGCGCTCCCTGCCCCCCGAGACGCAGCAGATTCTCGAACTCGGCACCACGCGCCTGCGCGATTACCAGGGCGACGCCTACGCGCGGCTGTACCTGGAGCGCGTCGCTTCTCTGGGAGAGGCGGACCCCAAGCTGATCGGCGAGACCGGGCGGCAGCTCGCGCTGTGGATGAGCTACGAAGACATCATCCGCGTCGCCGACCTGAAGACGCGCCGCTCTCGCTTCGCGCGGGTGCGCAAGGAGGTCGGCGCGAAAGACGGCGAGCCGGTGGTGGTCATTGACTACCTTAAGCCCGGCGTCGAGGAAGTCGCCTCGCTCCTTCCTGCCCCACTCGGGCGGCGCCTGCTGGCCTGGGCCGAGCGCAGCGGCAAGCTGGATGCCTACAACGTCGGCATGCACGTGAAAACCTCTGGCATCGGCGGCTACCTCATGGTGCGCGCGCTCGCCTGGCTCAAGCCCTGGCGCCCGCACAGCCTGCGCTATGCCGAGGAGCAGGCGCTGATCGAGCGCTGGCTGGCGGCGGTGCGCGACGCCGCCCCGCGCAGCACGGCGCTCGCGCTCGAGGTCGTCGAATGCGCCGGGCTGCTGAAGGGCTACGGCGAGACGCACCGGCGTGGCAGGAGCAACTTCCTCGCCATCCTCGACGCGCTGGTGGCGAACCCCGCCACCGCCCACCCCGCGGCGCAGCTCGCATCGATCCGCAAGGCACGCGAGGCGGCGCTTGCCGACCCGGAGCAAAAAGCGCTGGAGACGGCGCTCGGACGGCCGGTGACCTGGCTGCGCGCCGAGAAGACCCGCTAGAATCGGCCGCCAATGTCCCACGCTGCCGACGCCGCCTTCTTCAGCCGCGAGTACAACAACCGCGAGCTGTTTCCCGACCATCCGCGGCATTTCGCGCGCTGGACGGAATCCTCGGCGCATGCGCGCTCGACCATGAGCTGCCATCTGGACCTGGCCTACGGATCCTCACCGGGCGAGACACTGGACATTTTTCCTGCGCGCCAGGGCGACGGCAGCGCTCTGCTGTTCATCCATGGCGGCTACTGGCGCTCGCTCGACAAGAAGGATTTCTCCTACCTTGCGCCTGCCTGGGTGGACGCGGGCGTGTCCCTGGTGGTGGTGAATTACGACCTGTGCCCGAAGGTGACGATCGAGCGCATCGTGCAGCAGATGCTCGCCGCCTCCGCCTGGCTGTACGGGAACGCCGAGCGCTACGGCATGGACGAGGAGCACCTCTTCGTCAGCGGCCATTCCGCGGGCGGGCACCTGGCGGCGATGATGCTGGCGGCGCTCTGGCCCTCGTACGAACGCGCGCTGCCGCCGGATCTCTACAAGGGCGCGCTGGCGGTCAGCGGGGTCTACGACCTGCGGCCGCTGCTGCAGGTCGACTGGCTGAGCGGCGACCTGCGCCTCGATGAGGAGTCAGCGTTCAGTCTCTCGCCCGCCTTCGTTGCGCCGGCGACGCGCGCGCCGCTCTTCCTCGCGGTGGGCGGGCTGGAGAGCTCGGAGTTCAAGCGCCAGAACGCGCTGCTCGCGCAACGCTGGAAGGCGGTGCTGGGCGGCGACGTGGCCATGCCGGGGAAGGACCATTTCACCGTGATCGACGGGCTCGCGGATCCCGCCAGCGCGCTGTTCGCCGGCGCGCGGCGCATGATGGGCCTGGGCCGGTGAAGGAATTTCTCGCGCCGGGGCGCTACGTCGACAGCGATCATCCCGCGGTGGTCGAGTTCGCCAGAAAGCACGTCAAAAGCGCGAGCGACCTGGAGCGCGCCGTGTCGCTCTACTACGCGGTGCGCGACGGCGTGCGCTACAACCCGTTCCTGGATTTCTCCAGGGATACCGCGTTCCGGGGCAGCGTGTGCCTGGAGACGGGCGAAGGCTTTTGCATCGGCAAGGCGGCGCTGCTGGCGGCCTGCGCGCGCGCCGAGGGCATCCCGGCACGCGTGGGCTTCGCCGACGTGAAGAACCACCTCACCACGCCGCGCCTCGCCGAGCGCATGGGCACCGATCTGTTCGTGTACCACGGCTTTGCCGAGCTCCTGCTGGAAGGCAAATGGGTGAAGGCGACGCCCGCCTTCAACCTCGACCTGTGCCGCAAGTTCCGCGTCAAGCCGCTCGAATTCGACGGACGCCACGACTCGATCTTCCACCCCTTCGACGCGGACGAGCGGCGCCACATGGAATACCTGCGCGAGCGCGGGTCGTTCGCCGACGTGCCGGTCGCGGAAATCCAGCGGGTGTTCCGCGAAACCTACCCAGTGCTGTACGGCCTCGGCAAACAGGCTGCCAAGGAAACCTTCGCCTAGCCCCAGACTTCGCGGGCGGTTTCCACGACCAGGCGGATTTTCGCCGCCTGGGCCTCGACGGCGACCTGGTTGCCGTGCACCGTGCTGGAGAAACCGCACTGCGGCGACAGGCAAAGCTGCTCCAGCGGCACGTGCTTGGCGGCCTGGTCGATGCGCTTCTTTAGGTCGTCCTTCGCTTCGAGCGTGCCGAGCTTGGTGGTCACCAGTCCCAGCACCACGGTCTTGCCCTTGGGCACGAAGCGCAAGGGGGAAAAATCGCCCGAGCGCGCGTCGTCGTACTCGAGGAAATAGCCGTCCACCTGCAATTCGTTGAACAGCACTTCCGCCACCGGCTCGTAGCCGCCTTCCGCCGCCCAGGCGCTCTGGAAGTTGCCCCGGCACAGGTGCACGCCGACCGACATGTCCCTGGGCCGGCCGGCGATCGCCGCGTTGATCAGGCGCGCATAGCGCTTGGGCAGCTCGTTCGGGTCGTCGCCGCGCTGCTTGGCGCCTTCGCGCATCATCGGGTCGCAAAGGTAGGCAAGATTGGTGTCGTCGAGCTGCAGGTAGCGGCAGCCCGCATCTGCCAGCTGCCGGATTTCGTCGCGGTAGGCGCGCGCCACGTCCTCGTAGAAGCCCTCCATGTCGGGATAGGCCTCGCGGCTGATGGCCCCGCGGCCGCCGCGGAAATGCAGCATGGTGGGCGACGGGATGGTGACCTTGGGTGTGCGCTTGGTGACCGACCTGAGGAACTTGAAATCCTCGGTCTGGATCGGTTTCACGTGCTTGAGCTTCTTGGCCACGTGCATCACCGGCGGCGCGAAGTCCACCTCGCCGGCGGCGCCATGAAACTTGACCTGGATGCCGCCCTTCACTTCGACGCCCTCCAGCTGCTCGAGGAAATCGACATGGAAATAGGTGCGGCGGAACTCGCCGTCGGTGATGCCCTGCAGGCCCCAATCCTCCTGCCGCTTCACGATCTCGCGGATCGCCTGGTCCTCCACCTCGCGCAGTTGCGCGCGGCTGAGGACCTTTTGCTTGAAGTGGCGGTCGCGCGCTTCGAGCAGTTCTTTCGGGCGCAGGAAGCTGCCGACGTGGTCGGCGCGAAAGGGCGGGACAGTGCGTTTCGTCATAGGCAGGCGAGGATAGCGCAAACCGCGCGGTGCTCCCACCGGTACACCGCGCCCGATGCGCGCCCTTCTCGAACAGAGCTTCCGCGCGGCAGTGGCCGCGGCGGATCCCCTGCAGATCCTCCTCGCGCACCTCCCGCGGCCGTTGGAAAGGCTGCGGCCTCGACTATTGCATGGCAGCGGATATCGCCGCTATCTGCTCCGGCGTGAGCTTGATGAGAGTGCCGTTCGTCGCATTGAATCGGGTTCCCATGCCGCCGGTGTTTGAAGCTATGGCGCTCGATATCAGCGCCGCGCTTGCCCCCTGGAAATCTCCAGGAAGCGGATTGTGGCAGCCGCTGCAGTACGTCGTATAGAGCGCGGCACCGTCAATAGGCGGTGGGGGCGCCGCGTTGGTGGTTGCAGTCGCCTGGGCCGAGGCGACGCTCTCGCCGACGCTGTTTACCGCCGTCGCGACGTAAAAATACGCCGTGCCGGCAGCACGCCCGGTGTGGGGGTAGGGACTTGCCGCCCCGGTAATCTTCGTCCCCGTGGCAACGGTGACCCCTATCGTGGTCGACCAGTACAGGTTGTACGACGTCGCGCCCGAAACTGCATTCCAGGAAATGGTCACCTGCTGGTTGCCGCCGATTGCAGTTACCCCGGTTGGCGCAGGAGGAACGGCCAGAGGCGGCGCGGTGGTGGTCGCGGCGGCCTGGACAGAAGGGCCGCTCTCACCGGCGCTGTTTAGCGCAGTGACGATATAGAAGTATGCGGTGCTGGCGATACGTCCGGTATGAACGAAGGGGCTGGTTACGCCGGCGATCCTCGTTCCTGTCAAGGTTGTAATACCGGGTGTGGTTGACCAATAAATGTTGTACGAGGCCGCGCCCGTGACTGCGGGCCAGGAGACCGTCACCTGTTCGGCGCCACCCGCGGCACTAACTCCGGTTGGAGCGGCGGGAGCGGTCGTCGCTGGCGGAGGAGTGGCGGCAAGCGTGGTGGCCGCAACCTGTACGGAGGCAGCGCTTTCGCCGGCGCTGTTCACGGCCGTGACGATGAAAAAGTAAGTAGCGCTGTCGGCCAAGCCGGTAAGAACGGCGGGACTCGTTACCCCGCTGACCTTCGTACCGTTAATGGTTGTAACGCCGGTCGTCCCGGACCAGTACAGATTGTATGACGTTGCGCCGATGACGGCTGGCCACGAGATGGTCACCTGCTTGGTACCGCCGGTAGCGCCTACCCCCGTCGGTACAGCAGGCCCTGTCAGCGGAGGTGTCGCGCCAGTCGTGGTCGCCGAAACCTTAGCGGAGGCAGTGCCTCTGCGGGGATTGTCACGCGCCCTGACCATGAAAAAATAAGTGGTATTTGCAGCAAGACCCCTGAGGACATACGGACTCGTGACATTTCTTAGCCATTTTGCATTTCCGCCTTCGTCTTCGTCGTCGTCTTCGAATTCTTCGTCGTCGTCGTCGTCTTCGTCCCTTGCGGCGATCCGGGACCGGGTCATATAGAAGAGATCATACGAAGTCGCGTTGGCGACCGGGTTCCACGAGATGGTCACCTGAGCATCGCCGCCCACGGCGGTCACCCCGGTCGGAGCAGCCAGACGGGGACCACGCTTCGGCAGGTGGTCATCGTTATCGGTGAAATGCCCGCGTTCAACTTCTTTGACCCGGGCAGTGAAAAGGACATCGCCCGAGGTCACGTTGGTGATCGTGAGGGTGCCATTGGCTAGGACAATTCGCACGCTGTCGAACATGCCGTCCAGGCCATCGTGGTCAGCCACGAAGGAATCCCTCACTGGATTCCTGCTGCCCGCGCTGAAGACATTGAGCAAGGGCATGAGTTGCGTCTGGAGGGTTGCGACGGAACCCGGCATCCTGGACCTGATCTTATCCAGCGTAGCGGCATCCGGTTTGTCGAATACCACTGCGGGATCGTCGACGCCCGCAGCATGGGCGAGCGCCATGCTCGTGAGCGGATTGATGTTGGCGGTGCCGGGCTGATCCGCGAAGGAATACAACGTGTGGCTTGCTCCCTCAGCAGTGCCAGTCGCCTTCAACACATAAGGCGCCTGCATGTCCGCGACTTCAATGGCGAACGAACCATCGTTGGCGATAACGGTGACCTTATCCTTTCGTGCGGACGAAGAATCCCGGAGAGTTACCTGTCCGACCAATGGTGAGCCCGTGGCAGCAACACCCTTTACAACCTGGGAGGAAACCGCAACACCCGGACTTGTACTGCCGGAACTTGTACTGCCGCTGCCGCCGCCATCACCCCCACCGCTGCAGCCGGCAATACTGGCACCGATGGCCAGCAAGCACAGAGAGGCAATGGCGGTACCGGCTTGTTCTCGCAGTCGTGCCACAAATTGCGGCTTCATTTGCGTCTCCACTTTTCCTGATTCGTATGCGCGCGGGCAAACCAAGACTTCTTGGTCAGTCTAGTACCATTTTGTTGAGCCCGGCGGCGCGCGTATTGATCCACATCAAGCTTCCGTGATCAGGCCATTGCACTCGCTGCGATGGTTCGCGCGGGAATTGCGGAGAGCAACATCGTCGCCACCGGGCGACAGGTTTTTGCGCAGGAAATCTATCTGACTGATCAATCGAGATTCATACTGGCACCATCGAGCGACAGGGTGCCGCGGACGCCGCGTACCACGTCGCCAAAGCGCGCGCCGCGCGACAAGACGTTGCCGCAAAGTCGGTGTGCGGCCTGGATCCGGCAAGGCTTGCCGGGCGTGGTTACAGCTTCATGACGATCGGTTCAAACTATGCGACGAACAGTGCAAGCGCGGCGCCTCCGCTCCCACCGGTAAACTGCGCCCGATGCGCGCCCTCCTCGAACAGAGCTTCCGCGCGGCGGTGGCCGCGGCGGATCCCCTGAAGATTCTTCCGACGCACCTGCCGCGCCCGCCGCGCGGCCGCACCTTCGTTGCCGCCGCGGGCAAAGCGGCCGCGTCCATGGCGCTTGCCGTGGAAAGGCACTGGCCGCGCAAGGCGCCCCTTGAGGGCCTCGCCATCACGCGCTACGCGCACGGCCTGCCGACCGAGCGCATCCGCGTGATCGAAGCCGGTCACCCGGTTCCCGACGCGGCCGGCGAGGCCGGCGCGCGCGAACTGCTCGAGCGCGCGCGCGCGCTTGGGCCGGACGACCTGCTGCTGGTCCTCGTCTCCGGCGGCGGCTCGAGCCTGCTCGCCTTGCCCGCGCAGGGCGTGACGATGGAGGGCCTGAAGGCGATGACGCGCGAGCTGCTGCGCTGCGGCGCGCCGATCCAGGAGATCAACACGGTGAGGAAGCACCTGTCCGCGATCCAGGGCGGGCGCCTGGCGGCGGCTTGCCGCGCCCCGGTGCTGGCGCTGATCGTCTCGGACGTCACCGGCGACGATCCCACGCACATCGCCTCCGGCCCCTGCGCACCCGATCCCACCACGGTCGCCGACGCGCAGGCCGTGCTGCGCAAGTACGGCATCGCCGCGCCCGGCCCGTTCTCCGAGACCCCCAAGCCGGGCGACCCGCTGTTCGCACGCGTCGAAAACCGCATCATCGCCACCGCGCGCCGCTCGCTCGAAGCGGCTGCCGCCGTGTTTTCGGCGCGCGGCATTGCGCCGATCAACCTTGGCGACGCGATCACCGGCGAGGCCAGTGAGGTCGCGAAGACGATGGCGGTCCAGGCGCGCGATGCGCGCCGGCCCTCAGTCCTTATTTCCGGCGGCGAATGCACGGTGACCGTCCGCGGGTCCGGCGGTCGGGGCGGGCGCTGCGCCGAGTTCCTGCTGGCGCTCGCCATCGAACTGCAAGGCGTCGCGGGGATCCATGCGATCGCCGCGGACACCGACGGCATCGACGGCTCCGAGGACAATGCCGGCGCCGTGCTGGCGCCCGATTCCCTGGCGCGCGCCGCGGCGCTGGGACTGGGCGCGCGGGCGCTGCTCGCGGGGAACGACAGCTACGGGTTTTTCTCGGCGCTCGGCGATCTCGTCGTCACCGGTCCCACCCGTACCAACGTCAACGACTACCGCGCCATCCTCTTGGCGTAGCAGGGGCAATCTTGCGCGTTGCAGGCAACCCTACTTCAGCCGCATGTCGTTCCTGACGGATCTCACTCCTGGGACTGCGCTGGCGACGTCAACTGCCTTATTCATCTCGGCACGCGTGCTCACGAAGCCGCTCAGCTGTACGACGTTCTTGTAGGTCTCGACGTTGATCTGGAACACTTTCAGTGCGGGGTCGCTGAAGATCGCGGTCTTCACCCGTGTAGTGATGACGGCGTCGTCGACGTACTCTCCGGTGCTTTCCCGGTTCGCCGTGGAGGCGCAGCCGAGCGCGGACAGCAGCATGGCAGCGATGAAAAAGCCGGAACAGCGTTTGAGCAATGTCATGAGTGTCTCGCTTGGATCAGTGGCACGATTTACCTACGGGACTTGCGTACGCGCATTGTGTGCCGCTTGGGACGCCGGTTCTGTGCGCTAACTAACCCTGCGGTTGATGGATAGACGGATAGGACATTCCATCCGCGGCGCGTTATCGCCCTTGCGCATGCCGCTCTTCAGGATGCGCAGGTAGCCGCCGTTGCGCGTGGCGTAGCGCCGGCCAGGCCTCGGGAGTGGCGCGTGGCGCGCGCTCGGCGGGCTTGGGCTGCCAGCGACCCAGGTGCGTGAGAATCGCTCGCACCACCGTGGAAGATCGCCGTCACGCCGTACTTCTGCCCGATCTTCTTGATGGCATCCGCGTCAAGCTGTTTCGCGCCGACCGCTGCCAGGACCGACTCCCGGGCTCCCAGTTCGATCAAGCGGGTGCCGGGTTGGGCCGACTGCAGCTGCTGCTGGAACTGCTGCGTCGCGTACTGGTTGATATTCGCATCGGCGTTGGAGGCGAATTCGATGATGCCCGTGGTTTCGTACGCCTTCATATCCATCCGCGGCGGAACGCGGACCAGGACGCTGCTGGAGCATCCTGACAAAATCCCCAACGACAACAGGAGCGCAGCTACCGACGATCTCGTAACAGGCATAGCCCCTCCCCTCCTTTCAAATCTACTGTCACCAGCGGCATCTTCCTGCGCAGCTGATGTGCCGCCGCCTGCCTTGACACCTCTGGCCGCAGTTGCGAAATTGCCCGAGCGCAGACGGCGAATTCTATTCGACGTATTCGTTCGCGGGAAGGCGTAGCGGCGCGACGCCGAGATGTTCCTCGGCAAGGCGCAGATCGACGACGTCGACAAGGCCAAGATCTCTGCCTACCCCCCCTGAGCGAGGAAGTCCTCCAGGGCCCGGATCGGCGCGGTGTCGCCGTACAGCAGGTGCCGTCCGGATTCGATGCGCCGGCGGATGCTTTCCCGGAAGTCGGCGTCGCGTACCAGCCGCACCGCCAGCGCCACGTATTGTTCCTCGTCCGCCGCCACCAGGTCCTGCAAGCCCATGCGCTTCAGTATGCCGCTCGCCAGCCTGCCGCGCATGAAACGCCCCTCCCGCGTCACGATCGGCAGGCCGCATTCCACCGCCTGCAGTGCGGTGTTAAAGCTCGAGAAGCCGATACTGTCCAGGTACACGTCCGCCCGGCTCAACAGGCCCAGGAACTCGCCTCTCGCTTGCCAGGGTACGAAGGTGACGTAGCGCTCGAAGTCCAGGCCGGAGCGCGCGAACGCGGAGGCAAGGCGTGCACGAAGCTTCTCCGACAATTCTCGTGTCGAGTGAGTGAAAAACAGAAACCGGCAATCTCCCAGCCGGCGGGCGATCTCCGGAAAAACCCAGTCGTGCTGCGGCGCGTACTTGAACGGCGTTCCGGCGCATATCAGCTTGGGAACGTTCTCGCTCACGCCCCAAGCCGACAGGTCGACGCCCACAACCTCGACCATGTTTTTCTGCAGATAGCAGCCCAGACCGGGCAATGCGATCAGGCGCTCGGTATAGTTGGCCTGCGCTGCATCGGGTTCCAGTGCTTGGGCAGACAGGTAGGCGTCGATTGTGGGCAGGCCCGTGGTCTCGGGGTGTCCCCAGGACGCTGCCTGCAATGGGGCCAGCCGCATGCTGGCCAGCCGCAAGCTCATGGGATCCATACCAATCTCTGGGTAAATCAGGACATCGGGACGCGCATCGAGAATCAAGCTGGTCCACTGGCGCAGCCCATGGCTGCCCTGTTCGAATCGTGCGGCCCGCGAACGAGCAAACTGTGTTTCGGAATCCACGGCATTGCCTATGCAAAACAAATACAGCTCGAAGCGGCGCGTATCCAACTGCTGAATCCAACCTTTGATCAGCGCGTTCCATACCGAGTGATTGCGGAAGTGCTGCGAGACGAAACCCACCCGTATCGGTCCGGACTTGCGAATCTCGGCCATACGCAGGCCTGCGCGCTGTTGCCAATTTGACATCAACCGTACGCACAATCGCCCGTAGCGTTCAAGCAGCGTGCGGTTATCCTCCTCCTGGTAGGCAAGTCTGAAAGGTTGCTGCGTGCCAACAGTGTTCTCACCCAACGCGATCCGCGCAGAATCAAACCAATGCTCGAGGCTGTGCAATTGCGCAGAGAAAGCGGCCCTGAAGCGCTGCGGATCTTCGCCCACAGCGTGGACCGCCGGCAACTGAGACATGGCAAGGGACCAGCGCGCCTCCTGGTACTCGGGGTTTAGTGCCAGAGCCTTGCTGAAGCACTCGAGCGCCTGCGCCCAGTGGTCCTCGTCGGAGAGCAGGTGCCCAAGGCAAAAGTAAGCGACGGCGGAATCCGGTCGAAGCGCCAAGGCTTTACGCAGGAAGTGTACGGCTTCCCCGTGGCGGCCCAGGTCACGCTGCGCGACTCCCAGGTTGTACAGCGCCTCGAAGTACTGTGGATTGAGCCTGATCGCCTCCTCGTAGCTTGCAACTGCGAGATCCAGTTTGCCCTGTTCTTTCAGCATGCTGCCAAGATTGGAATGCGCCTCAGGGTACGCGGGCTTGAACTTGATTGCCTCACGATAGCTGGCAACTGCCGAGTCCCGCTCACCTTTCGCGTAAAGTGCATTTCCCAGGGTGAACCATAGCTCCGCATTTTCTGGCGCTATGAGCACTGCGCGTCGGTAGGTCGCCACGGCCTCATCCAGGTCCCCGCTCGCAACGAGGGCGTTGCCCAGGTTGCTGAGCGCGTCCAGGTAGTCCGGCGCAAGTGCGAGAGCCTTGCGGAAGCTGGCGGCGGCGTCGGACTTTTTCCCCTGAGCCAGCAACACGAGCCCCAAGTTGTTGTGTGCCGGCGGGTTCGTTGCATTCAACTGCAGCGCATGCAAAATCATTTGCCCGGCTTCCAAATGTTTGCCGTTCTGCAACAGCAGCACGCCGAGAAAATGCGACGCATCAATATTGCCCGGTTCGCTAGACAGGATTTGCCGATATAAGGCTTCCGCCTCCAGCCAGCGCCCGGCTTGATGATGGCGCATTGCGATTTCCATGCTGCCAAAAGTTGCGGTGCTGGTTTCGCGCGCCTGCTCCTCCGGCTTGGACGTGGGCGGTTTGCGCGCTATTTTTTTTCCGAACGGCCAACCAATCATGCAACGATCCTGGCGAGCGGTGTTGCTTCGTCACCGATCCGGTTTGCCATACAGTGCTCTCGGGGCAATTGAGGTATACGCCATCGGCGTGATGACGAATGCTGCCCGCATTTGTCCCGTTCAGGCAAGCGCAGCTGCGTGAGAATCGCTCGCACCACGAGTCAACGACTATCGCGCGATCCTGATCGCCTTGGGCAAGCAAAAGGCCGGGGATCTCCCGGCCTTTTCCCGCTCATGCGTGCCAGCGCAGGCTTACGCCGCCTTCTTTACTTCGGCGGGCTTGTTCTCCTCCGCCTGTGGCTCCGGCCGGTCCAGCAGCGTGACCAGGGCCATCGGCGCGTTGTCGCCCTTGCGCATGCCGTTCTTCAGGATGCGCAGGTAACCGCCGTTCCTCTTCGCGTAGCGCGGCCCCAGCTCTTCGAACAGCTTGCCCACGATATCGCGATCGCGCAGCCGGTCGAACGCCAGCCGCCGGTTGGCGAGCGAGGGCGCCTTGCCCAGCGTGATCATCGGTTCCACCACGCGGCGCAGTTCCTTCGCCTTGGGCAGCGTGGTGTTGATCTCCTCGTGGCGCAGCAGCGATACCATCATGTTGCGCAGCATCGCGAGCCGGTGGCTCGAGGTGCGATTCAGCTTGCGCAGGCCTAGTCCGTGACGCATACGCCCCTCATCCGCGGTGATGCTCGAGACCGGCCGGCGGCCAGTTCTCCAGCTTCATGCCCAGCGTGAGTCCGCGCGAGGCGAGCACTTCCTTGATCTCGTTGAGCGACTTGCGCCCCAGATTGGGCGTCTTCAGCAGCTCGGTCTCGCTGCGCTGGATCAGGTCGCCGATGTAATAGATGTTCTCGGCCTTCAGGCAGTTGGCCGAGCGCACGGTGAGTTCGAGGTCGTCCACCGGGCGCAGCAGGATCGGATCCACGGTCGGCGACTTCGGCGCCTCCATGGGCATTGCAGTGCCCTCGAGCTGGGCGAACACCGACAACTGGTCGACGAGGACCCGCGCCGCATAGCGGATCGCCTCCTCGGGCTCGACCGAGCCGTTGGTTTCGATGTCCATGATCAGCTTGTCGAGGTCGGTGCGCTGCTCGACGCGCGCAGATTCCACGGCATACGAGACGCGCCGCACCGGGCTGAACGAGGCGTCGAGGACGATGCGGCCGATGCCCTTGGTTTCCTCCGGCAGGAAGCGCATGTTGCCCGGCACGTAGCCACGCCCCGACTCCACCTTGATCTGCATCTCCAGCTTGCCGCCGGCCGCCAGGTTGGCAATGACGTGCTCGGGATTGACGATCTCCACGTCGTGCGACGGCTCGATGTCCGCGGCAGTCACCGGCCCCTCGCCCTTTTTCTTCAGACTGAGGATCGCCTCCTGCCGGTTATGCAGCAGGAACACGATGCCCTTGAGGTTGAGCAGGATGTCGACCACGTCCTCGCGCACGCCGTCCATGGTCGAGTACTCGTGCACCACCCCGGCAATTTGCACCTCGGTGGGCGCGTGGCCCGGCATGGAGGACAGGAGCACGCGCCGCAGCGCGTTGCCGAGCGTATGGCCGTAACCGCGCTCGAAAGGCTCCATGGTGACCTTGGCGTGCGCGGGCGACAGGTTCTGGACGTCGACGATGCGAGGCTTGAGGAATCCGGATTGCGGCATTTTCGTTTTTCCCGTTACTTCGAATACAACTCGATGATCAAATTCTCATTCACCGTGGAAGACAGGTCGGCACGCGCAGGCAGCGACTTGAAAGTGCCCTTCATCGCCTTCGCATCCACTTCCAGCCACTCGGGGAAGCCACGGCCATCGGCAGCCTCGCTTGCCGCCTTGATGCGCAGCTGCTCCTTGGCCTTGGCGACGACTTCGATCACGTCGCCCGGCCGCACCTGGTACGAAGGAATGTTTACGCGCTTGCCATTCACCAGGATGCCGTTGTGGCGCACCACCTGGCGCGCCTCGCTGCGCGAGGCGCCGAAACCCATGCGATAGGCCATGTTGTCCAGGCGCGTCTCCAGCAGCTGCAGCAGACGCTCGCCGGTCACTCCCTTGGAGCGCGCGGCTTGCGCGTAGGTGTTGCGGAACTGCCGCTCGAGCACCCCGTAGGTGCGCCGCAGCTTTTGCTTCTCGCGCAGCTGCTTGCCGAAATCCGACAGGCGGCTGCCGCTTTTCTGCCCATGCTGGCCGGGCGCGTAGCTGCGACGCTCCACGGCACAGCGGTCGGTGAAACATTTCTCGCCCTTGAGGAACAGCTTCTCGCCCTCGCGGCGGCACTGGCGGCATTTGGGACCGAGGTTTCTGGCCATGCGTTCTCCTTGACTTCTTCAGACGCGCCGGCGCTTGGGCGCGCGGCAGCCGTTGTGCGGGACCGGGGTAACGTCCGCAATACTGGCGATCTTCAGGCCGATCGCGTTCAGCGCGCGCACCGCGGATTCGCGGCCGGGCCCCGGGCCCTTGATGCGCACTTCGATGTTCTTCACGCCGCATTCCTGTGCGGCGCGCCCGGCGCGCTCGGCGGCGACCTGCGCCGCGAACGGCGTGGATTTGCGCGAGCCCTTGAAGCCGGCGTTGCCGGCCGTGGCCCAGGCCAGCGTATTGCCCTGGCGGTCGGTGATGGTGACGATGGTGTTGTTGAAGGACGCGTGGACGTGGGCAATGCCCTCGGCCACGTTTTTCTTGACCTTCTTGCGCGCGCGCGCCGATGCGGTCTGCTGCTGTTGCTGCGGGTTGGGGGTGCTTTTGCTGGCCATGGTCGCGTCCTGGTTCCGGAATTAAGCGGCTTTGCCGGCTTGCGTGTTCAGCTTGATCGCGGCCTTGCGCGGGCCCTTGCGCGTGCGCGCGTTGGTGCGCGTGCGCTGGCCGCGCACCGGCAGCCCCTTGCGGTGGCGCACGCCGCGGTAGCAGCCCAGATCCATCAGGCGCTTGATCGACATCGACACTTCGCGCCGCAGGTCGCCCTCCAGCGTGAGGCGCGTCACTTGCTCGCGCAGGCGCTCCATCTCCGCGTCGCTCAAGTCCTTGATCTTGCGCGTGCGTTCCACCCCGGCCGCGGCGCACAGCGACTGGGCGCGTGCCCGCCCGATACCGTAAATCGCCGTCAGCGCGATGTCGGCGTGCTGGTGGTTCGGAATATTGATGCCTGCGATGCGTGCCATGGGGGTCCTGGGAAACCTGAAATTATACCTGTTCGCTCAAGGCTTTATCAACCCTGGCGTTGCTTGTGGCGCGGGTTCGGGCAAATCACGCGCACCACGCCCTTGCGCCGCACAATCTTGCACTTGCGGCAGATCTTTTTTACCGATGCCATCACTTTCATGATCGTGCTCCTTGTCTCTTGCCGCGCCCTCAGGGCACGGGCAATCCGCCCTTGAAGCTTGCCTTGCGCAGCAGGCCCTCGTACTGGTGCGTCATCACGTAGGCCTGCACCTGCGACATGAAGTCCATCGTCACCACGACGATGATCAGCAGCGACGTGCCACCGAAGTAGAACGGCACGTTCCATCTCAGGATCAGGAATTCCGGCAGCAGGCACACCAGCGTGACATAGATCGCGCCCGCCAGGGTCAGCCGCGTCAGGATCTTCTCCACGTAGCGCGCGGTCTGCTCGCCCGGCCGGATTCCCGGCACGAAAGCGCCGGACTTCTTCAGGTTGTCGGCCGTCTCTTTCGGGTTGTACTGCAGCGCGGTGTAGAAAAAACAGAAAAACACGATCAGCCCCGCGTACAGCAACACGTAGATCGGCTGGCCGGGGGTCATCGTCGCGGCGATGTCCCGCAGCCAAACCATGCCCTCCGCCGCGCCGAACCATCCCAGCAGC
Source organism: Betaproteobacteria bacterium (assembly GCA_031389685.1). Taxonomy (GTDB): domain Bacteria; phylum Pseudomonadota; class Gammaproteobacteria; order Burkholderiales; family SG8-39; genus JAABQT01. Next base: position 34,972 of record JANMSV010000151.1, read on the forward strand.
GTTGCCGGAAACAGGATCAGCGACGACGCAAAGATCGGCGGAATCACGCCTGCCATGTTGAGCTTGAACGGCAGGTGCGAACTCTGGCCGCCGTAGACGCGGTTGCCGACCTGGCGCTTGGCGTAGTTGACGAGGATTTTGCGCTGCCCGCGCTCCACGAAGCACACCACTGCAGTGACCGCGAGCACCGCCGCTGCGATCAGCAGTGCGGTGAGCGGGTGCATGGCACCGGTACGCACCAGTTCCAGCGTGCCGGCGATCGCCTGCGGCAGGCCGGCAGCGATGCCGGCGAAGATGATGATCGAAATCCCATTGCCCAGGCCGCGCTCGGTAATCTGCTCCCCCAGCCACATCAGGAACATGGTGCCGGTGACCAGCGTGGTGACGGTGGTGATACGGAACATCAGCCCGGCGTCGAGGACCAGCCCGGGCTGGGACTCAAGGGCAAATGAAATGCCGAAAGCCTGGAACAGCGCCAGAAACAGCGTGCCATAGCGCGTGTACTGGGTGATCTTGCGCCGGCCCGTCTCACCTTCCTTGCGCAGCTGCTCCAGTTGCGGGTTGACCGCGGTCATCAACTGCATGATGATCGAGGCGGAAATGTAAGGCATGATGCCGAGCGCGAAGATGGTGAAGCGCGACAACGCGCCGCCCGAAAACATGTTGAACATGCCCAGGATTCCGCCCTGCTGGCTCTTGAACAGGTCGGCGAGCACGTTGGGATCGATCCCGGGCACCGGGATGTGGGCGCCGAGGCGGAATACCACCAGCGCGCCCAGCATGAAAAGAAGGCGCCGCTTCAGGTCGCCATAGCGCCCGGTCTTGCCTGCAGTTGGCAGGGTGGTTGCCAAGCCCGCTTATTCCTTCGCCGCCTGCGGCAGGTCTTCGATCGTGCCGCCGGCCGCCTCGATCGCTGCGCGCGCGCCTTTGCTGGCCTTCACCCCTTTGAGGGTCACCTTGCGCGACAGCTTGCCCGAGAGAATCACCTTGGCCACCAGCACATTGCGCGGCACGATGCGTTCGGACTTCAGCACCGCGAGATCGATCTCGGCCACTTTCATGCCCTGCAGTTCTGACAATCGGACCTCGGCGTACAGCGCGCGCGTCGGCGAGGCGAAGCCGCGCTTGGGCAAGCGCCGGTGCAATGGCATCTGACCGCCCTCGAAGCCGACCTTGTGATAGCCCCCCGATCGGGCGCGCTGGCCCTTGTGGCCACGGCCTGCGGTCTTGCCCCATCCCGAGCCGCCCCCGCGGCCCACACGGTGACGGGACTTCTTTGCTCCGGGGGCGGGCTTAATTGTATTGAGGCGCATGGCTCAGCCCTCGATCCGCACGAGGTAAAAAACGGTGTCGATCATCCCGCGCACAGCCGGGGTGTCGATCAGCTCGACGGTCTGGTGCAGTCTGCGCAGCCCGAGGCCGCGCACCGTCGCGCGATGGGTCATTTTGCAGCCGGCCGTGCTCTTCACGAGTTTCACCCTGATTTTCTTGTCCGCCATGGCGCACCTTTACGAAAGGATTTCCTCGACCTTCTTGCCGCGCTTGGCGGCGATCTCCGCCGGCGTGTGCATCGCTTGCAGGCCCTGCAGCGTGGCTCGCACCACGTTGTACGGGTTGGTCGAACCAAAGCATTTCGCGAGGACATTGGTGACGCCCATCACCTCGAACACGGCGCGCATCGGCCCGCCGGCGATGATCCCCGTGCCTTCGTGCGCCGGCTGCATCAGCACCGTGGCCGCGCCGTGGTGGCCGATCACGGTGTGGTGCAGCGTGCCATTCTTGAGTTTGACCTTGAACAGTTTTTGCCGCGCCTCTTCCATCGCCTTTTGCACCGCGACAGGCACCTCGCGCGCCTTGCCCTTGCCCATGCCGATGCCACCGTCGCCATCACCAACCACGGTAAGCGCGGCGAAGCCGAGCACGCGACCGCCTTTCACCACCTTGGTGACGCGGTTCACCGAAATCATCTTTTCGCGCAGGCCGTCGGAGCGCTCCTCGTTCTTCTGCATTCTGGGCTTCATTTTTGCCATGGCGTGATCCTCAGAACTTCAGGCCGCCCGCGCGGGCGGCCTCGGCGAGCGCCTTGACGCGCCCGTGGTAACGGTAACCTGCACGGTCGAAGGCGACCGTCTCGATGCCCGCCTGCTTGGCTTTTTGCGCGATGCGCGATCCCACCGCCTCGGCGGCCTGGCGGTTGCCGCCGCTCTTGAGTTGTGCGCGCACTTCCTTCTCTACGGAGGATGCCGTCGCCAGTACCTTGTCGCCGGCGCCGGAGGTGATCTGCGCATAGATGTGGCTGTTCGTGCGGTGCACGGTCAGGCGCACCGCGCCGAGCTCGCGGATCTTCAATCGCGTCTGGCGCGCGCGGCGCAACCGGGCTTGGTTCTTGTCGACCATAGGTGGCTCCGTTACTTCTTCTTGGTCTCTTTCAAGACGATCTGCTCACCGGCGTAGCGCACGCCCTTGCCCTTGTAGGGTTCGGGCGGCCTGGTGTCTCGGATTTCCGCAGCGACCTGGCCCACGAGTTGTTTGTCGACGCCGCTGACCACGATTTCGGTCTGCGTCGGCGTCAGCACCTTGACGCCCTTGGGCATCTGGTGCACCACGGGATGCGAAAAGCCTACCGACAGATTGAGCTTGTCGCCTTGCGCCTGCGCGCGGTAACCGACACCGACCAGCGCGAGCCGCTTCTCGAATCCCTTGGTCACGCCGGTCACCATGTTGGCCAGCAATGCGCGCAGTGTGCCGGACATGGCGTTGGCGTGGCGCGAATTGCCGAGCGCCTTGCACACCAGCGCCTCGCCCTCCTTCTGCACGCCGACATTCGGGTCCGTGGGGCGCGCGAGGGTACCGAGCGGCCCCTTCACCGAAATGCTGCCCGTGGCGAGCGTCACTTCGACGCCCTTGGGCAATGCAATCGGGTAATTGGCAATGCGTGACATGAACGGCTCCTTACGCCACGATGCAAAGCACTTCGCCGCCGATGCCATCGGCACGCGCCTTGCGATCGGTCATCACGCCCCGCGAGGTCGACAGGATCGCCACACCCAGTCCGTTCATCACGCGCGGGATGTCGTCGCACCCTTTGTAGACGCGCAAACCCGGCTTGGACACGCGCTCCAGGCGTTCAATCACCGGGCGGCCGGCATAGTACTTGAGGCCGATGCGCAGCTGGCGCATGGCGCTTTCTTCGCGTACCGCGAATTCGTCGATATAGCCCTCGTCCTTCAGGACCTGGGCAATCGAAACCTTGAGCTTCGAACAAGGCATGATCACCTCCGTGTGGCCCACCATCTGGGCGTTGCGGATGCGAGTCAGCATATCGGCGATCGGGTCGGTCATGCTCATGCGCGCATCTCCTTACCAGCTCGCCTTGATGACGCCCGGCACCTCGCCGCGCATTGCCAGGTCGCGCAGCTTGCTGCGGCCCAGGCCGAACTTGCGGTACACGCCGCGCGGCCGCCCGGTGATGGCGCAGCGGTTGCGCAGGCGCGAGGGCGAGGCGTTGCGCGGCAGCTTCTGCAGTTTCACGCGTGCGGCGTCGCGCTCTTCGTCGGAAGCCTTGGAGTTGCGGATCACCTCCAGCAGCCCCTGCCGCCTGACCTTGAATTTAGCCACCGTCAGGCGGCGCTTCTTCTCACGCAGTACTACGGAAAGTTTGGCCATGTGCGGGTCCCTCAGTGCTTGAACGGGAAGCGGAACGCGGCGAGCAGGGCCTTGGCCTCGTCGTCCGTCTTAGCGGTGGTGGTGATGGCGATGTTCATGCCCCGAAGCGCGTCGATCTTGTCGTACTCGATCTCCGGGAAGATGATCTGCTCCCTGACGCCCAGGCTGTAGTTGCCACGGCCGTCGAACGCACGGTTCGACACGCCGCGGAAATCGCGGATGCGCGGCATGGCAATGTTGACCAGGCGGTCGAGGAATTCATACATGCGCGCGCCGTGCAGCGTCACCATGCAGCCGATCGGGAATCCGGCGCGCAGCTTGAAGTTGGCGATCGATTTCCGCGCCTTGGTGACCACCGGCTTCTGGCCGGCGATCTTGGCCATGTCGGCGACCGCGTTGTCGAGCGTCTTCTTGTCGCCCACCGTCTCGCCCACCCCCATGTTGAGGGTGATCTTGCGGATGCGCGGCACTTCCATGGTGGTTTTGTAGCCGAACTTCTTCACCAGCTCCGGGACCACCTTTTCGCGGTAATGCGCCGCGAGACGCGCCGGCGGCACCGGCAGCGCGGGCTGGGCGGGCCTGGCCGGTTTCTCCGCGGGCTTTTCCGCCGCCTTGGCAGCCTTGCCCGGTTTCTCGGCAGCCTTGTCGCCGGTCCTGCCCACTTTCTCGGCTTTCTCCGGCTGGGGGGGTTTTTCCTTGGCCATCCGTGTCACCTTATGCGTCTACCTGTTCGCCGTTCGACTTGAAAACGCGCACCTTGCGGCCGTCGTTGAGCTGCTTGAAGCCCACGCGATCGGCTTTCTGCGTCCCCGGATTGAACAAGGCGATGTTCGAGATATGGATCGGCATGTCCTTGTCGAGGATGCCGCCCGCCACGCCCTTCATCGGGTTGGGGCGCGTGTGTTTCTTCACCCGGTTGATGCCCTCCACCACCACGAGCTCGGCGCTCACGCGGCGCAGCACGGTGCCGCGCTTGCCCTTGTCGCGGCCGGTGACGACGACCACCTCGTCGCCCTTGCGAATGCGTTGCATGGCGGATTCTCTCAGAGTACTTCCGGCGCGAGCGAAACGATCTTCATGAAGCGCTCGGTGCGCAATTCGCGCGTCACCGGACCGAAGATGCGCGTGCCGATCGGCTCGAGCTTGGGGGTCAGCAATACCGCGGCGTTGCTGTCGAAGCGGATCAGCGAACCGTCCGCGCGGCGCACGCCCTTGGCGGTGCGCACCACCACGGCGTCGTAAATCTCGCCCTTTTTCACACGCCCGCGGGGCGCCGCGTCCTTGACGCTCACCTTGATCAAGTCACCGATGCTGGCGTAGCGCCGCTTGGAGCCGCCCAGCACCTTGATGCACATGACGGAGCGCGCGCCGGTATTGTCGGCGACGTCCAAAATGGACTGCATCTGAATCATTGGCAACTCTCCATCCAACTTGCCTCGCCGGGTGCCGCCTGGCGGGCAGTTTTGGACCCCGTACGGGTCTGGTTACGGGCCGGCCGGAGCCGGACCGTCAAAAAGGACGCGAATTCTAGCGTGAAATTCGCGCCTGGCGCAACATTAAACGCCTTTCGACTTCTCGATCAGGCGCGTGACTTTCCACGCTTTGGTCCTGGAAATCGGCCGGCATTCCGAAATCTCGACCAGGTCTCCCTGGGCGATGCCACCCTCCTCGACGTGTGCGTGGTACTTCTTCGAGCGCGTGATGGTCTTGCCGACCAGCGGGTGCCTGACGCGGCGCTCCACCAGCACGGTCACGGTTTTTTGCATCTTGTCGCTCACCACGCGGCCTGTCAGCGTGCGGCTGCGGTCCGGGGTCTGCGTCGCTGGCTGGTTCGTCGCTGGCTGGTTCATTTGCCCGCTTTCTCCTTGAGCATGGTGCGCACGCGCGCAATGTCGCGCCGCACCTTCTTGACCTGGCTGTTATTGCCAAGCTGCTGGGTGGCGAGCTGCATGCGCAGGCCGAATTGGGCCTTGAGCAGATCCATCAGCTCCTTGTTCAACTCCTCACCGCTCTTCGCGCGTAGTTCGCTCGCCTTCATGGCTTACCCCAGCATCCGGTGCACGACGATGGTCTTGAACGGCAGCTTGGCCGAGGCCAGGGCAAAGGCCTCCTTGGCGATCGCGGCATCCACGCCGTCCATCTCGTAAATGATCTTTCCGGGCTGGATCTCGCAGACGAAATATTCCGGATTGCCCTTGCCGTTACCCATGCGCACTTCGGCCGGCTTGGTGGAGATCGGCTTGTCCGGGAACACGCGGATCCAGATGCGGCCGCCGCGCTTGATATGGCGCGACAGCGCGCGGCGCGCGGCCTCGAGCTGGCGCGCAGTCAGGCGTCCCCGGCCAACGGCCTTCAGCCCGTACTCGCCGAAGGAGACCTTGTTGCCGCGCGTGGCGACGCCCGTATTGCGCCCCTTCTGCTGTTTGCGGTACTTGGTACGTGCGGGTTGCAGCATCGATCAGTTCCCTTTCATGCCTTCTTCTCGCCCTGGTCCTTGACCACTTTCTTGGCGCGCTTGACGGTGGTCTTGGGCGCGGGCGCATCAGCCTTCCTGGCCGGCTTCTTTTCGCCCTCGGGCTTGGCGCGCGCCGGGGAACGCCGCGCGCCCGGCTTGGGCACCGGTTTTTTCGCCTTGCGCGGCTCGGCAGGCGCCTCGACCGCCGCCGGCACCCCAGCGGCCGGCAGCGCGGCCTGTATTTCGGCCTTGGACATCACTTCGCCCTTGTAGACCCAGACCTTGATGCCGATCACGCCGTAATTCGTCTTCGCCTCACCCGTGCCGTAATCGATGTCGGCGCGCAGCGTATGCAGTGGCACGCGGCCTTCGCGATACCACTCGCTGCGCGCGATCTCGCTGCCGTTGAGGCGCCCGGCGCTCATGATCTTGATGCCCTGCGCGCCCAGCCGCATCGCGTTCTGCATGGCGCGCTTCATAGCGCGGCGGAACATGATGCGCTTCTCGAGCTGCTGTGCGATCGAATCGGCGATCAATTGCGCGTCGATCTCCGGCTTGCGGATCTCCTCGATGTTGACGTGCACCTGCTGCACGCCCATCAGGCGGCGCAGTTCGGCCTTGAGCGCCTCGATCTCCTCGCCCTTCTTGCCGATCACCACGCCGGGGCGCGCGGAGAAAATCGTGATGCGCGCATCTTTTGCCGGACGCTCGATCAGCACGCGTCCGACAGAGGCGTGCGCCAGCTTCTTCTTGAGGAAACCGCGCACCTTGATGTCCTCGGCCAGCATGCCGGCGAACTGCCGGCTGTTGGCGTACCAGCGCGAGCTCCAGTTGCGATTGACCGCCAGGCGGAAACCGATCGGATTGATTTTCTGTCCCATAAGCCCTCGTCAGTCTCCGACCGTGACAAAAATGTTGCAGCTGTGCTTGAGCACGCGATTGCCCCGGCCCTTGGCGCGCGCCTGGAAGCGCTTGAGGAACGCGCCGCGCTCCACCAGCACGCTCTTCACTTTCAGTGCGTCGATGTCGGCGCCATCGTTGTGCTCGGCGTTGGCAATCGCCGACTGCAGCAATTTCTTGATGATCGCGGCGCCCTTTTTCGGCGTGAAAGCCAGGATGTTGAGCGCCTTGTCCACCGGCTGGCCGCGGATCATGTCGGCCACCAGCCTGCCCTTCTGGGCTGAAATTCTCGCGCTGCGCAGGATCGCTCGGGTTTCCATGTCCGCCCCTTACTTCTTCGCTGCCGGCGCTGCCGGCGTGGCAGCGGCGGCGGGCGCCGCCGCGCCGGGTGCACCCTGCGGCGGCCTGCCGCCGACCGCTTGCTCGGTGCGCTTGCCCACTGCAGAGTGGCTCTTGAAGACGCGCGTCAGCGCGAACTCACCCAGCTTGTGGCCGACCATGTTTTCGGTGATGTACACCGGGATGTGCTGCTTGCCGTTGTGCACCGCCATCGTCAAGCCGATGAAATCCGGCATCACGGTCGAGCGGCGCGACCAGGTCTTGATCGGGCGCTTGTCGCTGGCGGCGCGCGCCGCGGAGACCTTGTCCAGGAGGTGTTGGTCCACAAAGGGACCTTTCTTGATTGAGCGTGCCATGGGGTGCCCTTATTTCGTGCGCCGGTCGCGCACGATCATCACCTGCGTGCGCTTGTTGCGGCGGGTCTTGAATCCCTTGGACTGCTGGCCCCACGGCGACACCGGGGGTTGGCCCGATGAGGTGCGGCCTTCGCCGCCGCCGTGCGGGTGGTCGATCGGGTTCATCGCCACGCCGCGCACCGTCGGCCGGATGCCGCGCCAGCGCTTGCGGCCCGCCTTGCCGATCGATTCGAGGTTGTGCTCTTCGTTGCCGACTTCGCCGATGGTCGCGCGGCAGTCGACGTGCACCTTGCGAATTTCGCCCGAGCGCAGGCGCAGCTGTGCATAGGACCCTTCTCGCGCCAGTAACTGCGCCGATGCCCCGGCCGAGCGTGCCAATTGCGCGCCTTTACCCGGCAGCATCTCGATGCAATGCACGGTGGTACCGACCGGAATGCTGCGCAGCAACAGGGTGTTGCCCGATTTGATCGGCGCCTCTGCGCCGGACAGCAGTTGCGTGCCCGCGCTTACGCCCTTGGGCGCCAGCACATAGCGCCGCTCGCCGTCGGCGTACAGGAGCAGCGCAAGATGCGCGCTGCGGTTCGGGTCGTACTCGAGCCGCTCCACCGTGGCCGGGATGCCGTCCTTGTTGCGGCGGAAATCCACCATGCGGTAGTGCTGCTTGTGGCCGCCGCCCTGGTGCCGCACGGTGATGCGGCCGTGGTTGTTGCGCCCGCTGGTCCTCGACTTCTTGGCGGTCAGCGGCCAGTGCGGTTCGCCCTTGTGCAACTCGGGCGTGACCACCTTCACCAGCGCGCGGCGCCCGGGGGAAGTGGGTTTGACCTTGATCAGTGGCATGGCTTACTCCGTCGCCGCGAAATTGATTTCCTGGCCGGCCGCCAGGCGCACATAGGCCTTCTTCCAGTTGCGGCGGCGCCCCATGAAGCGTCCGAAGCGCTTTTGCTTGCCCTTGACGTTGGACACCGTCACCGACTGCACCTTGGTCTTGAACAGCAATTCCACCGCAGCCTTCACTTCCGGCTTGGTGGCGTCGTCGGCGACGCGGAACACATACTGCCGGTTCTTGTCCGCCACCAGGGTGCTCTTCTCAGACACCACGGGGGCGAGCACCACGTTCATCAAGCGCTCGGCGGCGTATTTCTTCGTCGCGCTCATTTGAGCATCTCCTCGAAGCGCGCGAGTGCCTTGCGGGTCACCAGCACGTGGGGAAAGCGCACCAGGGCGAGCGGATTGGCCTGGCGCGCCGCGATCACCGCGACGTTGCGCAGGTTGCGCGCGGAAAGCTCCAGGTTCTGGTCGATCTCGTCGGTGATTACCAGCACCTCGTCGAAGCCCATCGACTTGATCTTCTGCGCCAGCAACTTGGTCTTGGGCGCCTCCAGCTTGAATTCCTCCACCACGCGGATGCGGTCCTCGCGCGCGAGCTGGGACAGGATCGAAATCATGCCGGCGCGTACCATCTTGCGATTGACCTTGTGCGAGAAATTCTCGTCCGGGCTGGAGGCGAAAATCTTGCCGCCGCCGCGCCACAGCGGGCTCGAGGCCATCCCGGCGCGCGCGCGGCCGGTGCCTTTCTGGCGCCAGGGTTTTTTGGTCGACTTGGCGATCTCGCTGCGTTCCTTTTGCTTGCGCGTGCCCATGCGGGCATTGGCCTGGTAGGCGACGACCACCTGGTGCACCAGGGCTTCATTGAAGTCCCGACCAAAGATCGCATCCGGAGCATCGGTGGTGCTGGTGGCGCCCTTATCACTGATCAGCTTGAGTTCCATGGCGCGCCCCTCAGACCTTTGCTGCCGGGCGCACGACCACGTCGCGCCCCTTTGAACCTGGCACCGAACCCCTGACCAGCAGCAACTGCCGTTCCGTATCGATGCGCACCACCACGAGATTGGGCACCGTGCGCTTGACGTTGCCCAGGTGGCCCGCCATGCGCTTGCCCGGAAATACCCGGCCCGGATCCTGGTTCTGGCCCGTCGATCCCGGCTTGTTGTGCGAGAGGGAGTTGCCGTGCGAAGCGCGGTTCGAAGAGAAGTGGTGGCGCTTGATGACGCCGGCAAATCCCTTGCCGATGGTCACGCCCTGCACGTCCACTTTCTGCCCGACTTTGAACAGGTCGACGCCCAGCTTGCCGCCGACCTTCAGGCTGGCAAGCTGCGTGGCATCGGCGCGGAACTCCTTGAGCAGCCTGCCGGCTTCGACCCCGGCCTTGGCGAGGTGGCCGGCCAGGGGCTTGCGCACACGGCTCGCGCGGCGCTTGCCGAACGCGACCTGCACGGCAGCATAGCCGTCCTTCTCCGGCGTCTTGATCTGCGTGATCCGGTTGTCGGACACGTCGAGCACGGTCACCGGCAGCGTATTGCCGTCGTCGGTGAAGATGCGCGTCATGCCGACCTTGCGGCCGACCAATCCAATCGTCATAAAGCCCTCTTATCTTGGACCCGGCGGTGCATTTGCTTGCGTCGGGCGCCGGCTGCTATGGGCCGGCACTGCACTTCGTGTTGCGTGTTACTTGACCTTGATTTCCACGTCCACGCCCGCCGGCAGATCGAGCTTCATCAGCGCGTCCACCGTCTTGTCGGTCGGGTCGATGATGTCCATCAGGCGCAGGTGCGTGCGGATCTCCAGCTGCTCGCGCGACGCCTTGTCGATATGCGGCGAGCGCAGCAGGTCGAAGCGCTGCTTGCGCGTCGGCAGCGGCACCGGTCCGCGCACCACGGCACCCGTGCGCTTGGCCGTGTCGACGATCTCGAGCGCCGACTGGTCGATCAGCCGGTAGTCGAACGCCTTGAGGCGGATGCGGATGCGCTGGTTTTGCGTGGTGCTCACTCGAGCACCTTGGCGACGACTCCGGCGCCGACGGTTTTGCCGCCCTCGCGGATGG
>JANMSV010000174.1:0-13992 GCA_031389685.1 Betaproteobacteria bacterium
GCAGGAATCAAGCCGCAGTAGCCATGCGCCTGAACGGCACGCCGCTCAGGCGCTGCAGTTCCTCGAAGGACAGCCCCTCGACCAGGTCGACGACATGCAGGCCGTCTGCCTTCACGTCGATCACCGCGAGGTCGGTGTAGATGCGGTTCACGCAGCGCGCCGCGGTGAGGGGATAACTGCAGCGCTCGACGATCTTGCTGTTCCCCTCCTTGGTGAGGTGCTCCATCATCACCAGGACGTTCTTCGCGCCCACCGCCAGGTCCATCGCGCCGCCCACCGCGGGGATCGCGTCCGGCGCGCCGGTATGCCAGTTGGCGAGGTCCCCCGCCACCGACACCTGGAACGCGCCCAGCACGCAGTAATCGAGGTGCCGGCCGCGAATCATGCCGAAGGAGTCCGCGTGGTGGAAGAACGCGCCGCCCTGGAGCAGCGTCACCGGCTCCTTGCCGGCGTTGATCAGGTCTTCGTCCTCGCCGCCCGGCGCCGGCCGCGGGCCGATGCCCAGCACGCCGTTCTCGCTGTGCAGCACGATCTCGCGGTCCTTGGGAAGGTGATCGGCCACCAGCGTCGGCAGGCCGATGCCGAGGTTGACGTACGCGCCCTCGGGGATGTCGCGCGCCACGCGCGCCGCGATCTGCTTGCGGTCGAGCTTTTTCATGCGGCCTTGCTCAGCGGCGCGATGCGCACCACGCGCTTGACGAAGATGCCCGGCGTCACCACCACCTCCGGATCGAGTGCGCCGAGCGGCACCGTTTCGCGCACCTGCGCCACCGTGCACTTCGCCGCCGCCGCCATGATCGGGCCGAAATTGCGCGCCGTCATGCGGTAGGTGAGGTTGCCCCAGCGGTCGGCGCGGTCGGCCTTGATCAGCGCATAGTCGGCATGGATCGGGTATTCGAGCACGTAGTCGCGCTCGCCGATGCGACGCGTCTCCTTGCCTTCGGCGAGCTTGGTGCCGAACGCGGTGGGCGTGTAGAAGGCGCCGATGCCGGCGCCGGCGGCGCGGATGCGCTCGGCAAGCGTGCCCTGCGGCACCAGCTCCAGTTCGAGCTCGCCGCCGCGGTAGGCCTTGTCGAAATGCCAGGAGTCGGACTGGCGCGGGAAGGAGCAGATGAGCTTGCGCACGCATTTCGCGGCGATCAAGGCTGCCACGCCGGAATCGGCGTTGCCGGCATTGTTGTTGACGACCGTGAGGCCCTTCGCGCCGCGTGCGATCAGCGCGTCGATCAGTTCTGCGGGCATGCCGGCGTTGCCGAAGCCGCCGATCATCACGGTGGCGCCGTCGGGCACGTCGGCGAGGGCAGCTTGCGCGGTGGCGATGAACTTGTCGATCATGGATGGCGGGGAAGGCTGCGGGGCATTATAAACTCGGCGGCATGGCCACCACCTCCCACCTGTTCGGGCGTGCGCCGCTGGCGCGCGCCGTAGAAGCAATCGTCACCGCCGGCGGCAGCGAGGTGCGCGAAGCGCAAATCGTCGCCGAGAACCTCGTCACCGCGAACCTCACCGGGCATGACTCGCACGGCATCGGCATGATCCCGCGCTACATCGAGTCGCTGCAGGAGGGCGGCCTGCGACCGAACCGCCATCCGGAAATAAAATTCGACGGCGCTGCGCTGGTCGCGCTCGACGGCCAGGCCGGCTACGGGCAGGTGATCGGCATGGAGGCCACCGCCATCGCCATCGAACGGGCGAAGAAACACGGCGTTTGCGTAATGGCGCTCGCCAACTCGCACCACCTGTGCCGCATCGGGCAGTGGGCGGAGCAGGCGGTGGCCGAGGGACTGGTATCGATCAGCTTCGTGAACGTCATCTCGCGCTCCATCGTCGCGCCCTTCGGCGGTCGCGATGCGCGCTTCGGCACCAATCCCTGCACCATTGGCATCCCGCTGCCGGGCCAGCCGCCATTCATCCTCGACATGGCGACCAGCGGCGTGGCGCAGGGCAAGGTGCGCGTCGCGCACAACAAGGGCCAGAAGATGCCGCCCGGCCTGCTGCTCGACGACCAGGGCAACCCGACGCTGGACGCGCGCTTCGGCGTGATCGAGCCCTTCGGCGCGCTCACCACCTTCGGCCTGCACAAGGGCTTCGGGCTCGCCGTGGTGTGCGAGCTGCTCGGCGGCGCGCTCTCGGGCGGGGGCACCTGGCACACGGCGGACCGCTCGAAAAAGCGCGTGCTGAACGGCATGCTCAGCATCCTCATCGATCCCGCGAAGCTTGGCACCGCGGAGCCGTTTGAGCGCGAGGCGCGCGCATTCATCGCGTGGGTGAAAAAGTCGCCGCCCGCGCCGGGCCATGACCGCGTGCGCATCGCCGGCGACCCTGAGCGCGAGACGCGCGCGCGGCGCGAAAAAGAGGGCATCGTGGTGGATGACACCACCTGGAAAGAGATCCTGGCCGCCGGCGCAAAGGTCGGTGTGGCGACAGGCGTCCTGGACAAGCTGGCCAAAGGCTAGACCAGCTGTTGTTCTAAGACGGTACTTTCAGTAGCTTTTATAAGATACTGAAAGTAAACGTTTTTTTATTTCAAGAATCAAGCTCCAAAAACACCGCTAAGTCTTTGTCAGGCATAAAGAATTGCCTTGACCTGCCTATTCCTTTCCCCTAGAGTGGGAAAAGGTAGAAAAAAGTGGCGGAAAAAGGGGAAGGGCCTGCAGAGCCCCGACCGCCAGGGAAAACAGGGCATGGGCGGAGCATTCCACGGCGCAACAGTCATCACGCTTGACGCGAAGGGCCGTCTGGCCATTCCGACGCGCCACCGCGACGCGCTGCTCGCCAGTGCCAAGCATCTGGTGCTCACCGCACACCCCGAAGGCTGCGTGCTGCTCTATCCGCCCGCAGCCTGGGAACCGGTGCGCGCCAGGGCGGAGACTTTCCCGAGCTTTCATCCGCAAGCGAGCTGGTGGAAACGGCTGCTGCTCGGCTTCGAGGAGCACGTGGCCCCTGACGGGTCCGGCCGGATCCTCGTGTCCGGCGCGCTGCGCCAGCACGGCAAGCTCGAGCGCGACGTGATGCTGGTCGGGCAGGGCGGTTACTTCGAGTTGTGGGATTCGGGCCTGTGGAGCGCGAAGCTCGCGCAGGCGCTCTCCGGTCCCGCCGCGCCGCCTACCGGGATGGAGGACTTCTCGCTGTGAGCGCGGGCGCGCCATCGGATGAGACCCGCTTCCCTCACGCACCGCCCAGTTCTCGCCACCGAAGCCGTGGCTGCGCTGGCGCTGCAGACGGCCGGCATCTATGTGGACGGCACATACGGACGCGGCGGGCACAGCCGGCTGATCCTCGCGCGACTCGGCCCGAACGGTCGTCTGTTGGCGCTGGATCGCGATCCGCAGGCGGTGGCTGCAGCGAACAGCATCGTCGACCCCCGCTTTTCGATCGTGCACGCCGCGTTCAGCGCCCTCTCGCCAACGCTGGACGCACTGGGCGCGGCGCGCGTGCAGGGGATGCTGTTCGACCTGGGCGTGTCCTCGCCGCAGCTCGAGGACGCGGCGCGCGGGTTTTCTTTCCGTGCCGACGGGCCGCTCGACATGCGCATGGATCCGACGCAAGGGGTGCCGGCGGCCGACTGGCTGGCGAGCGCGAGCGAAGCGCAACTCAGGGAGGTCATCGGGGGGTATGGGGAAGAACGGTTTGCTAAACAGGTTGCAGCGGCGATTGCTGCTGCTCGCCGGAACGCGCCCATCCGCACGACCCGCCAACTTGCCGATCTCGTGGGTACGGCGGTCCGCACACGGGAACCGGGCCAGGATCCGGCGACGCGCACCTTTCAAGCTCTACGGATTTTCGTCAATCGGGAGCTTGAGGAAGTGTCGCTGATGCTGCCGCAGGCGGTCGAGCGCCTGGCGCCGGGCGGGCGCCTGGCGCTGATCGCCTTCCATTCCCTCGAAGACCGCATCGTCAAGCGTTTTCTTCAAGCCTGCGCGCGCCCGGTGCTGCCACGGGATTTGCCCCTGCGCGCCAGCGAGATGCCACAAGCCCTGCTCACAATCATCGGCAAGCCGATGCGCCCCTCCGCAGCCGAAGTCGCCGCCAACCCGCGCGCGCGCAGTGCCGTGCTGCGCGTCGCAGAGCGCACAGCGGCCCCTTTTGACCCGTCCCTGATCACCCGAATCGAGCCCGACGCGTGGCGAAGCTGAACCTCCTCCTCCTCCTGGTTCTCGTCGTCTGCGCGCTCGGGCTCGTCACCTCCCAGCACCGGGCCCGCAAGCTGTTTACCGAGCTGGAACGCACGCAGGCGCGCGCGCGTGAACTCGACGTCGAGCAAGGCAAGCTGCAGCTCGAGGCGAGCACCTGGGGTCTGCATACGCGCGTCGAAAAGGTCGCCACCGGCACGCTCGGCATGCGCACCCCCGACGCGCGCCGCGTGCGCGTGGTCACGCGCGAGGCTGCGCCATGAGCGCCGCCGCGGCCGCTCTGGTGCGACTGCCGGTGTGGCGCGCGCGCACGGTGCTGTGCGTTCTTCTCGCCGCGTTCGGCGTGCTCGCGGCGCGCTCGCTGTACCTGCAGTCGATGCGCACCGACTTCCTGCAGGAAAAGGGCGAGGCGCGCTATAGCCGCGTGCTGGAGGTGCCCGGCACGCGTGGCCGAATTCTCGATCGAAACGGCGAGGCCCTTGCCATCTCCACGCCGGTGCAGTCGGTGTGGGCGATCCCGGGCGACGTCGAGGCCACGCCCGCCCAGCTGAAAAAGCTGGCGGGGATCCTGGGCGCCGAGCCGCTTGAGCTGCGCCGGAAAATCGCCGATCCCTCGCGCGACTTCGTCTACCTGAAACGCCAGATTGCGCCGGAGCAGGCGGGGCAGGTCGCGCGGCTCGCCCTGCCCGGCATTTACCAGCACGGCGAGTACCGCCGCTACTATCCTGGAGGCGAAGTGACCGCTCACATGGTCGGCTTCACCGGCGTGGACGAGGCGGGCCAGGAAGGCATCGAGTTGGCGTTCCAGGCCAGCCTGGGCGGCGCGCCGGGGAGCCGGCGCGTGATCAAGGACCGCTTGGGGCGAGTTGTCGAGGACGTCGAATCCATCCGTGCCGCGCAGGACGGCCAGGACCTGACGCTGGCGATCGACGGCAAGATCCAGAGCCTCGCTTTCGCCGCTCTGAAAAGCGCGGTTGCGTTGCACAAGGCGAAGGCCGGGGCCCTGGTCGTGATCGACGTGCGCACCGGCGAAGTGCTGGCGCTCGCCAACCTGCCGTCCTTCAACCCCAACAACCGCGCCCGGTTGTCGGGCGCGCAACTGCGCAACCGCGTGCTGACGGACGTGTTCGAGCCCGGCTCGACGCTGAAACCCTTCACCGTGGCGCTGGGGCTCGAATCCGGCAAGGTGACGCCGTCGAGCGCGGTGCACATCGGCGTCGGCGGCCTGCGCATCGCCAATTACACGATCCACGACCCCCACCCCGAGGCGACGCTCTCCCTCGCGCAGGTGATTCAGAAGTCCTCCAACGTGGGTGCGGCGCGCATCGCGCTGGCGCTGCATCGAGACGACATGTGGCAGATGTTCCATAGCGCCGGCTTCGGCACCCCGCCGCAGCTCGGTTTTCCGGGCGAAGCGGCGGGCAAGCTGCGTCCGGCCAACACCTGGCGCCCGGTGGAGCAGGCCACCATGGCCTACGGCCACGGCATTTCGGTAAGCCTGATGCAATTGGCGCGTGCGTACACGATGTTCGCGCGCGACGGAGTATTGATCCCGGTCACGCTCCTCAAGTCCCCGCAGACCGCGGCCGGAACCCGGGCGCTCACGGCACGCACTGCGCGCGCGGTGCGCGCCATGCTCGAGCTCGCGGTGCAGCCCGGCGGCACCGCGCCGCGCGCGCGCATCATGGGCTGGCGTGTCGCCGGCAAGACCGGCACCGCGCACAAACAGGAGAACGGCGGCTACGCGGCGGACAAATACATTGCCTCGTTCGTCGGCCTGGCGCCGGCAAGCGACCCACGGCTGGTGATCGCCGTGATGATCGACGAACCCTCGGCAGGCCAGTACTACGGCGGCGTGGTCGCGGCACCGGTATTCGCGCAGGTCGCCCAGGGCGCGCTGCGCCTGCTCGGCGTGCCGCACGACGCGCCGCTTGAGCCCGTGCCGCTGCCCGGCGAGGGCGAGGAAGCCAGGGAAAGCACCTGATTGGCCCGGATCTCTTTGCCAGGCTTGCGGCGCAGGGCGCGATGCTCGAGCGCCTGAGTTCCGACAGCCGCCGCTGCGCCCCCGGGGTGACGTTCTTCTCCTATCCCGGTGAACGCGCGGATGGTCGCAAGCACATTCCCGACGCCATTGCACGCGGCGCGTCCGCCGTGGTCTGGGAGGCGCAGGGCTTTGCCTGGCGTGACGAGTGGCAGCTGCCGAACGCCGCGGTGCGCGGGCTGAAGCAGCAGGCCGGCGCTCTGGCGCACGAGTTTTACGGCAAACCTTCGGCAGCGCTGTGGACCTGCGGCGTGACCGGCACCAACGGCAAGACGACGTGCGCGCAGTGGATCGCTGCGGCATTGGACCGGGCCGGCGCGAAATGCGGCGTCGTCGGCACGCTCGGCGCCGGATTGCGCGGCGCACTCGAGGACGCGGGCAACACCACGCCCGACGCGCTCGAGCTGCACCGCCTGCTCGCCGGCATGCGCCGCGACGGCGCCGAGGCGGTGGCGATGGAGGTGTCCTCGCATGGCCTGGATCAGGGCCGCGTCAACGGCGTCGAGTTCGACTGTGCACTGTTCACCAACCTCTCGCGCGACCACCTGGACTACCACGGCTCGATGCAGGCCTACGCGGCGGCGAAGGCCCTTCTGTTCGAGGCCGAGGGACTGGAGTGCGCGGTACTCAACGTGGACGACGCATTCGGCCTGCGCCTCGCGGCGCGGCTGCGCGAACGGGGCGTACGCACCATCGGCTATGGCCTGTCGCCCGAAGCGGCCGCATCCTCCGGCGTTTCCGAGTACCTGGCGGCGTCGCGCATCGAGCCCGGAACATTGCATCTCGCGTCGAGCTGGGGCGCGGCGCGCGCCGAATTCCACCCGCTGGGACACTTCAACGTCGCCAATGCGCTGGGCGTGCTCGGTTGCCTCCTCGTCCACGGCATTCCTTATGCCCAGGCGGTCGCCGCGCTGGCCGAACTGCCTGCGCTGCCCGGACGCATGCAGCGCATCGGCGACGCGCCGCTGACGGTGGTGGACTACGCCCACAGCCCGGACGCCCTGGAAAAGGTGCTGCAGGCGCTGCGCCCGGCGGCCGCGGCGCGCGGCGGGCGATTGATCGCAGTGTTCGGTGCTGGCGGCGACCGCGACCGCGGCAAGCGCGCGCCGATGGGCGCGATCGCGTCGCGGCTGGCCGATCGCGTCGTGCTCACCTCGGACAACCCGCGCAGCGAGGATCCGCTCGCCATCATCCGCGAGATCGAAGCAGGCGTCGGCGCGCCGCACGAACAGGAGCCCGATCGTGCGCGCGCCATCGAGTCCGCGATCGCGCAGGCGACGGATGCCGACGTGGTGCTGATCTCGGGCAAGGGCCATGAAACCTGGCAGGAAAGCGCTGGGCAGCGCCTGCCGTTCTCCGATGCGGCGGTGGCGCGTGCGGCGCTCGAGCGCCGGGGCGCGCGATGATGAGCCTTGTCGAGGCGGCCGCGGCGATGCAGGGACGGCTCGCGGGGCCGGATGCGCGCTTTAGCGGCGTGTCCACCGACAGCCGCAGCCTGCGCGCCGGCGAGCTGTTCGTCGCCATCCGCGGCGAGCACTTCGACGGGCATGAGTTCGTCGGCACCGCGAGCGAGCGGGGCGCGAGGGCGGCATTGGTCGATGAGCGGTGCACGCTGCGCTCGCCGCTTCCGGTCGTCATCGTCGACGACACGCGCAAGGCGCTGGGACGGCTGGGCCGCTACTGGCGTAAGCGATTTTCCCCCGTCGTGATTGGCATCGCCGGGGCAAATGGCAAGACCACCACCAAGGAAATGCTCGCTTGCATTCTGCGTACGCACGCGGGCGAAGCCGCGGTGCTCGCCACGAAGGGAAACTTCAACACTGACATTGGCGTCCCGATGACAGTGCTTCAATTGGACGATCCTCATCGCTACTGCGCGATCGAGCTTGGTATGAATCACCCCGGTGAAATCGAGTGGCTGGCGGGCATTGCGCAGCCGACCATCGCCGTCGTGACCAATGCGCAACGCGAGCACATGGAGTTCATGAAAAGCGTCGAGGCGAGCGCACAGGAGAACTCGAACGTATTGCGGGCGTTGCCTGCGCTGGGCGTGGCGGTTGTGAATGCGGATGACGCCTGCTACCCCATCTTCCTGGGTGCTGCCGGAGGGCGGCACGTTGTGGATTTTGGGCTTGAGCGCAAGGCGATGGTGACCGGGGGCTACACGCTCAAGCAGTTGAGCAGTGAAATCGTGCTGCGTACGCCCAAGGGTGAAGCGCGCGCCAGTCTCGCGATCCCCGGGGTGCAAAACGTGCGCAATGCGCTTGCCGCGGCCGCTTGCGCGCACGCGGCCGGCATTCCGGCCGCCACCATCGGCAGGGGCCTCGAGGCGTTCAGGCCGTATGCGGGCCGGCTGCAGGTCAAGCGCACACGCGGCGGCGCCACCCTGATCGACGACAGCTACAACGCCAATCCTGACTCGGTGCGCGCCGCGATCGACGTGCTCGCCGCGTGCCCGGCGCCGGCTGCGCTGGTACTCGGCGACATGGGCGAGGTCGGCGAACACGGACCGGCATTCCACCGCGAAGTCGGCGAGTACGCGCGCAGCCGCGGCATCGGCGCGCTGTACGCGCTCGGCGAGGCGAGCCGCGAGGCGGTCAAGGCATTCGGTGCCGGCGCGCGGCACTTTGCGTCGCCCGAGGAACTCGTCGAGGCGCTGCCGCGCGACGTCACCGTGCTGGTCAAAGGTTCGCGCTTCATGCGCATGGAGCGCGTGGTGGCCGCGCTCACCGGCGAAACCCAGGGAGTCCACTGATGCTGCTCGAATTCGCGCAATGGCTGGCCCGCGACGTGCGGCTGTTCAACGTCTTCAACTACATCACCTTGCGCGCGGTGCTCGCCTGCCTCACCGCGCTGGCGATCTCGCTGATCCTCGGGCCCTATGTGATCCGCAAGCTCACGGCCTACAAGATCGGCCAGTCGGTGCGCGACGACGGGCCGAAGACGCACCTCGCCAAGGCGGGCACGCCGACCATGGGCGGCGCGCTGATCCTGCTGTCCATCGGCATCACCACGCTCCTGTGGGGCGACCTGCAAAATCGCTACCTGTGGGTGGTCCTGCTGGTGACGCTCGGTTTTGGCGCCATCGGCTGGATCGACGACTACCGCAAGGTGGTGCATCGAAATCCGAAAGGCCTGTCGGTGCGCGCCAAGCTGTTCTGGCAGTCGGCCATCGGTCTCGCCGCTGCCGGCTACCTCGCCAGCCTGTCGCAGGGCACCCCGGCGCTGAACGAACTGATCGTGCCGTTCTTCAAATTCGTCGCCTACCCGCTCGGCCCCATCGGTTTCATCATCCTGACCTACTTCGTCATCGTCGGCACCTCGAATGCGGTCAATCTGACCGACGGACTGGACGGCCTCGCCATCATGCCCACGGTGATGGTGGGAAGCGGGCTCGGCATCTTCGCCTACGTCGCGGGGCACAGCGTGTTCAGCAAGTACCTGGGCCTGCCCTACATCCCGGGCGCGGGCGAGTTGACCGTGTTCTGCGGCGCGCTGGCGGGTGCGGGCCTCGGGTTTCTCTGGTTCAACGCCTACCCGGCGGAAGTGTTCATGGGGGACGTCGGTGCCCTGGCGCTGGGCGCCGCGCTCGGCACCATGGCGGTGATCGTGCGCCAGGAAATCGTGCTGTTCATCATGGGCGGCGTATTCGTCGTCGAAACTTTGTCGGTGATGCTGCAGGTGCTGTACTTCAAGGCGAGCGGCGGGCGCCGCATCTTCCGCATGGCGCCGCTGCATCACCACTACGAGCTGGAGGGATGGAAGGAATCCCAGGTGGTGGTGCGCTTCTGGATCATCACCATGATGCTGGTGCTGTTCGGCCTGTCGACGCTGAAGCTGCGGTGACCATGACGATGCGCCAGCCCCCGTTCACCCTGCTGCCGCGCCCCGAGCCGCGCTCGCTCGCGGGCCGGTACGTGCTGGTGCTCGGCCTGGGTGACAGCGGCTTGTCCGTGGCGCGCTGGGTCGAGCGCCAGGGCGGCCGCGCACGCGTCGCCGACACGCGTGCGGCGCCGCCGCGCGCGCAGGACTACGCCGGCGAACTGCGCACGGGCGCGTTCACGCCGGCGCTGCTCGAAGGCGTGGACCTGGTATGCATTAGCCCCGGCCTTTCCCTGCAGGAGCCGGTGGTGCAGGCGGCGGCGGCGATGGGCCTCCCGGTGCTTGGCGACATCGAGCTCTTTGCCTGGCACGTGCGCGCGCGGGGCGCCGCGCGCGTGCTCGCGGTCACCGGCACCAACGGCAAGACCACGGTGACGGCACTCACCGGGCACCTGCTGCGCGCGGCGGGCCTCGACGTAGAAGTCGCCGGCAACATCGGGCCGCCCGTGCTGCAGGCCCTTGGCGCGCGCACCGCGCAGGCTAGCGCCCCCGCGGCCTGGGTGCTTGAGCTGTCCAGCTACCAACTGGAGACCTCCTGGTCGCTCGAGCCCGAGGCGGCGGCGCTGCTCAACCTCAGCGAGGATCATCTCGACCGCTACGCCGGCATCGAGGCGTATGCAGCGGCGAAGGCGCGCATCTTCATGGGGCAGGGCGTGCAGGTGCTGAACCGCGACGACGCTCGCTCGCTCGCCATGGGCTTGCCGAGCCGCAAACGCGTGAGCTTCGGGCTCGACGCGCCTCCCTCGGAAGAGGATTTCGGCGTCCTGGACGGGGTGCTGCACGAGGGCTCGCGCGCGCTCCTGCCCGCCGCGCGGCTGCAGATCCACGGCGCGCACAATGTCGCCAACGCGCTCGCGGCCTGTGCGCTGGCGCGCGCCATCGACGTGCCGCACGAGGCACTGGCCGCCGGGCTGGCGGACTTTCGCGGGCTGGCGCACCGGCTGCAGCGCATCGCCGAGCGCCGCGGCGTCGCCTGGTACGACGATTCCAAGGGCACCAACGTCGGCGCCACGGTCGCTGCGCTGCGCGGCCTGGGCCAGCGGGCGCTGCTGATCGCCGGCGGCGAGGGCAAGGGCCAGGACTTCGCGCCGCTCGCCCCGGCGGTGACGCGGCACGCGCGCGGCGTGCTGCTGATCGGGCGCGACGCGCCGCGCCTCGAGCATGCGCTCGCCTTGAGCGGCGTACCGCTGGAGCGCTGCGACACGCTGGAGCAGGCGGTGACGCGCGCCGCGCAGCTGGCGCAACCCGGCGACGCCGTGCTGCTGTCTCCCGCCTGCGCCAGCTTCGACATGTTCCGCGACTACCGGCACCGCGGCGAAGTGTTCGCGCAGGCCGTCGCCGCGCTCGGGGACTGAGATGAGCGCCACTTACGTCTTCGCCCAGGACGCCGATACTCCCGAGTACGACCGTTCGCTCGCCTGGGCCGCGCTGCTGCTGATGGTGATCGGCCTGGTGATGGTGTACTCGGCCTCCATCGCCACCGCCGAGGCCGGCCGCCACAGCGGGGCCAACTCCGCTTTCTACCTGCTGCGCCACGCGGTGTCCCTGGGCGTGTCGCTGGGCGCCGCGATCGCCGTTTTCCTCGTGCCGGTGCGCTACTGGCAGAAAGTCGCGCCGCTCGCATTCCTCGCCTGCGTGGCGCTGCTGGTGCTGGTGCTGGTGCCCGGCATCGGGCGCGAAGTGAACGGCGCGCGCCGCTGGCTCAACCTGGGCGCCCTCACCCTGCAGCCCTCCGAGTTGATGAAGCTCGCCGTCGTGCTCTACGCCGCCGACTACACGGTGCGCAAGCACGCGGTGCTGAAAAGCTTCCGGCGCGGCCTGCTGCCGATGCTGGCGGTGATGATGTTCGTGTCCTGGCTGCTGCTGCGCGAGCCGGATTTCGGCGCGCTGGTGGTCATCGCGGTCACCACCTTCGGCATCCTGTTCCTGGGGGGCATGTACGGCCGCCACTTCCTCGCGCTGGGCAGCATGCTCGCGCTTGGCGCCGCGCTGCTGGTGCTGACCTCCGAGTACCGCATGCAGCGCATCTTCGGTTTCATGGACCCGTGGACCGATCCCTACGGCCGCGGCTACCAGTTGTCGCACTCGCTGATCGCGTTCGGCCGCGGCGAATGGCTGGGTGTCGGGCTGGGCGCGAGCGTGGAGAAACTGTTCTACCTGCCCGAAGCGCACACGGATTTTCTCCTTGCGGTGATCGCCGAGGAACTCGGCTTTCTCGGGGTGGCGGCGGTGATCGCGCTGTTCGTCTGGATCGTGATGCGCGCCTTCGCCATCGGCCGGCAGGCGGCGCTGCGCGAGCGGCACTTCGCCGCCCTGGCCGCGCAGGGCCTGGGCATCTGGATCGGCTTCCAGGCGCTGATCAACATGGGCGTGAACATGGGCCTGCTGCCCACCAAGGGCTTGACCCTGCCGCTGATGAGCTTCGGCGGCAGCGGCCTGCTGGCCAACTGCATCGCGCTGGCGATCCTGCTGCGCATCGATTGGGAAAATCGCCAGCTGGCGCGGGGGCTGCACGCATGAGGACCGCGCTGATCATGGGAGGGGGCACCGGCGGGCACGTGTTTCCCGGACTGGCGGTGGCCGAAGAGCTGCGCAGCCGCGGCTGGCGCGTGGTGTGGATGGGCACCCGCGCCGGTATGGAAGCGCGGCTGGTGGCCGCACGCGGCTACGACATGGCCTGGATCCGGGCCGTGGCGCTGCGCGGCAAGGGCGCGCTCGCCGCGCTGCTGCTGCCGCTCAACCTGCTGATCGGTTTCTGGCAGGCGGCGCGCGCCATCTTCCGGCTGCGCCCGGACGTGGTGCTCGGCATGGGCGGCTACGTCGCGTTTCCGGGCGGCATGATGGCCTCGTTGTTCGCCCGGCCGCTTGCGGTGCACGAGCAGAATGCGATCGCCGGGCTCGCCAACCGCATCCTCGCCGGCGTCGCCGACAAGGCGATGAGCGCGTTTCCAGCGGCGCTCAAGGGCGCCGAGTGGACCGGCAATCCGGTACGCGCGGAGATCGCGTCGCTGCCGGTCCCGGCCGCGCGCTATGCTGGGCGCGGTGGGCCGCTCAAGCTGCTGGTGCTGGGCGGGAGCCGCGGTGCACAAGCGCTGAATGATTGCGTGCCGCGCGCGCTGGCACTGCTCGACCCCCGGCCCGTGGTCGTGCACCAGTCGGGCGAGCAGCATCTTGATCAGCTGCAGCGGGCGTATCGCGAGGCCGGCGTCGCAGGCGAGCTGGTGCCATTCATCGACGACATGGCGCGGCGTTACGCCGAGGCCGACCTCGTCATCTGCCGGGCCGGCGCGATGACGGTCGCGGAACTGTCCGCGGGCGGCGTCGCGAGCGTGCTGGTGCCGTTCCCGCACGCGGTGGACGATCACCAGACGGCGAACGCGAGGTTCCTCGCCGACCAGGGCGCAGCGCTCCTGCTGCCGCAGGCGGACATGTCCGCCGGCACGCTGGCGCATCTGCTGCGCTCGCTCGATCGGCCGCGCCTGCTCGACATGGCGCGCAAGGCGCGCGCGCTGGGCAAGCCCGGCGCGGCGCAGTTGGTGGCGCAGCGCTGCATGGAACTCGCCGGATGAAGCACAAGGTCCGGCACATCCATTTCGTGGGCATCGGGGGATCGGGCATGTCCGGCATCGCGGAAGTGCTCGCCAATCTTGGCTACCAGGTCAGCGGCTCGGACCTCGCGGAGAATGCGGCGACGCGGCGCTTGAAGAAGTTGGGCGCGACAGTCGCACTCTCGCACGCTGCGAAGAATATCAACGGCGCCGACGCAGTGGTGGTGTCGAGCGCGGTGCCCGCCGACAACCCCGAGGTGCTGGCGGCGCGCGCGCAGCACGTGCCAGTGGTGCCGCGCGCGCTGATGCTCGCCGAGCTCATGCGTCTCAGGCAGGGCGTGGCGATCGCCGGCACGCATGGCAAGACCACCACCACCAGCCTGGTGGC
>JANMSV010000205.1:0-8048 GCA_031389685.1 Betaproteobacteria bacterium
TCGGCCAGCACCGGCATCGAGATCGCGCCGGCGGTCGCCGTCAACAGGATTGCGATTGATTTTTTCATGTCGTGCCCCCTTGTTTATGCAACCGGTCCGCGCCCCTGACGATTCGGGCCGCACTACTATCCACCAACCCGAGCGCCGGTGTCAATGCGGGCACGCTCAGGCCAGCAAGCGCTCGCCCAGCCAGTAAAGCCCGAGCAGCAGTACGCCCGCGGAGACCGCCAGCGACACGCGCCGCTGGTCCGAATCATCGGCACGCACGCCCGCTTTCCCGGCGAGGGCAAATCCGGCCCGCCACGCGAAAACCGCCAGCGCGACGATCAGGACCTGGCCAAGCTCGACGCCGGCGTTGAATCCCGCCAGCGCCGGAATCAGCGCATGGTCCGGAAGGCCGTGCTCGCGCAGCACCGAGGCGAAGCCGAAGCCGTGGATCAGACCGAATACGAACGTGAGCCGCCAGCGGTGGCGCAGGTCGCGAACAAAAAAATTCTCCGCCGCGACGTAGACGACGGTAATTGCAATCAGGGGCTCGATCATGCGCGAGGGCACAACCACCCAGCCGAGCACCGCCAGCGTAAGCGTCACCGAGTGCGCGACGGTGAATGCCGTAACCGCCGCGAACAGCGGCCAGAAACGCCGGCCCAGCACGATCACTGCGAGCAGGAACGCGATATGGTCGTAGCCGATGGCGATATGTTCCATCCCGGCGGCGACGTAATGCCGCAGCGTCTCGCCCAGCCCGGCGCGCACGCCCGAGAGCCGCATTTCGGGATGCGCCACCCCAAGCAGACCGATGCGTCGCTCATCGCCGTCCACGGTGACGACGTGCCTGGCCGCCGCATCGATTTCGTGAAACAGGGTCACGCGATAGACCAGCGGCCGGCCCAGTGGCGGGCAGCGAAAACCAATCTGCGCCACAACATGGTCGCGCCTGGCCTGCAATAGTTCATCTGCGACGGGACATTGCGTCCCGCCCTCGAACGCCAGCTGCACGCGTCCGCGCAGGTAGGTGATGACGGCCGCCTGCTGCGCGGCCAGCCGTTGCGGCAGGACCTCTTCGCCATCGCCGATGAGCATCAGCCCCGCCGCGATGTCCAGGTCCCTGCCGTTCAGTTCCAGCGTCGCCGTGACCGTCGATCCGTGGACCACCAGCTTGGAACTCGACAGCCTGGTCTGGTGCGCCTGCACGGCGCCCGCGGCCAGCAGGGCCATGCCCAGGATTGCGCTCAGCGCCGCCTGCAACGGGGCTTGCACTAGCTGCGCGGCAAGCCTTCGCACCAGTGGTCGTAAATCCTGTCGGCCACCTTGTGGAGCGCCGCCAGGCGCCGCTCCAGGTCGCGCTCCACCTCTGCCGGCTTCTGCACTCCGGGCGAATCCTTGGCGCGCGCGATTTCCTGCGCGCCGGCGCGCAGCCAGTCGCGCACCAGTTCTTCGGTCATCTCCACGTGGCATTGCAAGCCGAGGTGCTTGCCGAGCGCGAACGCCTGGTTGGCGCAGTGCGCGTTCTCCAGCACGCGCGTGCCGCCGGGCGGAATGGAGAAGGCTTCACCATGCCAATGGAACACGTCGAAGGAGCGCAGCGGCCCTAGCCATGCACGCGCCACTTCGTTTTCAGCCACCCGCACTTCCCCCCAGCCGATCTCCTTCACCGGGTTGGCGCGCACCGTTCCGCCGAAGGCCTTCGCCATCAGCTGCCCGCCCAAGCAGTACCCGAGCAGCGGCACGTCCTTGCGCACCGCGTCGCCGATCAACGCGAGCGCCGGAGTTATCCAAGGCAGGTCGTCGTTGGCACTCATCGGCCCGCCCATGAAGGCGAGCCCGGAGAAACGCCGTGCGTCTTTCGGCACCGCGCGGCCTTCGTCGAGCGCGACCAGCTTCCAGGGGATCGCCTTGCGCTCGAGGTAAGTGGCAAAATAGCCCGGACCTTCGCTCGGAGCAAACCTGAAGATGGCAACCGGTTTCATAGCCCGCAATTGTAGTGCGCTGCTGCTCTGCCTGGCGGCCCTGCCGGCCGGCGCGGCCGAGGTCAGTTTCGTCGGTGCGATCGGCGACAAAGCGGCGATCCTGGTGATCGACGGCGGCGCACCGCGCGCTGTGAAAGTGGGACAGAAACTGGGCGCGGTGACCGTGCTCTCGGTCGAGCGCGAACGCGCGGTGGTCGAAGTCGAGGGCGAGCGCCGCACGCTGCTGCGCGGCCAGCATTTCCAGACCGGCAGCAGCGAGCGCCAGAGCACGGTGCTCGCCGCGGACGGGCGCGGCCACTTCATCGCCGAGGGCGCCATCAACAACAAACCGGTGCGCTTCGTCGTGGATACCGGCGCCACGGTGGTCGCGCTGCCGGCGAGCGAAGCCGTGCGCCTGGGCATCGACTACCGCAAGGGCCTTGCCGGCACCACCAGGACCGCGGGCGGCGTGGTGCCGGTGTACCGCCTCACATTCGACACGGTGAAGGTCGGCGGCATCGAGTTGCAGGCGGTGGACGGGCTGGTGATCGAGCAGGGCCTGGACATCGCGCTGCTCGGCATGAGCTTCCTCAGCCGCGTGGAAATGAAGAACGAGGGCCAGACCATGACCCTCATCCGGCGTTTCTGATGCGGGTCGCGCGGACGCTGCTGCTTCTTGTCGCTGGCGCCGCCTTTGCCGCAAGCGCCGCGCCGCTCGACGACCTGGCCCGCAAGGCGGCCAATGGTTCTGCCGAAGCAAGACAGGAGATCTCTCGCCAGGCGGCCGCTGGCGACACTTACGCCGAGCACCTGATGGGCATGATGCACGTCTCGGGCAAGGGCGCGGAGCAAAGCGATGCGCAGGCGCTGGAGTGGTTCCTGCGCGCCGCGCGCAAGGGCCACGTCGACTCGCAGCACAACGCCGCGGTGATCTACGAAAGCACCGACGGCACCCTGAAGGACCCGGCGGAGGCGCGGCGCTGGTACCGGGCCGCTGCGGTTCAGGGCCTGGCGCGCTCGCAGGCCAAGCTCGGTGCGCTGATCCTCGATGGCGTCGGCGGCGCCGCAAACCTCGACGAGGGCAAGGCATGGATCGAGAAAGCCGCGGCGCATGGCAATCCCTACGGCAGGTACCGGCTTGGGATGCTGTACCTCGAGGGGCGCGGGTACGAGCGCAACTTCGACACCGCGGCTGGGCTGATCCGCCAGGCGGCCGAGGCGGGCGACCGGGAAGCGCGCTACCGGCTGGCGCTGCTGCACGGCACCAGCGCCGGAGTGGAAAAAAGCGACGCGAAGGCGCTGGCATTGCTGCGCCAGTCCGCCGACCAGGGCCTGCCGGAGGCGCAGTTCCTGCTGTCGGCGATCTACAGCACCGGGCAGTACGGCGTGGGCCGCGACGACAAAGTGGCGGTGCGCTGGATGCGCCGCGCCGCGGTGCAGGGGTACGCCGACGCCGAATTTTCGCTGGGACTCGCCTATGCCGAGGGACGCGGGGTAAAACGCGACGCGCAGGAGGCCTACGGCTGGATGCTGCGCGCCTCGCGGCGCGGCCATGCGCCGGCGATTGCGTATGTAAAGGACATCGAGGCGAAGCTGGAGAAGAAACGCCAGCCGCGCGACTAGCGCTGGATGATCTCCTTCCTTGCCACCGACCACGCGTCAGCGGTCGCTGACCGGCCAGAACAGGTCATTCGAGCGGATCTGCCTCGTACACCTTTCGAATGAGCCGCGCCCAGGAGGCTTTGACGCGCGCGCCGAACGCGCTCACAGGCTCAGCTTCTGTCGAGGGCTTGGTCGCCTGCTCCTTCACCTTCAACGCTCTTGCCCGCTCGCCGTGCGCTCGATTCGAATACCACCCAACGTAGCGAACGAGGTGCTCATAGCGGTCAGGGATATGACGGCAGAGCAGCTCCAGCCACTCGGCGCCGGGCATCACCTGGAATTTGCGCTTAAGTCCCGCGTGCATCTTCGAGCGGTAGATGACCGTCCCCGTCTCGGCGTCGCAGGGCGCTGGGGAATTTTGACGTGCCGTTGACACCGGCCAGACCGTCCACCGTCCAGGAGCCTCCCACAGGCGTCGATGCGGGGGCGGACCGTATTGGGTCCGCGCCCCGGCACAGGGAATCCATCTGCATGCGGGCGTGGCCGTGCCGACCCATGACCGCCGCCGCCAGCGGCTGGCGCGATCCGTCGCCCGGCCGCCCCTGCCCGCCGAACGCCCGGCGGGGACGACGTGCGCAGGCCCCACATCGCTCCTTTAGGGAGACTCCGTCTGGCCGGCCGGGGCGGTTGCGCCGGAGGGCGGGCTTGGAGCGGATCGACGCGGAGCCGGCGCCGGCGCGGGGGCTCGCTCGGGCCATCGTCGGTTGAACCGAACGCCCCTTCAGCGGACCCCTGAGGCCGTAAACTTGATTACTTCAATACTTTACCAACAGTAGCGCCAGCGCCATAAGTAATCACACCTGTACCACTGTGAACCGAACCAATAATACGGCTATTTGCTCCAAGCACGATATTACCAGCTGCAGTCACATTACCTTTGACAACGCTATTAGCGCCACTTGTATAGGCAGCTTTGGCCGTCACACTACCATCGACAACCGCGCTATCTCCACTCGTAAAGCCAGCACCAGCAGTAACGGAACCACTCACATGACTGGTAGCGCCAAGCGTAACAGCCCCCTTAGCGGATACATCGCCATTGATAGTGGTACTTGCGCCGCTCGTAAAGGCAGCACTAGAACAAATGGCACCGCTTGAGCCGCCAGCAACCAAAGTAGTAGTAACAGCACAATCAGCAGCATTTACTGTTGATGTTCCTAACACCACAAAACTCACCAGAAGCAATGTCATACAAATTCTTGCATGAATATTTTTCATTTGCTCTCTCCTCTGTTGCTTTAAGGGGTTTGGGTGGAAAATCCTACCACCAAGGAAGGAAAAGGGATCAGACTTTCCTTTTTCCAAGTTGCCAAAACCTCACTCCAAATCCACCACCCCCCATCAATCTTGGACGGGCGTAGGCCCCATTAACGGGGTCTTGGAGGAGGCCGGAGCGGTCGGGGGCACGCGCGCCCCCGAGGTGGGCCAGGATCGCGACGCACGCTGCCCCGTCCGCTGCTGCACGCCCCAGACTTCCGATCTCACTCGATTCGCGCGTCTGAGCGCTCGCCGTGGTGGTGAGTCGATCAGGGAGGGTCCGGTCTTTGTGCGTGGGGGCATTCTGCCAGTCTGCTCCTCCGAATCGCAACGCTGGGTCCGTCAATCGGCCAAAATCCTGGCCGGCGCGATGCAACTGTAGAGGGCGAGGGCAAAGGCTTGCAAGTCTTTACCCTCGCGTCGCGCTACGCGATGTCGGGAACTGCGTGGTACGTGAGGAGAATGACCGCGTGCGTCGATCAATCGAGCGCGTTGATCTACTTGTGAATGTCCGCTATGGGTTGCGGGTTCAACCGATCGACGCAACACCTTCTTATCTTGCCAGATGAGGAGGTATGCGTATGGAGGGGAACGCACGGACGAGGTTCACGCCGAAGCAGAGGGCCGAGCTTTGGGACCGCTGGAAGAACGGCCAATGTGTAGCCGATATTGCGCGGGCGCTCGAGAGGAGGAACAAGAGCGCGGTCTACCGGGTCCTGGCTTTGAACGGAGGCATTGCGCCAGCGGCGCGCCGGCGAGCGCCGCTGGCTCTCGCCTTGGAGGAGCGCGAGGAGATCTCGCGCGGGCTGGCCTATGCCGAGGGACGCGGGGTGAAGCGCGACGCGCAGCAGGCCTACGGCTGGATGCTGCGCGCCTCGCGGCGCGGCCATGCGCCGGCGATTGCGTATGTGAAGGACATCGAGGCGAAGCTGAACAAGAAACGCCAGCCGCGCGACTAGCGCTGGATGAATTCCTTCACATCATTTCATTTGACGTCTTCGAGTTTGACGCCTCGGCCCGCACGGAAGCTGGCGCGAGCCTGCTCGACGCGCTGTATAAACCGTGGGTCGTGTTCAATTCGGTAGTCGAACCAGTCGTCCTCCGATTTGAACCCGATCAGTACGCCGGCTGGTTTACCGTGGCGCGTGATGACGACATCCTGTGTCTCGGCCTCCCGAAGAAAGCGAGACAAGTCGTCATTCACCTCGGAAAGAGGCACTTCCTTCATTTTGGACTTCCGCACCGCGCCAGCCATGACTCAGCCTCCGGTTCAGGCACGATCGCCAGTACCTCGACGCACGAACCCGAAACATTGTAGAACACACGGACCTCTTCGACGCGGAGCCGGTACTGCGGTCGCGCGATGCCGCGCATGCGCAAAGGCTACCGGACGCTGAACACCCGCCACTCGCCCGGCACGCCCTTCAATTCTTGCGCTCCATGTTCGACGAACACGAGGCCTGAGCCGGCTACCAGGTCGCGCACCGTCTGTGACACCAGTACCTCGCCCGGGGCGGCCAACCCCGTGACGCGCTCACCGATGTGCACCGCGATTCCGGCGAGCTTCTCGCCGGAGAGTTCACATTCCCCAGTGTGCAGGCCGCAGCGCACCTCGATGGTGAGACTGAGCACTGCGTCCCGTATGGCGCTGGCGCAGCGGATCGCCCGCGCCGGCCCGTCGAAGGTAGCGAGGAAGCCGTCGCCTGCGGTGTCGACCTCGCGCCCCCGGTAATGGCGCAGTGCCTCGCGAACCTTTGCCTGGAAGGCCTCGAGCAACTCGCGCCAGGCGCGGTCGCCGAGCGCCGCGGCGCGCTCCGTCGAACCTACGATGTCCACGAATAGTACGGTCGCGAGCACGCGCTCGGACTCGTGCGCGTGGCGCGCACCAGTTACGAATTCCTCAACCTCGCCCAGGATTGCCTCGATATCCCCGATCCAGGGAAAGTGGTCTTCGCCCGGCAGCTCAATCAACTTCGCGCCAGTGATTCGCTGCGCCATGTAGCGTGCGTGCTCGACATTGATGTTGCGATCGCCGGTACGTTGGAGGATGAGCGTGGGAACGTGGATCGAGGGCAGCAAGTTGCGCACGTCGATCTCGCGGTTCATCTTCATGATCGCGATCGCCGCGCCGGGGCTCGCCGCAGCCCGGTAGTACGAAATAGTCTGCTCCGCCGCCTGCGGATCGCCTAACAGGCTCGGAGCAAATAGGTTCAGGTCCGGACTTTGCGAGGTGCCCCAGTAACGCTCGAACCCGTCGAGAACATGTACCCAGAGGTCGTCCTTCCAGCCAAAGGGGTAGTCCGGTGCCCAGGACCTGCGTGCGTAGCTGCCATAGAGCGCAAGCGCGCTGACGCGTGCCGGGTAGGTCGCAGCGTAGAGCAAGGCCATCGGCCCACCTTCCGATATGCCGAACAGCGCCGTGCGTTTGGATCCGACCGCGTCCAGAATTGCTTGGACGTCGTGCATGCGCTGCTCGAGCGTGAAGATCTGCGAGCCGCGATCGGACATCCCCGTGCCGCGCTTATCGAAGAAAATCAGCCGGCTGAACGACGCGAGGCGCTGGACAAACGCGCTCAGTTCCCGGTACTGCCAGGTCGCTTCGAGGTGCGACACGAACCCCGGAATGAACAGAAGGTCGATCGGTCCATCGCCTAGCACCTGATAGGCGATGTGAACCTCGTCACTCTTGACGTAGCGGGTCACTGGAGGCATGCAAATCCAGTGTCGCCCGCCTGCCGTTCTTTCGCAATGGGTCAGGTGCCACTACGCTACGCTCCGTTGCCGATTCGCGCTGTCCAGACCGACCAGGCAATCGTGCAGCAGCTCGGCCGGTCACCCAAGGTCAGCCGCTCGATCCCGAGATGCATGGCGGTGATGCCCAAGTTCTTTCACAAAGCCTTGCCTCAGCTCGCACACCGGCGTGCCGACGGATACTCATGTCCGCTTGCGGCAGACTAACTGTATTGGATGAGTACGGCCCTCCTCTATGTTGCGCGCAGCATTGCGCGTTTTCTGCAAAGCTGTGTCCCCCATGAGAATGTGCGTGCCGAGCGGCGGCAAGACGCCTTTCTCTGCTTTTTCTATCACCGTTTTGTACCCCGCTACATACTTGACTCCAACGTCCTCGACGACGATATCTTTAAAACCCGCAGCCTCCAGAAACGCCCGGGTCTCGGATGG
>JANMSV010000212.1:0-14312 GCA_031389685.1 Betaproteobacteria bacterium
GCCGTCTCCACGATCCCGCGCATGGCTCATGCGGAGACATTCCGCCTGACCATCGGCGCAGGGCACCCGGTCCCTGCGGCGTCGTGGGTGGCCCCGATGCAGAGCTTCATGCAGGTCGAGGTCAAGAAGCGCGTCGAGCAGAAGACCAAGCACAAGATCGAATGGGTCGAAGCCTACGCCGGTTCGGTGGCCAAGCTGGGCGAGGTTCTTGAAGCCATAGAAAATGGCCTGCTGGACATCGGCGACGTGCACGTGCCTTTCGAGCCGTCGAAGATGCTGGCCTACAACTTCGGCTATTTCGTTCCCTTCGGCACCGAAAACGTGGTGCAGGCGGGAATTGCGGCGCGGAAGGTTTTCGATACCTATCCCCAGCTGCGCACCAATCTGGAGAACAGGTTCAATCAGGTCTACATCGCGACGGGCGCGGTTGCCAACTACAATCTGGTGACGACGTTCCCGTGGACCAAAGTGGAACAATTGGCCGGCCGCAAGATCGCGGCGGCAGGTCCGAACATTCCCTGGCTGAAGGCGGTGAACGCAGTGCCGGTCCAGTCCAACCTGAACGAAGCCTATACCTCGCTGCAGACGGGCGTGTATGACGGGTGGGTCATGATCCCGGACGCCACCTATTCGTTCAAGCTGCACGAGGTGGCGCGCAACTACACCATCACCAGCTTCGGCGCGATCCCCAACACGATGATCACCATGAACCGGAACACCTGGAAAAAGCTGCCCAAAGAGGTGCAGGAGATCTTCCTCGAGGTGGGCAGGGAATACACCAAGGTGCAGACCGAAGCCTCGCAGATCAAAGCCGAGCACTCCATCCAGGCGATGAAAGACGCGGGCACCACGGTGCGCGAGCTTTCATGGGAGGAGAAGGTGAAGTGGGCCAACGCGCTCACCAACATTCCCAGGGAAAAAGCCGACGAGATCAAGGCGACGGGAATGCCCGGTGAAGTGGTCTTCGCCTATATCCAGAACCTGAAGGATCTGGGCGTCAAGTTCCCCCGGGATTGGACCGCGACCAAGTAGTACCGAACCGCTGATCCGCCGCATCCATTACGGGTTGATGGCCGGGCTGAATGCCGTCGGCACGGTGTGGGTCGCGGCGATCACGGTTCTCGTCTGCGCCGATATTCTCGGGCGAGTCCTGTTCAGCTTTCCCATTGCCGGAGTCCCGGAGATCGTCAAGGTTTCGATCGTGGCCATCGTCTGGCTGCAGATTCCCCACACCCTCAAGATAGGCGGCCATTTACGTTCTGATGTCGTCCTGCGCCGCCTTTCCGGCAGAGGCCGCTCCATCCTGGACCTCTTCGCCTATGCCCTGGGGGCGCTGGTCTTCGGGCTGCTCGTCTTTTCCGGCTGGGACACGATGATCCTGGCGTGGGAGATTGGGGAATTCGAAGGGGAGCTGCCGGTTCGCGTTCCCACCTATCCGCTGCGCTCGATCGTTCTGCTCGGCGCGGGACTGACTTGCCTGCAGTTCCTGCTGATGGCGGCCGAGGTCATCCGGGAGATGTCTACCCGAAGGTCCGGGGAGCAGTAGTGCTGGCCCCCACGACGCTGGCGCTCCTCAGCGTCGTCCTGGTGTTCGGCCTCATCCTGCTCGGCGTGCATATCGGCGTCGCCCTGGCGGCGGTCAGCGTTCTCACGCTGTGGCTGATCACCGGGAAGTTCTTCGTGGCCATCAGCCTGCTGCAGACGACCGCCTACAGCGCGGTGATGGACTACGTGTTCGCGGTGGTGCCGCTGTTCGTGCTGATGGGTGTTTTCTCCACCGTGTCCGGGGCGATACGCGAGCTTTTCGCTTCCGCCCAGGTCTTGTTCGGGCACGTCCGGGGAGGGATCGGGATCGCGACGGTTTTTGCCAACGCGGTGTTCGCCGCCATTACCGGCGTCTCGGTGGCCTCCGCCGCGGTGTTCTCGAAAATCGCCCTGCCGGAGATGGAGCGGCTTCACTACGATCGGAAATTCAGCCTGGGAATCGTCGCCGGCAGCGCCATCCTGGGCATGCTGATCCCGCCTTCGGTATTGATGATCGTCTATGGCGTGCTCACCGAGCAGGCGATTGGCAAGCTGTTCGTCGCCGGAATCCTTCCCGGCCTCGTCGTCACGGCGGTTCTTTCGCTCGGTATCTGGACCATGGTGCTCGTGAAGCCGCGCCTGGGGGGCCGTCTGGGCGAGGTACGGCGTCTGGACTTCCGCACGGTGGTCCGAGCGGCCGCGGCGCCTTGGGCGGTCGTCGCCTTGGTCATCCTGGTGATGGGCGGAATCTGGGGAGGTTTCTTTACCCCGACCGAAGCCGGGGCGGTGGGAGCCGCCGGCGGGTTCCTGCTCATTTTCATCAATCGACAAAAGCTGACCCTGCGCGGCCTGTGGCAGATCCTGCTGGATGCGGGGCAGATGACCGCCAGCATCTTTCTTCTTCTCATCTGTGCCCAGATGTACAGCCGGGTGCTGACCATGTCCGGGCTGGCGGGAAACATCACCCAGTGGGTCGGCGCACTCGCGATCCCCCCGATGTTCATCGTCTTCGGGTTCATCGTCGTGTTTTTGCTGCTCGGGTGCATCCTCGATTCCACCTCCATCATTATTCTGACCATTCCCCTGATGCATCCGATCGCCCTGAATCTGGGCTATGACCCGCTTTGGTTTGCGATCGTGTCCATCCTGGCGATCGAGATCGGCCTGCTGACCCCGCCGTTCGGCATGGTGGTCTTTGCCATGAAATCGGCCATCGGCAAGACGGTGCAAGTGGAGGAGATCTTTGCGGGTGCCTTCCCGTTCATCCTGATGCTGGGCGTGGCTCTCGGCGTCATCATCGCCTTCCCCAAGTTGAGCACCTGGCTGCCGTCGCTCATGTAGGTGCGGCGCGAAGCTTTCCGTCCCCCGCCTAGCCGAACTCGCGCTCCTGCAACGCGCGCCACATCAGCTTGCCCGAGCCGGTGCGCGGCAGCGCGTCCATGAAAGCGACCTTGCGCGGCGCCTTGTAGGCCGCCATGCGGCCGCGCGCCCAGTCCATGATCTCCTCGCCGCTGGCGGTGGCGCCGGGCTTGAGCACCACCACCGCCTTCACCGTCTCGCCGCGGCGCGCGTCGGGCGAGGCGATGATGCAGCACTCCTTGATCGCCGGGTGCTGATACATCGCGGCTTCCACTTCCGCCGGCCACACCTTGAAGCCGGCGGCGTTGATCATGCGCTTCAGGCGGTCGGAGATGTAGTAATAGCCGTCCTCGTCCGTACGGCCGAGGTCACCGGTGCGGAAGAACCTGCGGCCCTCGATCTCCACCCAGGACTCGCGGGTGGCCTTCTCGTTGCCCCAGTAGCCGATGAGCAGTTGCGGCCCGCGCACCACGATCTCGCCCTGCGCGCCCGGTCCGAGCACCTTGAAGCATTCGGGGTCCACCACCAGCGCCTCAGTGTCGAACGTTGGGATGCCGAGGCACTGCTTTTTCGGGTTCTGCGGCGGATTGATGTGCGTCTGCGAGATGGTCTCGGTCAGGCCGTAGCCCTCGATGTAGCGCACGCCGCAGACCTCGAAAAGCTTCTGCGCGATGGCCTCGGGCATCGCCGCGCCGCCGCCGAAGATCCACTTGAGCGAGGAGATGTCGTGCTCGAGCGCCTTGGGGTGCGACAGCAGGTCCACCACCATGGTCGGCACGTTGTCCCAGTGCGTGCAGCGGTGGCGCTCGACCAGTTGCGCGGCGGTGAGCGGGTCCCAGCGTCGCTGGATCACCATGGTGCCGCCGGCATACACCGTGGCGAGGAAACTGTGGATCAGACCGGTGACGTGGAAGAACGGCGCCGTGGCGAGCGCGACCGTGTCTTCGGTCACGTGCTTCCAGAGCGCCGAGCCGGCGATGTTGTGCAGGCAGGTGGCGTGCGTGTGCATGCAGCCCTTGGGATGCCCGGTGCTGCCGGAGGTATAGGGCATGAGGCAGAGGTCATCCGGCCCCGCGGTCGACGGCGCGGGCGGTTTTCCCGCGGCGCGGAATTCGTCCATGACGATGAGGTGCTCGAGCGGCAGGCCGTCGAAGCGCGCCGCGACCTCTTGCTCGACGAGCGCGACCTTTGCGCCGCTGTCCTGCACATAGTGGCGCAACTCGGCAGACACGTTCGCCGGGCTGACGGGCACCGCTACGGCGTCCGCGCGCAGGATGCCGAACAGCGCGACGACGAAATCCGATCCGTTCTGCAGGTCGAGGAGCACCCGGTCGCCCTTGCGCACGCCGCAAGCGTGCTGCAGGTGGCCGGCGAGCGCCTCGGCGCGCGCGAGCAGCTCGCGATAGCTGAGCGCGGCGCCCTGGAATAGCGTCGCCGGCTTGTCGGGGAAGCGCGACGCGGCCCGCGCCAGCAGGTCGTGCAGCCGCAGCGGCGGCAGCGCGAGGCTGCGCGGCATGCCGGGTGGCCAGTGGGCGAAGTGGCAGGGTTGCACGGGCGGGAAGTATAGTGGGCGGCAGGAGGGTTCATGATCGCCGTCATCTTCGAATTCACGCCCGCCCCAGGGCGCTTCCCGGAGTACCTGGAGCTGGTCGGGCAGCTCAAGCCGGAACTGGACAAGGCCGAGGGTTTCATTTCGCTGGAGCGTTTCGAGAGCATCACCTCGCCGGGCAAGTTCGTTTCGCTGCAGTTCTGGAAGGACGAGGAATCGGTGCGCAAATGGCGCAACCTGCAGCAGCACCGCGAGGCGCAGAGGAAGGGGCGTGCGGGGATCTTCGCCAGCTACCGCCTGCGCATTGCCGAGGTGCTGCGCGACTACACGATGGATGCGCGCGCGCAGGCGCCGCGCGACAGCGTGACGGTGCACGGCTGATGGCGCACAGCTTCCTGTTCCGCGAAGGCACGTGGCGCGCCGCGGGCGAATACCGCGACGGCGCCGGCACCGTGACTGCGGTGGACGGCGAGACGCGCATCCGCCATCAAGCGGGCAAGTGGCTGAGCGAGGGCATGATGCGCGTGAAGAGCAATCCGCCCAAGGAACAGCACAACCGCTACGAGATCCTGCCGTTCTCCCCGGGGTCGAACGCCACGCACTGGTCCGCCGAAAATGCAGCGCTCGGTTCGCTCAACGGCCGCTTCGTCATCGCCGGCGATGCGATCCTGTCCTTCTATGCCAGCGGCACCGGGCGCTACCGCGGTTTCGAGTGCATGCAGCAAAAGGACGCCAGGCACTACATGGTGCGCGGCGCGATGCTCGACCTGGACAAGGTCGTCTCGACCTGGGTGCTCGAGCTGCAGCTCGCGCGCTGATGTCGGCGAGCGCCTATGTTCGCGCGGGCGAGGGCACGTGGCGCTCGAGCGAGCTCACGCGCGGGCCCTGGAACCCGGAGCACCAGCACGCCGGGCCGCCGATCGCGCTCGTTGCGCGCGAAATTGCGCGCGCCGCGGCGCCGCTCGGGTTGACGC
The DNA here is from genome assembly GCA_031389685.1 of Betaproteobacteria bacterium. Lineage (GTDB taxonomy): Bacteria > Pseudomonadota > Gammaproteobacteria > Burkholderiales > SG8-39 > JAABQT01. The sequence goes on from JANMSV010000212.1 coordinate 5,407, forward strand.
ATGTGGCACGCGTCACCGCCAACCTGCTGCGGCCGATTCCGATCGCTGAGCTTGCCATCGCCGTGCAGACGGACTACTCGGGCCGTAATGCCGCGCATTTCTCTGCGGTGCTGTCTTCGGGCGGCAAGGAATTGGCGCGCTGCACGGCGCTCGTGCAACGGGAAGCCGGTCTGGCGCTGCCGGAGGGTCTGCCCGGGCACCCGCTGCCGCGCGCGCCGCGGCCGCCGGAGGCGTCTCCCGAGGGCCGGTTCCCGTTTGCCTCGGCCGAGCGGCTCGGCTACGCGGATCTGGTGGAAACGCGCGTCGCGTCGGGGGCGCTGTTTCGCGGCCCGTGCGCCATTTGGTTCCGCCTGCGGCATCCGCTCATCGAGGGCGAGGCGCCCGCGGCGATCGAGCGCGTCGCCGTCGCCGCCGATTCCGCCAACGGCATCAGCGCGATCCTGGACTTCCGGCGCTACCTGTTCGTGAACTCGGACCTGACGATCAACCTGCTGCGCCAGGCGGAAGGCGAGTGGATTTGCATCGAGGCGCAGACGCTGCTCGGTCCCGCGTCCGGCGGGCTGGCCGAGGCACGCATCTATGACGAACGCGGACTCGTGGGGCGGTCCTCGCAGAGCCTGGTGGTGCGGCCTCGCTGAGGGCTCAGCGCGCCAGCCGCGTCACGTCCGGCATCGCGATCGGGCACGCCGATTCATAGGCCCGCGCCGCGCGCAGCACCAGCGCATCGGCGTACTTCGGCCCCACGATGTGCAAGCCCGCCGGCAGGCCCGCCTTGGTCAGGCCGCAGGGAATCGACGCCGCAGGCTGCTGCGTGAGATTGAAGGGATAGGAAAACGGCGTCCAGTCGGTCCAGCGCCGCTCCCGCACCACGTCCGAGACTTCCCTGCCGGCGTCGAATGCCGGCAGCGGCAGGGTGGGCGTGAGCAGCAGGTCGTATTTCTCGTGGAAGCGGTTCATCAGCACGCCGAGCGCGCCGCGCTTGGTCACTCCGTCCTGGTACTGCTTCATGGTGATCTTCTCGCCCGCGCGCGCCACCTCCAGCAGGCCCTTGTCCATGAGCTTGCGCTTCGCGGCGGGAATGCTGCGCACCACGTACGCTGCACCCGGGAACCAGTGCAGCGTGAACACTTCCTGCTGGTCCCCAAACCCGGGATCGACTTCCTCGACCTGCGCGCCGAGGTCTTCGAACACCTTTACCGCCTTTTTCACCAGCGCCGCGATCTCGCGGTCCACCTTGGCGTAGCCCAGATCCGGCGAGTAAGCGATGCGCAGCCCGCGCACGCCGCCGTCCAGGTCCTCGAGGTAGTCGCAATCGTCGTAGGGCAGCGCGTGCCAGTCGCGCAGGTCGGGCCGCGACAGCACGTTCATCATCAGCGCCGCATCGGTCACCGTGCGCGTCATCGGGCCGAGGTGCGCGACCGTGCCGAAAGGCGACAGCGGCCAGGCCGGCACGCGGCCGAAGGAGGGCTTGAGGCCGAACAGGCCGGTGAACGCGCAGGGGATGCGCACCGAGCCGCCGCCGTCGGTGCCCACGGTGAGCGGACCCATGCCCGCGGCCACCGCCGCCGCGCTGCCGCCGGAGGAGCCGCCGGGCGTTTTCTTCGGGTTCCAGGGATTGCGCGTGATGCCGGTCAGCGGGCTGTCGGTGACGCCTTTCCAGCCGAATTCGGGCGTGGTGGTCTTGCCCACCAGCACCGCGCCGTGCTCGCGCAGACGCGCCACCGCAGGCGCGTCGTCTTTCCACGGGCCGGCGGGATCGGTGGTCTTGGAGCCGCGGCGCGTCGGCCAGCCCTTGGTGAGGAGGAGGTCCTTGATCGAGGTCGGCACGCCGTCCAGCAGCCCGATGGGCGTGCCCTTGCCCCAGCGCGCCTCGCTCGCATGCGCCGACTCCAGCGCGGATTTCACGTCGATCAGGTTGAAACAGTTGAGCGCCGGATTGAGTTGCGCGATGCGCGCGAGCACCGCGCGCGTCGCTTCGACGGGCGAGAGCGTTTTCGCGCGGTAGGCGGCCAGAAGTTCGGTCGCAGACAACGAGCAGGGATCCTGGGTCATGATTTCTCCATGGGGACGAGGTGCCAGGCGCCGCCCAGCGCCGGGGGGAGGGCGATGGCAAGCCGCCGGTTGACTTTCAGACCGGCTTGCGCGCAGCGGCGCGCAAAGGCCTTCGGATCCCTGCAGGCGAGGGCGTAGCCGGCGATGCCGGGTGAGCGTGGCGCGGCGCCGAGCAGGGATTTCACCTGCGCCCGGGTGCCGATCAGCACCCTGCCGCGATGCGTCGGCAGCGAGACGAACTTCCCCTCGCGCCGCGGCAGTCCGCCCATGAAGCGCGCCCAGCGCGCGGCGGCGCGCACGGGGTTTGAGGCGACGACATAGGCTGCGCTCAATCCGAGCACCCCATTGCGATGCCGCAGATGCTGCGGCCGCCAGATCGCCGCGGGCGCGAGGTGCTGCACGTACTGCACGCGTCCCTCGGGCATCTTGCCTGGCGCCGCGCGCACCACGCTGAAGCGCACCGTCCTGCCGCCCTGGACTTTGCGCTGCAGGCGCACCAGCGGCTGCGGCGCGAACCCGTGGCGCTCGAGCCGCGCGTGCTCTTCCTCGGCCGCGGGCGTACCGAAGCAAACGAGGTGCACGCCGCGATAGCGCCGCATCGACTTTCGCATGCGCCCGGCGTTTGGCGCATTGCCGGTCGGTGTGAGAAATTCGAGGTAGCCCCCGGTGAGCATCACGCAGCGGTTGGACGTACCCGCCGGCCCGTCCTGCGTCACCTGCACCGAGCGCGGCGTGACGGCAAAGCCGAGCGACTCGAGCAGCGCAGCGGCCGCGTCGAGCTCGCGCACGAAGTGCGAAACATGGTCGAGAGTGAGGCTGCCCGCGGGCGGGCGCTGGCGGTCGGCGATGCGCATGACACGCTAATATAACTGCATGAACAAGCCGGTTGATATGGGAACTGCAACTCTCACGGGCGCCGAGGCGGTGGTGGAGATGCTCCGGGCGCACGGGGTAGAGGTGATCTTCGGCTTGTGCGGCGATACCAGCCTGCCTTTGTACGATGCACTGGCGCGCCTGCAGGAAGGCTCGCCTGCGGCTCGGGGGATGAAACATGTCCTGACGCGGGATGAGCGCCACGCCGCCTACATGGCGGACGGCTATGCGCGCGTTTCAGGCAAGGTGGGCGTGTGCGAAGGCCCCTCGGGCGGCGGCGCCACCTACCTGCTGCCGGGCCTGGTGGAGGCGAATGAATCCTCGGTACCGGTACTGGGGATCAACACGGACATCTCGGTGTCCTCGCGCGGGCGCTTTACGCTCACCGAGCTCGACCAGGGCGCTCTGATGCGGCCGCTGACCAAGTGGAACGCGGTGCTGGACCGCTCGGCGGACATTCCGCGGGTTTTTCGCGCGGCGTTCAACGCCATGACCACGGGACGGCCCGGGGCGGCGCACATCGCGCTGCCGTTCGATGTGCAGAACGGGCCGGTGGACCGGTCGGATGTCTGGGGCGATCCGTCGCTCGGGCTCTATCCCTCGCGTCGCGTCGCGCCCGATCCGTTCCACGTCGAGCTGGCGGCGAAACTGCTGCGCGCGGCAAAGCGGCCTTTGTTTATCTGCGGCGGCGGGCCGGTGATCGCCGGCGCGCAGGACGAACTGCTGGAACTCGCGGTGAAGCTCTCCGCGCCGGTGGCCACCACCATCAGCGGGCAGGGCTCGATTTCCGAGGAGCACGCATTGGCGCTGGGCGTGGTGGGTTCCAACGGCGGCACGCCCGAAACGCGTGCCGTGGTCGACCAGGCGGACCTGGTGGTGTTCGTCGGCTGCCGCGCGGGCTCGGTGACCACCGAGCGCTGGCGCCATCCCGCGCCCGGCGCGGCCAAGATCATCCATATCGACGTCGATGCGCAGACCATCGGGGCAAACTACAAGGTGGACGTGCCGTTGGTGGCAGATGCAAAGCTCGCGCTGGCGGCGCTCAACGAAGCCCTCGACGCGCTTAAGCGGCCGCTCGATGCGGCGGCGGTGGCCAAGGCGAAAGAGCAGAAGTTTTCCAAGTTCCATGCGCTGGCGGCGTCCGCCGACAGGCCGATCAAGCCCGAGCGCTTGGTGGCGGAACTGTCGAAGGCGCTGGATGCCGATGCCATCGTGGTCGCGGATCCGGGCACGCCGTGCCCGTACTTGTCCGCTTACTACCCGGTGCGGCGTGCGGGGCGGACGCTGTTTTCCAATCGCGCGCACGGCGCGCTGGGTTACTCCATGGCGGCCGCGGTGGGCGCGCATTTCGGCCGGCCCGCGGTGAAGACCGTGGCGGTGATGGGCGACGGCAGTTTTGGCATGTGCGCCGGGGAGCTCGAGACGCTGGCGCGCTACAAGCTGCCGATCACGCTGGTGGTGATCCGAAACGCAGTGTACGGCTGGATCAAAGCGGGGCAGAAGACGGGTTACGGCCAGCGCTACTTCTCCGTGGATTTCAGCGTTACGGACCACGCGAAGGTCGCAGAGGCCTACGGCGTGAAAAGCTGGAAAGTGGAAGATCCCGCGCAACTCGGCGCGGTGCTCAAGCAGGCGATTTCATTCGACGGGCCGACGCTGGTGGACGTCGTCTGCCAGCCGCTGCAAGACGCCCATGCGCCCGTATCGGAGTGGGTCGCCTAGGCCACGATGCACAGGTCCCCCGAAGCTCCAGCGCAGGACGCCCCCGTCATCCAGCGCAAGGTCGTCATCGCCGCCTGCTTCGGGACCTTCCTCGAATGGTATGACTTCCTCACCTTTGCCTCGCTCGCCACCTATTTCAGCGTGCTGTTCTTCCCGCCGGAGGACCCCGTCGCGGCGCTGCTCGCGAGCCTCGCCACCTTCGGGGTCGGCATGCTGGTGCGCCCGCTCGGCGCCGCGGTGTTCGGCACGCTCGGCGACCGGTATGGCCGGCGCCCGGTGTTCATCGCCACCCTGGTGCTGATGGGGGTCGCGACCTTCTGCGTCGGACTGTTGCCGACCTACGCGCAGGTGGGCATGCTGGCGCCCGCGCTGCTGCTGCTGCTGCGCCTGCTGCAGGGGTTCTCGGTCGGCGGCGAAATCGGCGGCGCCGCGGTCTACCTGACCGAACATGCTCCGGCCGGGCGGCGCGGCGCCTACACCAGCGTGCTGCAATTGATGGGGCCGCTGGGCATCATGGCCTCCACCCTGCAGGTCGTGTTGCTGCAGGCGTTCCTGAGCGAGGCCGACTTTCGCGCCTGGGGATGGCGCGTGCCGTTCCTGTTTTCCCTCGTGCTCCTGCTGATCTCGCTCAGGATGCGCATAAACCTGCGCGAATCGCCGGTGTTCACCCGCCTGCGCGAAAAGCAGGGGCTGTCGAAGGCGCCGCTGCGCGAATGCCTGCGCGACCGCCGCACGCTCGGCCGCATGGCCCTGCTGTTGTTCTGCATCTCGGCGGGCGGCTCGCTGCTGTTCTTTTCGTCCCAGGTCTACACCAGCGTATTCCTGAAAAGCGTGGTCAAGCTCGACCCGCAGCTCGCCGGAACGCTGGTGATGCTGAGTACGCTGCTGCTGTTTCCGCTCACCATCATGTTCGGCGCACTGTCGGATCGCATCGGGCGCCGTCCGGTGCTGCTCGCCGGCCTGCTGCTCGGCGCCCTGAGCATTCTTCCCGTATTCAACGGCCTGCTGCACTACGGCAACCCGGCGCTCGAGCGCTTCAACCGAGAGGTGCCGGTGGCGCTGTACGGCGCGTCCTGCGCCTACGGTCCCTTCACGCAGACGCGCAATGACTGCGAGCGCAACCAGGAACTGCTCGCGCGGCTCGGTGTGTCCTACACGCTCCATCCCGCGCAGAGCGCCGATGGCGTAGCGCTGCGCGTGGGCCAGCAGGGCGGGATCGCCGGTTTCCGGCCTGCGGACCTCATCCAGGCACTCAAGGCCGAGGGCTGGCCCGAGCGGGCCGATCCGCTGCACACCGATCGCGTGATGATCGTGCTGCTGCTCGTCCTCCTGGTGATCGCGGTCGCGCTCATCACCGGACCCCAGACGGCCGCGATCGCGGAGCTGTTTCCCGCGCGCACGCGCTATACCGCAGTCGCGCTGCCGCACAACCTCAGCGCCGGGTGGATCGGCGGCATGGCGCCGTTCATGATCACCCTGCTGAGCGTCAAGGCGGGAAACGCGATCTCCGGGATGTGGTACCCGGTGGTCCTGCTCGTCGCGGCGTCAGTGATCGGGTTCATCTTTCTGCCCGAGACGCGCGACGCCGTGCTGGACGACTAGGGCCGGCATGCCCGACTGTGCCGGCCTGGCGCCAGTGATCCAAGTGAGCTCATTCGCCACACGCTAAGTAGCTTGCCTTTCAAAGCGTATCGAATGCCGTCTTTGCCGAACAAAGGCCAAGCATGAACTTAAAGGCGAACAGTCACTCGCAAGAAGGTGGCTGGTATCGAAGTGCTGCCGTCAGTGCTCTTGTTCTGTGCTTTCGCCAGTTCCAAAAGCTGTTTGTGGAGTTCCTCCGCTTTTCCGCTCTTTTGAGCCGCTTCGAAAGCGTTCATTGTTGGGCCGTAGAAACGCCTGAATAAATCGATGAAATGTGCCGGGTTCTTGTCAGGCGACATAAATTGGAATGTGTCCTTGACCATGGATATTTTCTCCTTAGGCACTCCGGCCTGACCAAAACGCTCGATGATGTGAGTATCCACACCCCAAGTCATTGGACTGACGAAGCCTTCCGGAGGTGGAGGCGTAAACGATGAGCTTATCTTCAGCAGTTGCGACACGAATGAAGTTGGGTCGTTTGGGATCCAGTTGCCCATCACAATGCGACCACCCGGTTTTGTGACCCGGACCATCTCCTTGGCTACGTCGAAGGGGTTGGGAGCAAACATGGCGCCGAATACAGAGAGGGTCAAATCAAACGAATGGTCGCTGACCCCTTGCAATTTGCACGCATCTCCCTCTTGAAATTTCAGTCGGTTGAGACCAGCCTTTGCAGCTCGTTTGTTCCCCGCGTCAACGAGGTTCCTGGCAATGTCAATTCCAACGACTTCAGCCCCCAAAAGGGCTAGAGGAACCGCCGTAGTGCCATCTCCGCAGCCAAGGTCCAAGACCCGCAGCGGAGTCGTTATCCCCAGAGACTTGACCAATGCCTCTCCAGATTGACGCATGAAGGCGGCAATCTCGGTAAAGTCGCCCTTCTCCCACAACGCTTTGTTTGGATTCATGACAGCTCCCTTCAGAGTGATCTAAGCGTCAAGAACGCCTGCACGGCACTCTAGCAGGAAACCGAGCCGCGACGGAACACGGCCACGTCGGTGCCTTGGTTCGTACGCAGTTGGCTCCCCGGCCCGGTATCGAAGCGGAAAACTGACTAACGCCCGCATCGAGTGTCCGCTTAGGGTCGAAGTCCGATATCTACGCGAACCCGCTCGCGTACACCGCCTCGAGCCGCGCGATGTCGCTGGTCGACAGCGGCCCCATGGCCTCGGCTGCGATGGCCTCGTCGAGATGGGAGGGCTCCGCGAGCCCGACCACGAAGCAGGCGAAGGAGGGATGCGCGAGGGCGAAGCGGAGTGCGGTCTGCGCGCGCGTGCCGTGGCCGGGTCCGAGCGCGGCGAGCGCGACGCGAGCCCTTTGCGTCTCCACTTCGAGCGCGCTGTTGTCGGTGAGCGCAATCTCGCGCCCGGTGCGTTGGTCGGTGGCGAGCACGCCCGAGGCGAAGACGCGGATGTTCATCATCGCGACGTCGTGGCGCACGCAGGCCGCGCACACGCCCGCGAAATCGTGTCCGGTCCAGCCGGCCGGCATGGCGCGCGCGGCGCTCGGGTTGAGCAGGTTGTAGTAGACCTGCGCCGAATCGAAGCGCCCGCTGTCGAGCGCGCGGACGATCGACGGCGCTGCGCCGAGCGCGGTGAGGCCGATGAAGCGCGTGACGCCCTGCTCGCGCATGCGCTCGAGTCCGTCGGCGACGCCGCCCTTGCGCAGCACGTCGTCGATGGCGACCGCGCCGAGCATGCCGGTTCCGGTGCGCGCGCCGATCTGGTTGTGCAGCTGGAGCAGGTCGACCGAGGTGCGCTTCAGCCGGCGCAGGCTTTCGTGCACGCTGCGCTCGATTTCACCCGGAATGTCGGTGAGCTTCCCGAGGTCGAGCCGTACCTTGGTCGAGAGGTAGGGCTGTTCCTTCACTTCGGCGAGCAGCCAGCCGAGCGCCTGTTCCGAGCGCCCCTGGCCGTAGAGCGGCGCGGTGTCGATCCAGTTGATGCCGGCATCCAGCGCGCGGCGCAGCACCCGGCGCCGGACGTCGTCGTCGGCGAGGACCACGATGCCGCCGACGTAGCCGGCCCCGAATACGACCTGCGAGACCTGCAGGCCGCTGCGGCCGAATCGTCTGGTTTTCATGCTCTGCGCGCCTCCGCCCGGATGTCGAATCCCTCGTAACCCTTCGCCACGACTTCTCTGCACTTCTCGACGTAAGGCGGAAAGCCCACCAGGGGCATGAACACCCGCGTCTTGCCCGGCACGTTGGCGCCGAGGTACCAGGAGTTGCACATCGGGTAGAGCGTGCGGTCGGCCACGGCGTTGACGTGCCCGACCCAGGCGTCCTGCGCCTCAGGCCGCGCTTCGATCGATGCGCAGCCCTGCGCGCGCAGGAAGGCGATGCAGTCCGCGATCCAGTTCACGTGCTGCTCGATCGACACGATCATGTTGGTGAGCACCGAGGGACTGCCCGGCCCGGAGATGGTGAACAGGTTCGGAAAGCCCGCCACACTGAGGCCCAGGTAGGTGCGCGGCCCGGCCTCCCAGGCTTCGCGCAAGCTCTTCCCGCCGCGCCCGCGAATGTCGATGCGCAGCAGCGTTCCGGTCATCGCGTCGAAGCCGGTGGCGAAGACAATGGCGTCAACTGCAAAGCTTGCGCCGCCGGCGCGCAGGCCGGTGGG
>JANMSV010000220.1:0-3693 GCA_031389685.1 Betaproteobacteria bacterium
CCGGGTTGTCGCGGATGGTCTTTTCACGATTGGATCGATTTTTCATATCTCTTCACCTCACGCTTGTTGGCTTTGCGCAGACTGATCACTCGTGGCTTCCCGTCGCGGGGCGTAAACACCACGCTATGCAAGACGATCCTCGAGGTAGAAGCCCGAAACCGCGGATCTATCCGCCCGGCAACTCCATGCCCTCGTTCAGTACCGCTGCATATCGCGCGTAACTGAACACCCGCCCCCGCTGCTTGCGCGTCAGCTCGGTCACGACGCCGAGCTTTTCCAGATGCGCGAGCGACTTGTTCACCGTCGCCGGCGTGAGCTTGGTGGCCGCCGCTAGCGACGCGGCGGTGGCGATCGGCTGGCGCTGCAGGGCGCGATGGAGGACCAGCGCCGAGGCGGCGGCGCGGCCCAGCGCCTCGATGCTCCGCGCGTCGGCAGCAGCGAGCGCGAGCAGGCGCTTCGCCGACGCCGCGGCCTGCGTGGCGCTCGCCGTTACCGCCTCGGCAAAGAATTCCAGCCACGTCTCCCAGTCGCCCGACAGGCGCACCGCGTTCAGCAGCGCATAGTAGGTCTGGCGGCGCTCCTTGAAGTACAGGCTCAGGTAGAAGAGCGGCTCGCGCAGCAGGCCGTCGCGGGCGAGCTGCAGCGCGATCAGCAGACGGCCGATGCGGCCGTTGCCGTCGAGAAACGGGTGGATGGTCTCGAACTGCACGTGCGCGAGCGCGGCCTTGACCAGCGGCGGCGTCGGCTCGGGGTCGTCGTGCAGGAAGCGCTCGAAGTGCTTCAGGCACTCGTCCACGTCGTTCGCCGGCGGCGGAACGAACACCGCGTTGCCGGGCCGCGTGCCGCCGATCCACACCTGGCTGCGGCGGAACTCGCCCGGCGTGAGCCGCGCGCCGCGACCGTGGCGCAGGAGCACCCCATGCACCTCGCGGATCAGGCGCAGCGACAGCGGAAAGCCGCCGCGCAGCCGCTTCAGCCCGTGCTCCAGCGCCGCCACGTAGCGGCTCACCTCGCGCACATCCTCCAGCGGCACGCCCGGCTGCTCGTCGAGCTCGAACAGCATCAGGTCGGCGAGCGAGGACTGCGTGCCCTCGATCATCGAGGACAGCACCGCTTCCTTGCGCACGAAGCTGTAGAGCAGCAGACTCGCGTCGGGCAGCAGGTCGGTCAGCGCATCGAGCCTGCCGAGCGCGAGCAGCGCCTCGTCGAAGCGGCGGCGCAGCGCGGGCGTCCAGTCGATGGCCGGGCGAGGCGGCAGCGGCGCCGGGACGAAGGCCTTGAATGACTCGCCGGCGGCGGCGACTTTCACGTAGCGGCCCTGGAGCGGGCGGTGCATCGGTGGGGGATCCTAAATTAGCGGGCGGCGCTATTTTAGGATAAGCCTAGTTCGTAAAACAAGGCCTGGGCAGCCCAAAACTGCTCGTCGCCTTGTGTTATGGGCTACGGAGCAGCCCATATATCAGGCAGTCTTTAATTTGCGGCCTTGCCACGGAGCCGATCGGGTCGCTCCTGGCCGCGACCGAACGCCCGGATCTGCATGAACCAGACGCCGGCCGCCGGGTGGCGACTGAATCATTGTCGGTTCCCGTTGCGTCGCAGCCAGGCGCGCGCGAGCGGCCAGGCAATGACCACCAGCGTCAGCGCGCCGAGTCCGCCGGCGATCGGCCGCTCGAAGAAGGCGAGCAGGCGTCCGTCGGATTTGATCATCGAGCTGATGAAATTCTCTTCCAGCATCGCGCCCAGCACCATGCCGAGGATCGCGGGTGCCACCGGAAAGCCGTTCTCTTCCATCACGTAGGCGATCAGGCCGAACACCAGCAGCAGCAGCACCCCGAACAGCGAGTTGTTGATGGCGAAGGCGCCGACGATGCAGAACAGCAGGATCACCGGCATCAGCAGCTCGCGCGGCGCACGCAGCAACTGCCTGGCGCCTTTGATCGCGGCGAAGCCGAGCGGAATCATCAGCAGGTTGGCGAGGATGAAGACCACGAAGATGGCATACATCTCCGGCGCCTTCTCCATGAACACGGTCGGACCCGGATTCAGGCCCTTGATGTAGAGCACGCCGATGACGATCGCGGTGATCGAGTCGCCGGGAATGCCGAATACGAGCGCGGGGATCCAGGCGCCGGCAAGGGCGGAATTGTTGGCAGCGCCCGCCTCGACGATGCCCTCGACGTGCCCGGTGCCGAATTTCTCCGGTTCCTTCGAGAACTTTTTCGACACCGCGTACGCCATCCAGGCGGCGATGTCGGCGCCCGCGCCGGGCAGCGCGCCGATCGCGGTGCCGAGCGCCGAGCCGCGCAGGATCGACATCGGGTAACGCCTGGTCAGCGTCCACATGCCGTGGAACACGTTGCCGATCTTCGCCTGCGCCATTTCCCAGGGCCGGTCCATGGCGGCGACATTGCGGATGATTTCCGAGAACGCGAACATGCCGATCATGATCGGGATCAGCGTCAGCCCGCCCGTGAGTTCGGCGTTGCCGAAGGTGAAGCGCGGGAACGCCGCCGGGTTGTCCAGGCCCACCGAGGCGACGAGCAGTCCCAGCAGCAGCGACACCACGCCCTTGAGCGGATTGCCGATGGCAAGAAACACCGCGCTCGACAGGCCCAGGATCACCAGCCAGAAATACTCGAAGGACGAAAACTTGAGCGCGATCTCGGCCAGCGCAGGCGCCGCCACGATGAGCACGGCGGTGCCGAACAGGCCGCCGATCTCCGAGAACACGAGGCTGGCGCCCAGCGCCACCTCGCCCTGGCCCTTCCTGGTCATTGCGTAGGCCTCGTCGGTGTAGGCGGCGGAGGCGGGCGTGCCGGGCATGCGCAGCAGGCAGCTCGGAATGTCGCCGGCGAAGATCGCCATGGCGGTGGCCGTGACGATGGAGGCGATCGCCGGCACCGGCGGCATGAAGAAGGTGACCGGCACGAGCAGCGCAGTCGCCATGGTGGCGGTAAGACCGGGGATCGCGCCGACGAACAGGCCGTACGCGGCCGATGCCAGGATCACCCACAGCACGTAGGGATCGAACACCAGCGCGAATGCCTGCGACAGGACCGCGAGCGTCATGTCAGAAAACGACGCGCTCGAGCAGGCCCCAGGGCAGCGGCACCTTGAGCAATTTGTAGAACGCGAGGTGGATCACGAACGTCGCGGCGAGCGCGACCGGCAGCGCAAACTTCCACGCAGCCCCCAGCAGGCGCGACCATAGGAGCAGCAGCGCCGCTGCCGTGATGTGGAACCCGAGTGCGTCTGCAGCCACGACGTAAAGCACCAGCCCCGCGACCACGGACGCCACGCTGGCCACCGGCCGCACGCGGCGCATCCATTCCGGCAGCGCGAGCAGTGGCACTGGCGCCGCTGCTCGCCGGCGCGCGGCGACCAGCAAGGCCCCGCACACGATCAGGCCGCCCGCGACCAGGCCGGGAAACCAGGCCGGGCCGAACTTCTGGCCCGGCATCGGCGGAAAGCCCTGGATGTGCCAGAGCACCGCCGCGCCGAGCACCACCAGCGCCGCGCCGGAGAGCGCGTCGTTGATCTTCACGCGCTGGACGTTGTTACTTGGCCAGGCCTACGGCTTTGAGCGTCGCGCCCAGGTCGGTGTCCGACTTGGCCATGAACTTCGCCGTGCCCTCCGCGTCGGCCCACACCACGCCGAAGCCGCGGCTTGCCATGAAATCCTTGTACTCCTTG
>JANMSV010000013.1:0-5222 GCA_031389685.1 Betaproteobacteria bacterium
GCCGTTGGCGCGCACGTAGGCGAGCGCCGCGTACACCTTCCAGTCGAGGAGCCTCATCTCCTGTTCGAGGAAGCCGTCCGGCCAGCGGATGTTCAAGCCCCCCTGCGGCATGGCGAAGTCCGCGGGCAGCTTCACCTGCACGCGCTCGGGATCGACGATCACCGAGGCGCCCGACTCCACGACGTCGGTGACGCACTTGAAGCCGATCCACAGGCCCGAATATCGGCTCATGGCGTAGCCGTGCAGGCCGAAATCGAGGTAGTCCTGCACGTTCGCGGGATTGAGAACCGGGATGCAGCAGGCTTTCAGGATGTGCTCGCTCTGGTGGGCAAGCGTGGAAGACTTGGCCGCGTGGTCGTCGCCCGCAAGCACCAGCACTCCGCCGTGCTTCGCGGTTCCAGCGGAATTCGCGTGCTTGAATACGTCGCCGCAGCGGTCCACGCCGGGGCCCTTGCCGTACCACATGCCGAACACGCCGTCGTACTTCGCTCCCGAGAACATGCCGACCTGCTGCGTTCCCCAGATCGCGGTGGCGGCAAGATCCTCGTTGACCCCGGGCTGGAACTTGACGTGGTGCGACTCGAGATGCTTCTGCGCACGCCACAGGGATTGGTCGAGGCCGCCGAGCGGCGAGCCGCGGTAGCCGGACACGAACCCCGCGGTATTGAGCCCGGCGCGCTGGTCGCGCTCGCGCTGCAGCAGAAGCAGCCGGATCAGTGCCTGCGTGCCGGTGAGGAACACGCGGCCTTTTTCCAGCGTGTACTTGTCTTCGAGGGAAACACGGGCCAAGTCTGCCGGTGCGTTCATCGTTTGGCCTCCACTTCGCTATCGAGTTCTATCACAGCATTAGACCGCCGCGCGCGACTTGATTCGCGGCGCTGGCTTTTCGTCGATGACGGTGGCGGGCGCGGGACCCTCGGCGCGGTCCCAGTAGGGCTCGGGACCGAAGGACTCGGCGAGAAAATCGATGAATACGCGCGTCTTCGCCGGCAGATGGCGGCGGTGCGGGTACACGGCATAAATGCCCACGTCCGTGCCGAAATCGTAGCCGGGCAGGAGCGGCACCAGCGACCCGTCCAGCAGATGCTTGCGTACGTCCCACGTGGATTTCAGCGCCACGCCCAGTCCCGCGACCGCCCACTCGCGCAGCACCTCCCAGTTGTCGCAGGCATAGCGGCCGGTGACGCGCACCGAGCCGCGCTTTCCCACCGGGTTCTTGTACTCCCAGGTCATGGCGAAACCATGCTCCCAGGTGGTCACCAGGCAGTTGTGCTTGGCAAGCTCCTGCGGCGTCTTGGGCTCGCCGTGCACGCGCAAGTAGGCCGGGCTTGCGCACACGACGCGCCGGTTGGGCGCGAGTTTCCTCGCGGCAAGCGACGAATCCTTGAGTTCCGCAATGCGGATCGCAAGGTCGAACCCCTCCTCGATCAAGTTGATCGAGCGGTCCGACAGGGAAAGCGCGAGCTCGACTTTGGGGTAGCGCTCGGCGAAGCGCGGGATGAGCGGCGCGATGTGCTTGTGGCCGAAGGAGGCGGGCAAGGCGACTTTCAGTACACCCTGCGGCTCGACGCGGCGGGCCGTGACCGCGGCGTCGGCCTCGTCGATCTCCGCGAGGATGCGCAAGCACGTCTCGTAGTAGCCCGCGCCCTCGTCGGTCAGGTGCAGGCTGCGCGTAGTGCGGTTTACCAGGCGCACCCCGAGATGCGCTTCGAGCGCAGCCAACGTCCGGCTCACGACCGCTGGGGACACTCCGAGCTCTCGTGCGGCGGCCGTCAGGCTGCCAGCCTGGACCACTTTGGAGAACACCAACATGCCATGAACTACGTCACGCATATTGTTGCGTTATACGCAAAAGACTTTTGTCATTCTTCCTTATTCTAGTCTATGCCGCAAAGCCGTATATTTGTTGCACCGCAGTAGCCGTTGGGCTTCTGGTGCAGAAGGAAACGCGATGAACACGTACGAAATCGAGCAGATCGAGAAGCAGATGAGAGCCACGATGCGCCTGCCGCTGTCCTACACCGCCTGGGCCGACATCGAGCGCCAGGCGCGCCAGGAACGGGCCCGCGTGATAGGCAAAGTGGTCGCGGAGTTTTTTACCGCCTTGGCAGCAAAGGTTTCTGGCCTCGCCCGCCAAGTGCGCCGCACCGCTGCCGACTGTACTGACGCGAGACTGCGCCACAACTGAACACACGATTAGGCAGGCCCCGCCGCGGTTTCCTCCTCCCTCCTCCTCCGCGGCGGGGCTGCGCCTAGCTGGCAGTGCCTTCGTCCAGCCAGGCTTGCAGTGCACGGTTCGTTTCCAGCAGTTACTCCAGCGTAGACAATCGCCCATTGCTGGGCGGCACGCGCGTCACGCGAGTCACGCGATCGACTTCCACATCTCGATGTCCCTGCGCGCGGTCCAGATGCGTGGGTGCTTGATACCACCGGCTTCGTCGTAGGCACGCGAGACGTCGAGCACGCGCAGCACGTGATAGTGGGACAGCACCACGTACTTGACGGGTTTCGAAGTGGCGCGGTGGATGCGCTTGATGACCTCCCGCGCCATCAGCGGCGTGGCCCGCGTATCGATCACCATCACGCCGTCGTCGCCGACGATCACGCATCATTATCGCCGTCTCAAGGGGCGCGAAAGCATCCCGCATCGGATTGACGGATAATACCCGCCGCCGCTCTGCTAGGGAGTTTCGCCATGGGACGTCCGGAAAAGATCCGCCTCGGCGACGTGCTCGTCGCGCAGAAGGCGATCTCGCAGGATCAGCTGAAGATCGCGCTCGAGCAGCAGAAAAAGAGCGGGCGCAAACTTGGCCGCGTACTCGTCGAACAGGGTTTCGTCGACGACGAGCAGATCTGCGAGGCGATCTCGCGCCAGCTCAACATCCCGCACATCAACCTGAAGTTCTACAACCTCAACCAGGACGTGGTGCGGCGCCTGCCCGAGGCGCAGGCGCGGCGCTTCCGCGCCATCGTGCTGGAGGACCGGCGGCGCGCCAACGTCCTCGTCGGCATGGCCGACCCGACCGACCTGTTCGCCTACGACGAGCTCGGGCGGCTCCTGCAGCGCGACATCGAAGTGGCGGTGGTGAGCGAGGCGCTGCTGCTGCAGACCATCGACCGCGTATACCGCCGCACCGAGGAAATCAGCGGTCTCGCCAAGGAGCTGGAGCGCGACATCGGCGACTCTTACGTCGACTTCGGCGCGCTCGGCGCCGGCGTTGGCGCGGAGGAAGCGCCGGTGGTCAAGCTGCTGCAATCGGTGTTCGAGGACGCGGTGCAGGTGAACGCCTCCGACGTGCACATCGAGCCGCAGGAAGGCAAGGTGCAAATACGTTTCCGCATCGACGGCGCGCTCAACCCGCAGACCGACGCCGACAGCCGCATCGGGCCGGCGCTGGTGCTGCGCCTGAAGCTGATGGCGGGCCTGGACATCTCCGAGAAGCGCCTGCCGCAGGACGGGCGCCTGAATGTGATCGTGCGCGAGCAGAAGATCGACGTGCGCATGTCTTCCATGCCGACCCAGTACGGCGAGTCGGTGGTGCTGCGCCTGCTCAACCGCAAGGCGACGCTGCAGCGCCTGGACCGCATCGGCATGCCGGGCGACATGCTGCAGCGCTTCCAGGAGCTGCTGCACCGCACCGCCGGCATGATCCTGGTCACCGGGCCGACCGGCAGCGGCAAGACCACCACGCTCTATGCGGCGCTCGCCGAACTGAACACGGTGGAGCGCAAGATCCTCACGGTCGAAGACCCGGTGGAATACCGCCTGGCGGGCATCAACCAGGTGCAGGTGAACGAGAAGATCGACCTCACCTTCGCGCGCGTGCTGCGCTCCACCCTGCGCCAGGACCCCGACGTGGTGCTGATCGGCGAGATCCGCGACGAGGAAACGGCGCAGATCGGCATGCGCGCGGCGCTCACCGGCCACCTGGTGTTCTCCACGTTGCACACCAAGGACGCGGCGAGCACCCCGATCCGGCTGGTGGACATGGGCGTGCCGAGCTACATGGTGGCGACCTCGGTGCACGCGGTGATCGCGCAGCGCCTGGTGCGCCTGGTCTGCGAGAGCTGCTCCGAGGAGCGCGAGCCCGACGCGCAGGAAGGGCGCTGGCTGGAGGCGGTGGTGGAATCGGGCTTGGCCGGGCGCAAGTACCGCCACGGCCGCGGCTGCTCGCACTGCAACGGCACGGGCTACGCCGGGCGCACCGGCGTGTACGAGATGCTCGAGATGACGCCCGACCTAGTGCGCGCGGCGAACAAGGCCGACCCCAATGCGTTCATCGACGCGGCGCACGCGCACCTCAAAGGGCGGACACTGACCGATCACGCCCTCGCGCTGGTCGTCGCCGGGCGCACCACGGTCTCGGAGGCGATCAAGGTCGCGGTACAGGTGGAGGACTGATGCCGGCGTTCGCCTACCGCGGGCGCGACGCGCGCGGCGGACTGGTCACCGGCAGGCTGGACGGCACAGACACCGGCGCCGTGGCCGACCAGCTGCTCGCCATCGGCGTGACGCCGGTCGACATCGCCCCGGCGGGCGAGCACGCCGACCTTGAGGCGCCCGAGTGGTGGCGCCGGCTTACCGCGCCGCCGATCAGCGATGTCGACGTGATGCTGTTCTCGCGGCAGATGTATTCGCTGCTCAAGGCCGGCGTGCCGATCATGCGTGCGCTGGCCGGGCTGCAGCAGTCCGCCAATAATCGCTCGCTGGCCGAGGTGATCGCCGACCTGCGGTCCAGCCTCGATTCGGGCCGCGAACTGTCGGCGGCCATGCGCAGCCATCCGCGGGTCTTCAGCCCGTTCTACATCAGCGTGATTCGCATCGGCGAGGCGACCGGAGAGCTGGACCAGTCGTTCAACCGCATGTTCGAGTACATGGAGTTCGACAAGGAAATCCGCGACCGCATCAAGGCCGCGGTGCGCTACCCGATGATCGTGCTGGTGGTGATCGCGGTTGCGGTGGCGATCGTGAATTTCGCGGTGATCCCGGCCTTCGCCAGGATCTTCGAGTCGCAGAAGGTGCCGCTGCCGCTGCTTACGCAGGTGCTGATCGGCACCTCGAACTTCTTCCTGGCGTATTGGCCCGCGATGCTGGTGGCGCTGGTGGCGGGGATCTTCTGCGCGCAGATGTACCTCGGCACCGAGCAGGGGCGCTATCAATGGGACCGCTGGAAACTGCGCCTGCCCCTTGCCGGGCCCATCATCCTGCGTGCGACGCTGGC
>JANMSV010000271.1:0-6978 GCA_031389685.1 Betaproteobacteria bacterium
CATGCAAGCGTTGGCAGAAACAGACCTGTTCCTGTCGGTGGGCACCAGCCTGCAGGTCTACCCGATCGCGGGCGCGGTGCAGATCGCCAAGCGCGCCGGCGCGCGTCTGGTGATCGTGAACGCCGAGCCGACCCCGTTCGACGACCTGGCCGACGCGGTGTTCAGCGATTCGATCAGCCAGGTGCTGCCGAAGCTTCTCGCTTAGCCGCGCCCCACGAACGGCATCTTCGTCGCCATCACCGTCATGGTGAGCACGTTCGACTCGAGCGGCAATCCCGCCATGTAGACCACCGCGTCGGCCACGTGCTGCACGTTCATGCGCGGCTCGACCATGCTGGTGCCGTTGGGTTGCGGCACGCCTTTGAGCATGCGCTCGGTCATCGGCGTGGCGGCGTTGCCGATGTCGATCTGGCAGCCGCAGATGTCGTGCGCGCGGCCGTCGAGCGAGATGCACTTGGTGAGTCCGGTGACGGCGTGCTTGGTCGAGGTGTAGGCCACCGAAAACGGCCGCGGCGCGTGCGCCGAGATGGAGCCGTTGTTGATGATGCGCCCGCCCTGGGGTTTCTGGCTCTTGAACGCGCGGAACGCCTCCTGCACGCACAGGAACATGCCGTTCAGGTTGACCTCGACCACTTCCTTCCACTTCTCGTAGGGCAGTTCGTCCATCGGTACGGGAGGCGCGCCCATGCCGGCGTTGTTGAACAGCAGGTCCAGGCGCCCGAATTTCTCCTTGGTCTTCGCGAACAGGTTCTTCACGGATTCGGGCTTGCTGACATCGGTGACCACGGCGAGCGCCTTGTCGGCGCCGCATTCGGCGACGATCTTCTCCAGTTGCTCGGCGCGGCGCGCGGCGAACGTGACCTTCCATCCCGCCTTTACCAGTGCCATGCCGGCGGCCTGGCCGATGCCGGCGGAGGCGCCGGTAACGATCGCGACTTTGTTCTGGGCTGCCATGCTAATTTCTCCCCTATGGTGAAGCGGGCGATGCTACCGCAAGTCCGGTTGCGCAAACACCGGCCGGGCGACATGGGATGGGTGGTGCAGCGCCACGGTGAGTTGTATTGGAAGGAGTTCGGCTACGACGAGCGCTTCGAGGCGCTGGTGGCGGGCATCGTGGCGCGATTCATTGAGAAATTCGACGCGGCGCGCGAACGCTGCTGGATCGCGGAGCGGAACGGCGAGCGCCTGGGCGCTGTATTCCTGGTGCGGCAGTCACCCAGCGTCGCCAAGCTGCGGCTGCTGATCCTGGATCCGGCCGCGCGCGGCATGGGGCTGGGCAAGCGGCTGGTGCGCGAATGCATCCGCTTCGCGAGGCGGGCCGGGTATCGGAAGCTGGTGCTGTGGACGCAGAGCGAGTTGGCCGCGGCGCGCGCCGTTTACGAAAAGGCCGGCTTCAATCTGGTGCGCCGCGAACGTCACCGCAGCTTCGGCAAGCGGCTGACCGGGGAATACTGGGAGTTGGTGCTCTAGAACCCGGCGAGCATCCAGGTACCGGACAAGATCAGCACCGCGCTGGCCGAGCGCGACACGAGGCGCCCGGCGGGCAGCAATTTCTCGGCAAAGACGAAGGCCGCGATGAGCGCGACCCACGCCAGGTTCATGACGCCGGCCACGAATAGCAGCAGCATCAGTACCCAGCAGCAGCCGACGCAGTACGCGCCATGCTCGAGCCCCATCCGGAACGCCCCGACACGGCCCCCGCGCCAACGGGTGACGAAGAACTCGAGCGGATTTCTGCACTTGTTCAGGCAGGCCTGCTTGAGCGGCGTCAGTTGATACAGGCCCGCGGCGATGAGCGCAAGAGCACCCAGTCCAGCGCTTGCCGCGGCCATCGCCGGCGTCAGGAGCGACGCGGCCTCCAGCAGGGCCTGCAGCAGCGTGGCCACCGCGCTGAAGCCGGTCCAGACCAGGAGATAGGCGCCGACGAAAATCCATACGCCCGGCAATACCGTGCCGCGCGCGCCGTTCTTGCGCACCAGCGCGCCGTACAGAAGGATGGCCGGCGCTGCGCTCGGCAGCATCATGCCGGCCATCATCACCGTCCACATGACGAACGTAAGGGCAAGCGCGCTGGCGTCTGCGGCGCGCGGCATGCTGGACATCGCCATCGAGGCGTGGTCCATACCCGCGGCGCTGCGCCACAGGTAGAACCACGCGAGCAGGACGACGGCGGCGAGGCTGCCGAGCGCGACCCTGCGATCGTTGCGCAGGGTCGCTTCGAGGCCGCGGTCAAGCGCCGCCGGTGCTCCTACCCCTTCCACGCGAAAGGCGCGAAGTGGCCGTTGCGTGTGCCGCTCGTATCCTTCCATTTGATGCCGAAGGCATTGAACATGCTGCGCGTGGCTTTGGCGAGCCCCAGGCGGGTATTCACCGGGTGCGCGGTGTTGTCCAGATAGAGCGGTTCGCTCGTGCGCACTGCGCCTGCCACGCCCTCGCAGGCCTGGTCGACCAGATCGCCCGCCTTGACGGAGAATTTCATGCCGTTTGCCTCGAAGCGGATCGGGCGCTTTTCCACGCCAGCGATCTTGCCGACGAGCGGCCCCAATGCCGCCATCGGGCCGCCCGCCGAGCCGGTGGCAATGGCACTGATGGCCTCGACCTGCTTTTCGGAGGCGCGCTCATCGACGATCAGGCCCACTGTCATGTTCCCTTCCGCCATCACCCCGGGAGAATGCACGAGGACGATGAAGGAAAGCCCGTCGAGCTTTACGCCGTCCTTTTCTCCCTTATCGATGCGCATCGCAATCGCGAACTTGCAATCGCCCTCGGTGGGCCGCGCCGTGAGATTCGAAAGCACGCAGGGGCACACGTAGTTACAGTTGCATGTCTCCATGTACTGGCCTTCTATTTTCCAAGCAGCCATGATTTGCCTCTTTTTCGGGTTCCAGGCGTGCGGGTCGGTGCAAGCAAAGACCGGCGGCCGCAGCCTTGACGCAGGGTACTCTCGTTTTCCCGCGCCATGCAATAGGAGCGCGGAGTCCTCGTCGCGCTGCACGATCTCGTGGGCGCCCTGCCAGTCGCCCGCTTCGAGCAGTGCCAGCGCGCGAACCAGTTCCTGCCTGCTCACACGGGGCGCCTGCATTACTCGCTAATATAGCGCGGTGAGCAGCTACCACTATCTTCCCCTCGAGCGCGTGGTGTTCGGCGAGCCGGCCGCCGCGGCGGCAACACAGGAAGCGGCGCGCATCGGCGCCCGCCGGGTATTCGTCGTCGCCGCCAAGTCGTTGTCGCGCAAAACACCGGTGATCCGCGAGCTTGCGGACGCTTTGGGTGCGCGCTACGCGGGGCTGTTCGACGAGTGCATAGCGCACACGCCCTGGCCGAGCGTGATCGCGGCCGCGGACGCGGCGCGCGCGGCCGATCCAGACCTGATCCTCACGGTAGGCGGCGGCACGCCGATCGATACGGTCAAGATCCTGCAGATCTGCCTCGCGCACGGCGTTACGCGGGCCGAAGAGCTCGATGCCTTGCATGCCTCCATTGGGCCCGACGGCAGGCGAATCAATCCCGATATCAAGCCCTCGCCGGTGCGCCAGGTGGTCGTGCCCACGACGCTCTCGGGCGCCGAGTTCTCCAACCTCGGCGGCGGCACCGATCCGCGCACACGGCTCAAGCACTCCTTCACCGGCGCCGACATCGGCGCGCGCTCGGTGATTCTCGACCCGGCGGTGACGGTGCACACGCCCGCATGGCTGTGGTTGTCCACGGGTGTGCGCGGCGTCGACCATGCGGTAGAGGCCCTGTGCTCGGTGGACGCCCATCCGTATTGCGACGGCCTGGCATTGCACGCGCTGCGGCTGTTCGCCGAAGGGCTGCCGCGCACCAAGGGGGCGCCCGAGGATCTCGCGGCGCGGCTTTTGTGCCAGCAAGCCTCCTGGCTCGCGGCCTCGACCATTGCGCGGGTGAACTATGGCGCCAGCCACGGCATCGGCCACGCGCTTGGCGCGGCCGCCGACGTGCCGCACGGGCATACGAGCTGCGTCATGCTGCCGCACGTCATGCGCTACAACGAGCCGGTGACGGCTGAAAAGCAGCGCGCGATCGCGGCGGCGCTCGGGCGTCCTGGCATTGCCGCGGGCGACGCCGTCGGGGAACTCATTGCATCGATCGGCCAACCCGCGACGCTGCGCGCGGTCGGCGTGAAGCGCGAGCAGCTGCCCGCGATTGCCGCGGCGTCGATGAAGAACCGCTGGGTGCTGAGCAACCCGCAGCCGATCCGTTCCGAGAAGGATGTGATGCAGTTGCTCGAAGCCGCATGGTAGTGCGTGCGGCGCGGCGGCTGACTACTCGCGCAGCTTGCGTGCCTCCTTCGCCGCCGGCCGCTCGACGCTGGCGTCGAGCCAGGCCTTGAATTTCGGGAATTTCGCGAGCAGCGGGAACTTGTTGAACCACATGGCGTACGAAACGCTCGCCACCATGAAGTCGGCCATGCCCCATTCCTTGCCGGTGAAGAACTTGTTTTTGGACAGGTAATCCTCCAGCACCTTCGTCTTCGGCAGGATCTGCTGCTCCGCCTCGTCGGCGAGCTTGGCGTTTCTCTGCTCGGGCGCAAGCAGGTGGCGGTGTCGCTGCAGGGTGATCATCGGCGGCTCGACGTCGTTGGCGATGTAGAACGCCAACTGCAGCATGCGCGCCTTGCCAACCGTGTCCTTCGGCCAGAGCGGGCTCCGGTACTTTTCGGCGAGGTACAGGTTGATGGCCGCTGACTCCCACATCACCAGGCCGTCGTCGTCGATGGTCGGCACGCGCTGGTTGGGGTTGAGTGCGGCGTACCAGGGCTCCTTGCAGGTCGCGCCCTCGACGTTGATGGTGACGTTGTGGTGCTCGTAGGGGATGTTCGATTCCTTGCACAACCACGCCACGCGGAACGCGCGCGAACGGTACTGGCCGTAGAGCTTAAGCATGTCTCCTCCGTGAGAATTGCCGATTGACAACCACATTCTGCGAAAGCAGACTGCATCGCGTCAATGGGAATCGGTGAAAGGCAGGCAATGAGCAAGGCGAAACCGCACCTGGAGTTCGTCGGCGTGGACCTGAAGGCCGGCTGGGAGTCGCCGGGCGCGAACTATCCGCCTGGCTTCACGCAGAAAGTGCTCGCCTCGGATATTGACGAACAAGCGAAGCGCGGCAGCCGCACGCGCCTGCTGAAGATCGAGCCCGGCGCCTATTCCACCGAGCCCTTCGTGCACGACCACTGGGAGGAGGTGTTCCTGGTGCAGGGCGACCTGGTCGTCGGCAACGACGCTCAGGGCAAGGGCGGGCAGTCCTCGCAGGCGTTCACCTACGCCTGCCGGCCGCCGGGCGTGCGCCATGGGCCGTTCACCACGCGTGGCGGCTGCCTGCTCTACGAGATCCACTACTACGAGACCAGCGGCAAGCAGAGGCAGGGAGGCTGAGATGCTGAAGACCGGGGCCGAGCACCTGAAGTCGCTGCGCGATGGGCGCGTGGTGTACATCGGCGGCGAAAAGGTGAACGACGTCACCACTCACCCCGCGTTCCGCAATGCGGCGCGCTCGATGGCCGCGATCTACGACATGAAGGCAGCGGACCCGCAGTACAGCTTCGAGGAGAAAGGCGAGCGCTACAGCGCCTACTTCCTGCGCGCGAAGACGAGGGAGGATCTCGCCAAGCGCATGAAGCTGCACCGCGCGATCGCCGACCTGAGCCACGGCCTGCTCGGGCGCTCGCCCGATCACGTATCGAGCTTCGTCACCGGCATGGCGATGAACCCGATGGTGTTCGGCAAGTACGCCGACAATCTCGAGCGTTACTACGAGCACATGCGGCGGGAGGACGTCTACGGCGTGTATGCGGTGATCCCGCCGCAGGCGGCGCGCAACCCCGAGTTCTACGTGCGGCAGAACATCCCCATCCCGACGCTCAGGGTGGTGCGCGAGGACGACGACGGCGTGGTGATCTCGGGCATGAAGATGCTCGCCACCGGGGCGGTGTTCGCCAACGAGATCTGGATCGGCAACCTGATCCCGCTGGCGCCCGACCAGCTGCCCGAGTCGATCACCTGCGCCATCGCCGTGAACGCGCCGGGCGTGACGCTGTGGTCGAGGAAGCCTTTCGAGTTGCACGCGCCGAACGAGTTCGACAATCCGCTCAGCTATCGCTTCGACGAAACCGACTCGATGGTGATGTGCGAGAACGTCAAGGTGCCCTGGGAGCGCGTGTTCGTGCACCTGGACGCGGTGCTGGCGCGCGACATCTACATCAAGACGCCGGGGCACTGCTACGGCAACCATCAGTCGAACGTGCGCTTCCACGCCAAGATGCAGCTGATCGTCGGCCTGGCCAGCAAGATCGCGCAGGCCTCGGGTGCCAACGAGGTGCCGGCAGTGCGCGAGGTGCTGGGGCGCTTCTGCGCGCTCGAGGCTGCGCTGGGCGGCATGATCGCCGGGCAGATCCAGGATGCGGAGGACTGGCCCAAGGGCTACAAGACCTTCAACCGCCGCTACATGTACGCCGCGCTCAACTGGTGCACCGAGAGCCACTCGCAGATCATCGACGCGCTGCGCGAACTTTGCGGCGGCGGCATCTTCCAGATGCCTGCCGACATCACGGTGATGCACGACGCGAAGCTGAAGGAGCAGTTCGAGACCTACTGGCAGACGCCGCAGCTGCCGGCGCTCGAGCGCATGAAGCTGTACAAGCTGGCCTGGGACCTGATCGGCTCGGAGTTCGCGGGCCGCCACCTGCAATACGAGAAGTTCTATGCCGGGGCGTCGTTCATCGTGCGCAACCACAATTTCCGCGAAGCGCCCTGGGACCACTACCACAAGGTGGTCGAGGACCTGATGGCGAGCTACGACGTGCCCACGGCCAAAGGGGCGCGCAAGGTCGCCAGACGGCCAGCGGCCTGAGACGCGCTAGGCCTTGCACCAGTCGCCGATGATCGCCTCGTAGAGGGCGACCGACTGGCGGATGCGCTCCATGCTGCAGTACTCGTCGGTCTGGTGCGCCATCTGCGG
>JANMSV010000003.1:0-1603 GCA_031389685.1 Betaproteobacteria bacterium
GAGAGCATGACGCGCGAATCGCCGATCTGGATCTCGGCTTGGCCGAGCTTGCCGACGGGCCCGGGCATGCGGAACATCTCCTTCGCGCCGAAGGCGTTCTTGTAGAACTCGATCGCCTGCGCGGCGCCGCGGCCCGTTTGGCCGGCGGCTTCCTGCGTATGGCTTTCCTTTTCATCGGCGGTCTCCTTTCGAGCACACTTGAACGTTACGCCCAGTTCTCCACCTTCAACCCTTCGACCCGGCGAAAGTGCTTCTCGTTGTTCGTCACCAATACCGCCCCGGCGCTGCGCGCGTGGGCGGCGATCATCAGATCCATGTTGCCGATCGGCGTTCCCGCGGACTCCAGCTTCGCCCGGATGTCGGCGTAGTGCTGGGCGGCGGCGCGCGACCAGTCGAGCACATTCAGCCGGCGCAGGAAATCCGCGACCATGGACGCCAGCGCGCGCGGCGACCCCTTCGCCTTCACGCCGTAGAGCAGCTCGGCCTCGGACACCACGGAGATGCACAACTGCCCGCCGTCCAATTCCTGGAACCGCGTGCGCACCGGCTCCGGGCGCTTGCGGATGACGTAGCTCGAGATGTCCGTGTCGAGCATGTAGCGTTTCACCGGAACAGCCTGCGCTTTTGCGGCGGCCGGTCATTGCGGCGCCCGAGGCCGCCTTGCACGCCCTGCGGCTTCGCGTCGAAGAAGTCATCCCAGGACGACGGCTTGGCCGAGAGCACGACCTTGTCGCCGACCTTGGAGACGAACACCTCGTCGACGCCCTCGAAGCGGAACCTCGCGGGCAGGCGCACGGCCTGGCTGCGGCCGTTGCGGAACAGTTTGGCGGTGGCGGGACGGTCCATGGGCGGTCCTCGGGCAGGGAATGCCGGATTCTAGGCCGCCCAATGGTATATATCAAGGCATAGGCCTAGCGGCCCGTTTCGCGCCACCCCCGCTGCAGCGGAAAGTACAGTCCGCGCCTGGCCCCGCCGACCGCCTCCGCGTAGCCGTCGAGCTGCGCCTCGTAGCGCTCGCGCTGCAGGTCGAGGAACACCTCGATCCCGGCGCCCTCGTGCTCGCTTGTCTTGTAGTCCACCACCCACTTCGTACCCTTCTCGTCCTCGAAGTAGCGGTCGATGCGGAAGCTGCGTTCGCGGTTGCGCAGCCGGTGCTCGTTGAGCGACACCGGGTGCGGGCCGAGCACCCAGCGCCCGCGCTCGTCGGAAAGCGCGTTCTTCAACGCCGTAACGACGATCCCCAGGGCGCGGTCCAGCTCGGCGGGCGCCACGCCGCGGCGCTGGAGGTCAGTGGAGAAGCGCGCACGAAGAGAATCAACGCGCTTCGCATCCCAGCCCGCAAGCTGGTCCTCGGCGATGCGCTGCAGCCACGAGTGCACCACGATCCCCGCGTGGCGCACGGTTTCCTTCGCCCAGTCGAACTGGGGCCCTTCCTCTTCGCGCCCCTCCTCCGCCGATTTCCACGCTGTGGAATCCGGCGCCTCAGGTATCTCGAAATTTGAAGGCAGCCGCCTCAACTCCCCCGTCGGCAACGACTCCCTCCCCTCCTTCTCTCCCACCACCGCCGCAGGCAACCTCGCCCGCTCCCCCAACGCCCCCCAAG
>JANMSV010000004.1:0-17271 GCA_031389685.1 Betaproteobacteria bacterium
CCTTGTTCTAAGTGTATCGGGGGCAAGTATCGGTGAGCTTGCTCTGTCTCAGTTTGACGAGGATCAAACTCCGTTGTGCGGTGCAGGATAGCATCCCCTTACTGGTCGAATTCCAACCTCGCCAGGGGAGCGCATGAAAAGCACCGCCTTGATTCTCAGCTTGGGCGCGTTTGCAGTGAGTTCGGCATTCGCTGCAGATCCTGCCACCATCAACTGGACGAAGGTGCCCGTCACGACGGTCGCGCTGTTTTTCCCCGGCCAGGCCACGTACGAGTGGGTGCGCGGCGGCACCCATCCGGGAGCCACCGTCGTTAAGGCAGGCGAAGCCTGCGTCACGTGCCATACCGGAAAAGAAAAAACCATGGGCGAAAAGATCGTCAAGGGCGGGCCGCTCGAGCCGACGCCGGTCAAAGGCAAGAACGGCGCGGTCGACCTGCAAGTCCAGGCGGCCTATGACGCGAAGAACGCCTACCTGCGATTCCAGTGGAAGACCCTGAATGCGTACCCCGGCACCGAGCATCAATACCTGCGCTTCGACGGCAAGGAGTGGAAGGTCTGGGGCTATCCCAAGCTCGACAAGGTGGTGCAGGACGGTAACCAGCCCGGCATCTACGAAGACCGCATGTCGATCATGATCGACGACGGCAAGGTGCCGGGATTTGCGAAACAAGGCTGTTGGCTGACCTGCCATGACGGCCAGCGCGACATGCCGAAGCAATTCAGCAAGGACGAAGTCGCCGCCAATGCATTGCTGCAGGCGATCAAGAAGAACGACGTGCGCAAGTACCTGCCCGCCACCCGCACCGACCCGTCGGACTGGAAGACCGGGAAATCGGTTGAAGACATCGCCAAGATCAAGGCGGCAGGCGGTTTTGTCGATCTGATCCAGTGGCGCGCGCACCGGTCATATCCCGTCGGCATGGCCGATGACGGCTACGTCCTCGAGTTCCGGTTGTCGGACTCGGGCAAGGACATGTTCGGCGGGAATGCGGATGCCAAGACGCATGCGCCCAAATCCATGTGGGACGAGAAGAAGGTCGGCTACAAGTCGATTACGGCCGATCAGTTGCGCAAAGGCGACCACTTCCTGGTGCGCGAAAAGAACGCCGTACCGTTCGACCCCGGCGCGGGCTGGAAAGAAGGCGACCTGATTCCCGACTATCTCGTCAGCCGCGAGGACGCCAAGGGCTCGGCCGCGGACAACAATGCCATCGCCAGCTGGAAGGACGGGGTATGGACGGTAGTGATGATCCGCCCCCTCGGACTTGCCAACGTCGACGACAAGGCGCTCAAGGAAGGCGGCGCCTACAACATCGGCTTCGCCGTGCACGACGACAACATCACCACGCGCGGCCACCACGTATCGTTCGTGAGGACGATCGGATTTGGCGCGAAAGCCAGTATCCAGGCAGTCAAGCTTCCATGATTGGCCAAGATCCTCATTGGCTACGGCGGCCCAGCGGCGTGTCGCGCCCGACCTTGCCGATTTCTTCCAGCTTCTTCTTCAGCACCAGGCGCTCCAGCTTGCCGATCGGCAGGTTCATAAACAGCTTGATGCGCGTGGAGAGTTCGATGAACGCGCGCAGGAAAGCCTTGCGCCTTAGGTCGTCGGCGCCCTGCACGGCGGCCGGGTCCTGGATGCCCCAATGCGCGCTCATCGGTTGCCCCGGCCAGATCGGGCAGACTTCGCCTGCCGCGTTGTCGCAAACGGTGAACACGAAATCGAGCGCAGGCGCGCCCGGCTGCGCGAACTCGTCCCAGCTCTTCGAGCGCAGCGCGCTGGTGTCGATGCGGTTCTTCTGCAGCAAGTCGAGGGCAAACGGATTCACCTTCCCGCCCGCATGGCTGCCCGCGCTGTAGGCGACGAAGCGGCCTCTCCCCGCGGCATTGAGGTACGCCTCGGCCATGATCGAGCGGGCCGAATTGCCGGTACAGAGAAAAAGAACCTTGAACGGCGTGGGCGTCATGCCGCAGCCCGCTCGTACCATCGCCGCGACCGGTTGACGATGTGCACCACCGAGAGCATGACCGGCACCTCGACCAGCACCCCCACCACCGTCGCCAGCGCGGCGCCGGAATCGAAGCCGAAAAGGGTGATCGCCGCAGCCACGGCCAACTCGAAGAAGTTGCTTGCGCCGATCAGCGCCGAGGGCCCGGCCACGCAATGCGCGACGCCGAAGCGGCGGTTGAGCAGGTAGGCGAGGCCAGAGTTGAAGTACACCTGGACCAGGATGGGTACCGCCAGCATGGCGATGATCAGCGGCTGCGCGAGGATCTGCCGGCCCTGGAACGCGAACAGCAGCACGATGGTCGCGAGCAGCGCGGCCGTGGAAAACGGCTGCAGGCGCTCGAGTGCCGCCTGCAACCGCGCCTCGCCGCCCTTGAGCAGCATCGCGCGCCACGCTTGCGCGACGGCCACCGGGATGACGATGTAGAGGAGCACCGACGTGAACAGCGTGTCCCAGGGCACCACGATCGCCGACAGCCCCAGCAGCAGCGCGACGATGGGGGCGAACGCGACGATCATGATCGCGTCGTTCAACGCTACCTGGCTGAGCGTGAAATACGGGTCCCCCTGCGTCAGCCTGCTCCAGACGAACACCATCGCGGTGCAAGGTGCCGCGGCGAGCAGAATCAACCCGGCGACGTAGCTGTCGATCTGCTCCGCGGGCAGGAATGGCGCGAATACCTGCCGCAGGAAGAACCAGCCGAGCAGCGCCATGGAGAACGGCTTCACCAGCCAGTTGATGGCGAGCGTCACGCCGATGCCGCGCCAATGCTGCCGCACCTGCCCCATCGTCGCGAAGTCGATGCGCAGCAGCATCGGGATGATCATCACCCAGATGAGCAGCCCGACCGGAACGTTGACGCGCGCGACTTCCAGGCGGCCCAGCGCCTGGAACGGCGCCGGCATCCACTGGCCGAGCGCGATGCCGACGACGATGCACAGGAACACCCAGAGCGTCAGCCAGCGCTCGAAAAAACCCATTCAGGAAACGGCTGGCGCGCAGCAGGCCGACTTCACTTCCCGTACCTGAACACGCGTGTCGTCGCCATAGCACGGCGCCGCCTCCAGTGTGTGGAACGACTCCCAGGCCACGCCCTGCGGGTCGATGGTCCAGTGCTTGTCGCTCTTGGCGTAGCAGCAGGTGGCGTTCTTCTGCTCCACGATCGCGACGTCGGCCTGCGCTAGCTGCGAGCGCAGCTGCTCCAGTTCCGCGCCGTTCTCCGCCTGGATCCCCAGGTGATCCACGCCGGCCTTGCCGCCGCGTTGCGAAATGGCGAAGTTGATGCGCGGATCATCCAGCTGCCACTTGGCGTAGTCCACCCTCTTCACCGTTGGTTCGGCATCGAACATCGCCTTGTAGAAACGGATGCTCTTTTCGAGGTCATGCACGGCGACGTGTACGTGGAATCTTTTCATGCGGGTCTCCTGTCGAGGGTGCGCAGGCGCGGCCGCCGCAGCAGTTCTCGCTGAGGTAGCCGACGAGCGCGGTCATGGCCTGGAAATCGGCCGAATAGATGACGAAGCGACCATCCTGCCGGCTCCGCGCCAGCGCGGCGCGCGTGAGGCCCGCGAGGTGGAAGGACAGCGTCGCGGGAGCGAGGTCGAGCTTCTCTCCGATCTGCCCCGCCGCCATGCCTTCGGGCCCCGCCTGCACCAGCAGCCGGAAGATGTCGAGGCGGGTTTCTTGAGCCAGCGCGCTCAGTGCTTGGACGGCCTGCGTCGTTTCCATGTTTCCAATAATATGGAAACGTCAGCCAAATGGCAAGGCCTCAGCCGGCAGCAGCCCGGCGTACTGCAGCGGCAATGGAATTCGCCGCCTGCTCAACGACTTGCCTCGGCTCGCCCTCCACCATCACCCTGAGCAGCGGCTCGGTGCCCGAGGGCCTCAACAACACGCGCCCGCGCCCGTTGAGCGACCTCTCCGCCTCGGCCTGCGCAGCGGCAATGGCGCGATCCTTCTGCCACTCGAATCCCTTCGGCACCGGCACGTTTACCAGCACCTGCGGAAGCATGACCAACTCCGCGGTCAGCTCGGCGAGCGACTGCTTCGATTCGCGCAATGCGGCAAGCACCTGCAGCGCCGAGACGATGCCGTCGCCGGTGGTGTGCTTGTCCAGGCAGATGATGTGGCCCGAATTCTCCCCGCCGAGCAGCCAGCCCTTTTCGCGCAGCATCTCCAGCACGTAGCGGTCGCCCACCTTGGCGCGCGCGAAAGGCACGCCGAGTTTCGCGAAGGCCTGCTCCACCGCGTAATTGGTCATCAGCGTCCCGGCGACGCCAGCCACCCTCTCCTTCAACGCCCGGTGCTTGACGATGGCGTAAAGCAGCTGGTCGCCGTCGTACAGTGTCCCGGCGGCATCCGCCATCAGCAGGCGGTCGCCATCGCCGTCCAGCGCGATGCCGAAGTCCGCTTTGTGCAGCCGTACCGCGCTCTGCAGCTGGGGCGGCGCGTTGGCGCCGGACATGTCGTTGATGTTGAAGCCGTCCGGCGACACGCCGCTCGGCACCACATCCGCGCCAAGTTCATGAAACACGTGCGGCGCGACGCTGTAGGCCGCCCCATGTGCGCAGTCCACCACGATGCGCAGGCCGCGCAGGTCCAGCTCGGCGGGAAAGCAGGACTTGCAGAACTCGACGTAGCGGCCGCCGGCGTCGTCCACGCGGCGCGCCTTGCCCAGCTTCGAGGACTCGTTGCAGCCGATCGGGGACTGCAGCGCGCGTTCGATCTCGGCTTCCACCGCATCGGGCAGCTTGAAGCCCTCGCCCGAGAAGAACTTGATGCCGTTGTCGGCGTAGGGATTGTGCGAGGCGCTGATCACCACGCCGGCGGACAGGCGCAATGCCCTTGCCAGATAGGCCACGCCGGGCGTCGGCAGCGGCCCGCACAGGAGCACGTCCACGCCCGCTGCCGAGAAACCGGCCTCCAGCGCCGCCTCGATCATGTAACCGGAGATGCGCGTGTCCTTGCCGATCAGAACCGCCGGCTGGCGCGCGTGGCCGGAGAGCACCTTGCCCGCGGCATAGCCCAGGCGCAGGACGAAGTCCGGCGTCATCGGCGCCTGGCCGACCGTGCCGCGCACGCCGTCCGTGCCGAAGTATTTGCGCGTCATGCCTTGCGCCAGGCTTGGAACATCAGGACCGCGTCGCGGGTTTCTTTCACGTCGTGCACGCGCAGTATTCTCGCCCCTCCGAGCAGGGCGAGCAACGCGGCGGCCAGGCTCGAGGCGAGCCGCTCGCCCGTGTCGCGGCCGGTGATGCGGCCGAGCGAGGATTTCCTCGACCAGCCGGCGAGGACCGGCACCCCCAGGCGGGCGAACTCCGGCAGGCGCTTGAGCAGCGCGAGGTTGTGGTCCACGGTCTTGCCAAAGCCAAAGCCCGGGTCGACCGTGATTCGGCTGCGTGCGATCCCTGCCTGCTCGCAGGCTGCAATGCGCGCGGCGAGGAAATCCCCGACCTCATGCACCACGTCGTCATAGCTCGGGGCGTGCTGCATGGTCCGGGGATCGCCCTGCATGTGCATCAGGCACAGGCCGCAACCGCTCTGCGCCACTGCCAGCATCGCGCCCGGCGCCTGCAGCGCCTCAACGTCGTTGATCATCGAGGCGCCCGCGGCGAGCGCGGCCTGCATCACCTTTGGCCGGCGCGTGTCCACTGACACGGGAATATCGCGCAGCGCCTCCAGCACGGGAAGAATGCGCTGCAGCTCTTCGTCTTCGGAGACCGGGGCCGCGCCGGGGCGGGTGGATTCACCGCCGACGTCCACCAGGTCCGCGCCCTCCCCGATCAGCCGCCGGGCGTGCGCGACCGCGGAGCGCGAGTCCAGGGACTTCCCGCCATCGGAAAAGGAGTCGGGCGTGACATTGACCACGCCCATGACCAGCGGCCGCTCGAGGCTCAGCTCGAAGCGGCCGCAATGCAGGGTCAAATTGTGGGTGCGGGTGCCGCGGCGCCCTGCGTGCCGTCGTTGGCCGCGCCGTCGCTGGGCTTCGAGGCGCTGGAGCTGGGTTTGGGCGGGCGCGGCGGCTTGCCGGCCATCACGTCGCTGATCTGGTCGGCGTCCAGCGTTTCCCACTCGAGCAGCGACTTGGCCATCGCCTCGACCTTGTCGCGGTTTTCCTCCAGCAGCTTGCGCGCCAGCTTGTACTGCGTGTCGATGATGCGGCGGATCTCGGCGTCCACCTTCTGCAGCGTCGCTTCCGACACGTTCTTGTGCGTGGTGATCGAGCGGCCGAGGAACACCTCACCCTCGTTCTCGCCGTAGACCATGGTGCCCAATTCGTCGGACATGCCCCACTGCGTGACCATGCGGCGGGCGATCTCGGTGGCGCGCTCGAAATCGTTCGAGGCGCCGGTGGTCATCTGGTGCATGAACAATTCCTCGGCGATGCGCCCGCCGAACAGCACGGTGATCGTGTTGAGCAGACGCTCGCGGTCCTGGCTGTAGCGGTCCTCCGTCGGCAACTGCATGGTGACCCCCAGCGCGCGGCCGCGCGGGATGATGGTCACCTTGTGCACCGGGTCGGTCTTGGGCAGCAGCTTAGCCACTACCGTGTGGCCGGACTCGTGATACGCGGTGTTCCTGCGCTCCTCGACCGGCATCACCATCGAGCGCCGCTCGGCGCCCATGATGATCTTGTCCTTGGCGCGCTCGAAGTCCTCCATGTCCACCAGGCGCTTGTTGCCGCGCGCGGCAAACAGCGCCGCCTCGTTCACCAGGTTGGCGAGGTCCGCGCCCGAGAATCCCGGGGTGCCCCGCGCGATGATGTCGGGAACCACGTCGGGCGCGAGCGGGACTTTGCGCATGTGCACCTTGAGGATTTCCTCGCGACCGCGGATGTCCGGGAGCGGCACCACCACCTGCCGGTCGAACCTTCCCGGGCGCAGAAGCGCCGGGTCGAGCACGTCGGGGCGGTTGGTGGCGGCGATCACGATCACGCCCACGTTGGCTTCGAAGCCGTCCATTTCGACCAGCAGCTGGTTCAGCGTCTGCTCGCGCTCGTCGTTGCCGCCGCCCAGACCGGCGCCGCGCTGGCGGCCGACCGCGTCGATCTCGTCGATGAACACGATGCACGGGGCGTGCTTCTTCGCCTGCTCGAACATGTCGCGCACCCTGGCCGCGCCCACGCCGACGAACATCTCGACGAAGTCGGAGCCGGAGATGGAGAAGAACGGCACCTTGGCTTCGCCGGCGATGGCGCGGGCGAGCAGCGTCTTGCCGGTGCCGGGCGAGCCGACCATCAGCGCGCCGCGCGGGATCCTGCCGCCGAGCTTCTGGAACTTGGTCGGGTCGCGCAGAAAATCGACGAACTCCGACACTTCCTCCTTCGCCTCCTCGCAGCCCGCGACGTCGGCGAACGTCACGGTGTTGGTGGACTCATCCAGCAGCCGGGCCTTGGACTTGCCGAAGCTGAACGCGCCGCCGCGTCCGCCGCCCTGCATCTGGCGCATGAAGAAAATCCACACGCCGATCAGGAGCAGCATCGGGAACCAGGACACGAAGATGTTCATCAGGAGGGAGGGTTCCTCTTCCGGCTTCGCCTCGACTTTCACGCCATACTTGAGCAGGTCCGACACCAGCCAGATATCGCCCGGCGAGTAGCTGGTCACGCGCTTGCCGTCCGCGGTCGTGGCCTTGAGTTGGCGCCCCTCGATCGTCACCTTGGCGATGTTCCCGGATTTCACTTCATCCAGGAACTGGGAGTATTCCAGCGGCGCCTGCGCCGTCTGCCGGGCGTTGAACTGGTTGAACACGGTCATCAGCACGAGGCCGATCACGAGCCAGATGACCAGGTTTTTAAGCATGTTGTTCAAGGACTTGCTCCTTTTTGGGGCGGCGCGGCAAAAAATCAGTTTACGCCGTTTTAGCTAGATTGCGGCGCGGCGCGCCGGTTCAATGGCTTTTCAAGCCCCGCGCCAACAAATAATTCTCTCGTGATTCCCCTCGGGAGGCAGCGGGCTTCCTCACCGCAACTGATTGAAACACCGCCTTTAGCTCCTTCAGCACCTCATCGAAGGCTCCGCCGTGGAACACCTTCAGCAGCAACGCCCCTTCCGGCTTCAACACTCTTTCACACAGCCCGATCGCCGCCATCGAGACCTCGGCGGCCCGCGCCTGGTCCACCAAAGGCACCCCGGTGATGTTGGGCATCATGTCAGAAAGCACGACGTCGGCCTTGCCGCCGAGGGCTCCTTCGAGATCCACTTCGCGGAAGTCCCCTTTGAAGATCGTCACCCCGTGGATTGGCTTGACCTCCAGCAGGTCCACCGCCACCACCTTGCCGTACGGCTTTACCTTCTCGGCTACCACCTGCGACCAGCCGCCGGGGGCTGCGCCGAGGTCGAGCACCCGCATGCCGGGCTTCAGGAGCTTGTCCTTCGTGATGAATTCCAGCAGCTTGTAAGCGGCGCGCGAGCGGTAGCCGGCCTCCCTGGCCTGGCGGACGAAGGTGTCGGTGACGTGGCGGCGGAGCCAGGCTTTGTTGGATTTGGCCATCAAGGCGAATTCTAGGCTGTGCTTATACTGCAAGCATGACCGACTTGAGCACCACCGATCGAAAACAGCTGCGAGTTCGCGCACATGGCCTTCATCCCATCCTTCAACTGGGAGAGAAGGGCCTCACCGAGGCCGTCATCGCCGAGATCGACCGGGCGCTGACGGCGCACGAGTTGATCAAGATCCGCGCCGCCCCGCTCAATCACGACGAGCGCGACGTGGCGCTGGCCAGCATCTGCGAGCGCACCAACGCGCAAGCAGTGCAGCATATCGGCAAGATGCTGATTGTTTACCGCCGGAAACCCGAACCGGAAGCGCCCTCCGGACCCAGGCCCCGCCTCCCCCGGCGCGCCACGTCGGGCTGGCCCGAGCGCAAGGAAATCCGCAAGCCTTCACGCCGCCGGAAGTCCGGGGGGGCGCAACGCCCGCAGCGCAGGCGTCCCCGGGACGCGCGACGCTAAGCCCTACTCGTAGCGCACGTCGAGGATTTCGTACTTTTTCACCCCGCCGGGTGTCTGCGCGTTGACCTCGTCGCCCGCCTCCTTGCCGATCAGGGCGCGCGCGATCGGCGAACTGATCGAGATCCGGTGCGCCTTGATGTCGGCCTCGTCCTCGCCGACGATCTGGTAGGTGATCGGCTTCTCGCCCTTTTCCTGCAGGTCGACCGTCGCGCCGAACACGCAGCGCCCATCGGCGTCGAGCAGTTTCGGATCGATCATCTGGGCATTGCCGAGTTTGGCCTCGATCTCGGAAATCCGCCCCTCGACGAACCCCTGGCGCTCGCGCGCCGCGTCGTATTCGGCGTTTTCCGAAAGGTCCCCGTGCCCCCGGGCCTCGGCGATCAGCTGGGAGGTGGCGGGACGCTCGATGGTCTTGAGCCGGTGCAGCTCCACGCGCAGCAGCTCGGCGCCGCGCAGGGTCATGGGTGTCTTGGCCATTGCTAGGATGCTACCGCTCGAGTCATCACGTTACCCCTTAGTTTCGCATGCAAGTCCTGCAGCCGGTACGGCTCCAGCTGCGCCAGGTGCTGCATCCCGGCGCAGGCCGCCTTGGCGCCGGCGATGGTCGTGTAATACGTTACGCGCTGCGCCAGCGCGGTCACGCGGATGGCGCGCGAATCAGAAATCGCGGTGCGGGTATCTTCCACCGTGTTGACGATGAAGCTCACTTCGCCATTCTTGATCATGTCCACGATATGGGGACGGCCTTCGGTGACCTTGTTCACCGGCGCCACCTCCACGCCGTGCTGCGCCAGGATCGCCGCGGTGCCGCGCGTCGCCAGCAGCTTGAAGCCCAGCTTCGCCAGGTCGCGCCCGACCTCGACGGCCGCGCGCTTGTCGCCATCGCGCACGCTGATGAAAGCGCGTCCCGTCTTGGGCAGTTTCACCCCCGCCGCCAGCTGGGACTTGACGAAGGCTTCGCCGAAAGTCGCGCCGACGCCCATCACTTCGCCGGTGGACTTCATCTCCGGTCCGAGGATCGTGTCCACCCCGGGAAACTTGGCAAACGGGAACACCGCTTCCTTGACGCAGAAGTAAGGCGGCGTGATGTCGCCCCGCACTTTCTGCGCGGCGAGCGTGGTACCGGCCATGCACAGCGCGGCGATCTTGGCCAGCGGCCGGCCGGTGGCTTTGGATACGAAAGGAACGGTGCGCGATGCGCGCGGATTGACTTCCAGCACGTAGACGATGCTCCCCTGCTCATTTTTCTGAATGGCGAATTGCACGTTCATGAGTCCACACACCTGCAACGCGCGCGCCATGATCTCGGTCTGCCGGTGCAAC
This sequence comes from Betaproteobacteria bacterium, assembly GCA_031389685.1. GTDB lineage: Bacteria > Pseudomonadota > Gammaproteobacteria > Burkholderiales > SG8-39 > JAABQT01. Next base: position 10,286 of record JANMSV010000004.1, read on the forward strand.
TCCTGCACCAGTTCGGGCGAGAGCGAGTGCGGCGGCAGGCAGCAGGCGGAATCGCCCGAGTGCACCCCCGCCTGCTCGACGTGCTCCATTACGCCACCGATCAGCACTTCTTTGCCGTCCGAGATGCAATCCACGTCCACCTCGATCGCATCCGACAGGTACCTGTCGAGCAATACGGGGGAATCGTTCGATACTTTTACCGCGTTCTTCATATAGCGCTCGAGATCCGCCTGATGGTGCACGATCTCCATCGCGCGCCCGCCCAGCACGTAGCTCGGCCGCACCACCACCGGGTAGCCGATCTGCTCGGCGTGCTTCACCGCTTCGGGCACCGAGCGCGCGGTGCGGTTGGGTGGTTGCCGGAGTTTCAACTTCTCGAGCAGCTTCTGGAAACGCTCGCGGTCCTCCGCGACGTCGATGGAGTCGGCGCTGGTGCCGATGATCGGCACGCCCGCGGCCGCGAGGTCGCGCGCCAGTTTGAGCGGCGTCTGGCCGCCGTACTGGACGATCACGCCCAGGGTTTCTCCTTGTCCACGATCTCCAGCACGTCTTCCAGCGTCAGCGGCTCGAAGTACAGCCGGTCCGAGGTGTCGTAGTCCGTGGAGACGGTCTCCGGGTTGCAGTTGACCATGATGGTCTCGAAGCCGGCCTCGCGCAGCGCCAGTGCCGCGTGCACGCAACAATAGTCGAACTCGATGCCCTGGCCGATGCGGTTCGGCCCGCCGCCCAGCACCATGACCTTCTTGCGCTCGGTGGGCTCGGCCTCGCACTCGTCTTCGTACGTCGAGTACAGGTAGGCGGTGCGGGTGGCGAATTCGGCGGCGCAGGTGTCCACGCGCTTGTACACCGGGCGGATGCCGAGCTGGTGGCGCTTTTCGCGCACCGCCATTTCCCCGGTGTTGAACAGGTAGGCCAGGCGCCGGTCCGAGAATCCCTTGCGCTTCAACATGCGCAAGGTATCCGCGTCGACGTCGGCCAGCTTCTGGTCGTCGAGCTCCATCTCCAGGTCGACGATCTCCTTGATCTGCGCCAGGAACCAGGGATCGATGTGCGTGAGGCGGTGCACTTCCTCGAGCGTGAAGCCGTTCTCGAAAGCATCCCCCACGTACCAGATGCGGTCCGGGCCCGGCTCGCCAAGCTCCCGCTCGATGGTCTCGCGGTCCGTGGTGCGCTGGTTGAGCCCGTCCACGCCGACTTCCAGGCCGCGCAGCGCCTTCTGGAAAGATTCCTGGAACGTGCGCCCGATCGCCATCACTTCGCCCACCGACTTCATCTGCGTGGTGAGCCGGTCGTTGGCCTGCGGGAATTTCTCGAACGCGAAGCGCGGCACCTTGGTGACCACGTAGTCGATGCTCGGCTCGAACGACGCCGGCGTGGCGCCGCCGGTGATTTCGTTCCTGAGCTCATCGAGCGTGTAGCCCACGGCGAGCTTGGCCGCCACCTTGGCGATCGGAAATCCCGTCGCCTTGGAGGCGAGCGCCGAGGAGCGGCTGACGCGCGGGTTCATCTCGATCACCAGCATGCGCCCGTCGTCCGGGTTGATGGCGAATTGCACGTTGGAGCCGCCCGTGTCCACCCCGATCTCGCGCAGCACCGCGATCGAGGCGTCGCGCATGATCTGGTATTCCTTGTCGGTAAGCGTCTGCGCCGGCGCCACCGTGATCGAGTCGCCGGTGTGCACGCCCATCGCGTCCACGTTCTCGATCGAGCAGATGATGATGCAGTTGTCCTTGCGGTCGCGCACCACCTCCATCTCGAACTCTTTCCAGCCGATCACCGACTCCTCGATCAGCAGTTCGTTGGTGGGCGAAGCTTCCAGCCCGCGTTCGCAGATGGCGACGAACTCCTCGCGGTTGTAGGCGATGCCCCCGCCCGTACCGCCCAGCGTGAAGGAGGGCCGGATCACCGCCGGAAAGCCCAGGCTCGCCTGCACCTGCAGCGCCTCCTCCATCGAGTGGGCGAGCGAGGAGCGCGCCGAGGCGAGGCCGATGCGCGTCATGGCCTGCTTGAATTTTTCCCGGTCCTCGGCCTTGTCGATGGCCTCGCGCGAGGCGCCGATCATCTCCACGCCGAACTTTTCCAGTATGCCTTCGCGCGCCAGGTCGAGCGCGCAGTTGAGCGCGGTCTGCCCGCCCATGGTCGGCAGCAGCGCATCCGGGCGCTCTTTCTCGATGATGCGCGCCACCATCTGCCAGGTGATCGGCTCGATGTAGGTGGCGTCGGCCATTTCGGGGTCGGTCATGATGGTGGCCGGATTGGAATTCACCAGCACCACCCGGTAGCCCTCGTCGCGCAGGGCCTTGCAGGCCTGCGCACCGGAATAGTCGAACTCGCAGGCCTGGCCGATGACGATCGGCCCCGCGCCGATGATCAGGATGCTCTTGAGGTCAGCCCGCTTTGGCATCGCTCATCATTTTCGTGAAGCGATCAAACAGGTAGGCGATGTCGTGCGGCCCCGGGCTGGCTTCCGGGTGCCCCTGGAAACAGAACGCCGGCCGGTCGGTGCGCGCCAGGCCCTGCAGGGAGCCGTCGAACAGGGAAACATGTGTGGGCTTGAGCGTCGGGGGCAAGGTGTGCGCGTCGACGGCGAAGCCGTGGTTCTGGCTGGTGATCACCACCTGCCCGGTCTCAAGGTCCTTCACCGGGTGATTCGCGCCATGGTGCCCGAACTTCATCTTGAGGGTCTTCGCGCCCGAAGCGAGCCCCATCAACTGGTGCCCGAGGCAGATGCCGAACACCGGCACGCGCGTCGTGTCGAGAATCTCGCCGATCGATTCGACGGCGTAGTCGCAGGGCTGCGGATCGCCCGGGCCGTTGGACAGGAACACGCCGTCGGGCTGCATGCGCAGCACCTCGCGCGCCGGGGTCTGCGCGGGCACCACGGTGACGCGCGCGCCGCGCGCGGCGAGCAACCGCAGGATATTGCGCTTGATGCCGTAATCGTAGGCCACCACGTGCAACGGCGTGCTCGCAACGTCGCGATAGCCTTTGCCCAGTTCCCAGCGGCCTTCGCGCCACTCGTAAGGATTTTCGGTGCTCACCACTTTGGCAAGGTCCATCCCGGCGAGCCCTGGAAAGGCGCGCGCGGCAGCCAGCGCCTGGTCGATTTCGATCTTCCCCGCCATCAGGCAGCCGTTCTGCGCGCCCTTCTCGCGCAGGATGCGCGTGAGCTTGCGGGTGTCCAGATCGGCGATGGCCACCACATTGCCCTCGGCGAGGTACTGCGACAGGCTCTTTTGCGCGCGCCAGCTGGACATCAGGGCGGGCACGTCGCGCACCACCAGCCCGGCGGCATACACCTTGCGCGATTCCTCGTCCTCGACGTTCACGCCGGTGTTGCCGACATGCGGGGTGGTCAACGTGACGATCTGCCCGCAATAGGACGGGTCCGTGAGGATTTCCTGGTAGCCCGACATGGCGGTGTTGAACACCACTTCGCCGGCGCAGAGGCCCGGCGCGCCCACGCCGCGGCCCCGAAACACCGTCCCGTCGGCGAGGACGAGGACGGCGGAATCGAGCACAGGCACGGCGAACTCCCGGATTAGATGTGAAAAAGCTGAAGAGGCTTGCGCCACTCCCGCTCGTTTGAGCAGCGAATTATACCGCGCCGGCTACTTCAGGCCAAGTACGTCGAACATGTCGTACAGGCCCGGGCCGCGACCCTTGAGCCACTGCGCTGCGCGTAGCGCGCCTGCGGCGTAGGTCGATCGGCTCTGCGAGCGCACCGCCACCTCCACCCGCTCGCCGGCGCCGGCGAAGATCACTGTGTGCTCGCCGACGATGTCGCCGCCGCGGATGGCATGGAAGCCGATCGCCTTTGCGGGCCGCTCACCGGTGTCGCCCTCGCGGCCGTGGGTCGCGACGTCGCCGAGCTTTCGTCCCAATGCGCCCGCCACCAGCTCACCCAGTTTCAGCGCCGTGCCCGAAGGCGCATCTACCTTGTGCCGGTGGTGCGCCTCGACGATCTCCACGTCGTAGGCGTCGCCCAGCGCCCTGGCAGCGGTCTGGGCAAGGCGGAATACCACGTTCACGCCGATGGCGAAATTGGGCGACATGGCGATCGGGATGCGCTTGGCCGCGTCGAGAATGCGCGACTTCTGCGCCTCGCTGAAGCCTGTGGTGCCGATCACCATGGGTTTGCCCCGCGCCAGGCAGGCCTCCAGGTGCACCAGCGTGCCCTCGGGGCGGGTGAAATCGATCAGCACGTCCGCCGCGGCCAGCACCGCGAGGTCGGCGCCGATCTTCAATGCGCCGGCTTGCCGCCCGAGCGCCGGACTCCCGGCGGCGTCCAGCGCCGCGGCCAGTTGCAGCCCGCCGTCGGCGAGCACTGCTTCGATCAGCGCCTGCCCCATGCGCCCGCCCGCGCCCGCGATCGCCACTTTCATTGCGCCTCCCCCTTGCCCTGTCCCGCACCGGCCAGGTCGCCGTCGAGCCGCGCCAGTTTGCCGTCCTGGAAAAAAACCGCCAGGCGCCGCTGCTGCCGCGGCGCGCCGCGCCGCTCCAGGGTGTAGACGTAGTCCCAGCGCTCGGCGTGGAAGATGTCGGCCATCAGAGGCGTTCCCAGGACGAAGCGCACCTGCTCCCTGGTCATGCCGGGTTTGAGCTGCGCCACCATCTCCTGCGACACGAAATTGCCCTGCTGAATATCGATGCGGTACGGCTCGAGGATGCCGCAGCCGGCGAGCGCCCACGCGCAGGCCAGAGGAAGAATGGCGCGATGCATAAGCCTATAATGATAGCGGATGGATTCCGTGCAGAGCCTCAAGGATTCCGGCCTCAAGGCCACTTTGCCCCGGCGCAAGGTGCTGGAGCTGTTCGAGCACAGCAAGGTGCGGCACCTGTCGGCGGAAGACGTCTACAAGAGCCTGATCGCCGAAGGCATCGACATCGGACTGGCCACCGTGTACCGCGTGCTCACGCAGTTCGAGCAGGCGGGGCTGCTCTCACGCCAGCATTTCGAGGCCGGCAAGGCGGTATTCGAGCTGAACCAGGGCGGGCACCACGACCACCTGGTGTGCCTGCAATGCGGCCGCGTCGAGGAGTTCTACGACGCCGAAATCGAGCAACGCCAGAGCGAAGTGGCGCGCAAGTGCGGCTTCGAGCTGCGTGGCCATTCGCTCGCGCTGTACGCCGATTGCACCAAGCAGGACTGCCCGCACCGCAAGAGCCTAGCCGACGCCTAGCATCTCCGCGGCGTGCCGGCGCGTGGTGGCGGTAATTTCCGCGCCGCCGAGCATCCGGGCCAGTTCCTCGATCCTTCCAGCTCGGTCCAGGCGCACAGCGCCGACGCCGATTTTGCCGCGCGCCGTGGCGCGCACCACCGTCCACTGCTCGTCGCCCTGCGCCGCGACCTGCGGCAGGTGCGTCACGCACAGCACCTGCCGGTCCTGGCCGAGCTTTTTCAGCGCACGCCCCACGGTCTCCGCCACCGCGCCGCCGATGCCGGCATCCACCTCGTCGAATACCAGGGTGGCGACCGGCGAGGCCTTGGCCGTGACCAGCTGGATCGCCAGGCTGACGCGGGACAGCTCGCCGCCCGAGGCCACCTTGGCAAGTGGCCGCAGGGGCAGGCTGGAATGCGAGGAGACCTCGAGCTCGACCTCTTCCAGGCCCGCTGCGGTGGGCGCATCGAGCGCGCGCAGCGCCACCGAAAAGCGCCCGCCTTTCATCGCCAGCCGCTGCATGCCGTCGGTGACCGCTGTTGAAAGGGCCTGCGCCGCGCTCTTGCGCTTGGCCGACAACTTTTTCGCCGCGGCGTCGTAGTGCCCCTTCACGGCCATCACCTCGCGCTGTAGCGCCTCGGGGCTCGACGCGAGCTCCAGTTCCCGATAGCGCAGCGCGAGGTCCTTTTCCAGCGCCGGCAGTTCCGCGGGCTTGACGCGGTATTTGCGCCCCGCGGCGTGCAGCGCCTCGATGCGCTGCTCCACCTCGCGCAGCGCCTCCGGATCCAGTTCCACGCGCGATGCGTAGTCGCGCAGGTCGCGCGCGGCTTCGGCCGCCTGCGCCTCGGCCGAATCGAGCATTTCGACGATCGCCTTCAGGTGGACATCATGCGCTGACAGCGCGCGCAGCCGGCTGGCGACCGCGGAGAGCTGCGGCAGGCAGGCGCCGTCCGCCTCGGACAGGGCCTCCAACGACGATTGCGCGCCGGCGAGCAGGCTGGAGCCGTGCGCGAGGCGCTGGTGCTGCGCGGCCAACCCGTCCCATTCGTCGTCCTTGAGGCCGAGCTTTTTCAGCTCGGCCACTTTCTCCTGCAGTTCTTCGCGCTCGGCCTCGCGCTTGGCGAACTGCTGCTCGGCTTCGGCGGCGAGCAGCTCCAGCCGCTTCCAGCCGCGCCAGGCGTCGGCGCAGTCGCGCGCGAGCGGCTGCGCGCCGGCATGCGCGTCGAGCAGCTCGCGCTGCGCGGCGGCGCGCAGCAGCGACTGGTGCTCGTGCTGGCCATGGATGTCCACCAGCCGTTCGCCTGCCTCCTTGAGCTGCGCCAGCGTCGCCGTATGGCCGTTGACGAAGCAGCGCGAGCGGCCGGAGCGGTCAATCGAGCGGCGCAGGATGACGCTGCCCGGATCGCCTTCCAGCCCGGCGTCGGCAAGATGTTTTTCCAGGGCACTGCCTTTGGCGACGTCGAATTCCGCCGACAGTTCGGCGCGCTCCGCTGCCTCGCGCACCAGCGATGCATCGGCGCGTCCGCCGACCAGCAGCTCGATGGCGTCCACCAGGATGGATTTGCCGGCGCCGGTTTCGCCGGTGAGCACGGTGAACCCCGGCCCGGTTTCGAGCTCGACGCGCTCGACGATCACGAAATCCCGGATTCCCAGCGCGCGCAGCATATACGGATAGGAAAATCTATCGCGCCCGGCGTACGCCGTGCAGGCCCGTGCAGCGCGAACTGCACTTGCGTGGTGTTTCCCGGTGATCGATCGGGCTTGTCATGGGGTGCTCTCCAGGCGTTCGGGGCGTGCGCGCTCGGCGCGATGACGAATGCTGCC
>JANMSV010000017.1:0-6289 GCA_031389685.1 Betaproteobacteria bacterium
CAGAGCAGGGTACGGCGGATGTCGCCCAGCACGCTGGCGAGGTACGCGGTAAAGCGCGCGGCGGCGGCGCCGTCGATCACGCGGTGATCGTACGCGAGCGAGAGCGGCAGCATCAGCCGGGGCGAGAACTCCTTGCCGGTCCAGACCGGGCGCAGCGCGGACCTGGACACGCCGAGGATCGCCACCTCGGGCGCATTGATGATCGGCGTGAAAGCCGTGCCGCCGATACCGCCCAGGCTTGATGTTGCCGCTGTCGCTCTCGTACGACCACCGCGTCGTCGACGGTGCGGCCGCTGCTCGTTTTACCGCCTACCTCGCCAGCGTGCTGGGCGACATCCGCCGTACGCTGCTCTGAGATGGCCGAACTCGACTGCGACCACGTGGTGCTCGGTTCCGGCCCCGGCGGTTACTCGGCGGCATTCCGCGCCGCCGACCTTGGGCTGAAAACCGTGCTGGTCGAGCGCTACCCGGTCCTGGGGGGCGTGTGCCTGAACGTGGGCTGCATTCCCTCCAAGGCCTTGTTGCACACTGCGGCAGTAATGGACGCAGCGCGTGCGCTTGGCGAGCACGGCATCAGCTTCGGCGCGCCCAAGGTGGACATCGACAAGCTGCGCGCATTCAAAACCAAGGTGGTGGGCAAGCTCACCGGCGGACTCGCGGCGATGGCGAAGATGCGCAAGGTGACGGTTCTGCAGGGCACAGGTGCGTTCATCGGACCGAATCAGATTGCGGTGGAAGGCAAGGACAAGACCAGCGTGCGCTTCGCCAAGGCGATCATCGCGGCGGGCTCGCAGGCGGCGAAATTGCGCCTTGGGGAAAATGCGCTGCCCGACGACCCGCGCATTGTCGACTCGACCGGCGCGCTGGAGCTCAAAGCGGTACCGAAGCAGATGCTGGTGATCGGCGGCGGCATCATCGGCTTGGAGTTGGGCACGGTGTATTCCACGCTCGGTACCCGGCTCGACGTGGTCGAGATGATGGACGGGCTGATGCTCGGCGCCGACCGGGACCTGGTGGCGGTGTGGCAGAAGTTCAACGCCGGCCGCTTCGACAGGATCATGCTCAAGTCGAAAACTACAAAGGCCGAGGCGACCAGGGAGGGCATCCGCGTTTCGATCGAAGGGCAGGAGCCCAAGACCTACGACCTGGTCCTGGTCTGCGTCGGCCGCGTGCCCAACGGCAGGAACATCGGCGCCGACAAGGCCGGCGTCGCGGTGGACGAGCGCGGCTTCATCCCGGTGGACACGCAGATGCGCACCAACGTGCCACACATCCACGCCATCGGCGACATCGCCGGCAACCCGATGCTCGCGCACAAGGCGGTGCACGAGGGACACGTCGCGGCCGAGGCCGCTGCCGGGCAGAAATCGCACTTCGATGCGCGCGTCGTGCCCTCGGTGGCCTACACCGACCCGGAGATCGCGTGGGTCGGCGTGACCGAGGACGAGACGAAGAAGGCCGGAACGAAGGTCGGGGTGGCGAAATTCCCCTGGACCGCCTCTGGGCGCGCCATCGCCAACGCGCGTGACGAGGGTTTCACCAAGCTGATCTTCGACGCCGAGACGCACCGCATCGTGGGCGGCGGCATCGTCGGCACCGGCGCCGGGGACCTGATCAGCGAGCTCGCGCTCGCCGTCGAAATGGGAGCGGACGCCGCCGACATCGGCAAGACCATCCACCCTCACCCGACGCTGAGCGAGTCGGTCGGCATGGCCGCCGAATTGTTCGAGAGCGTGTGCACCGATCTGCCGCCACAGAAGAAAAAAGCGTGACGCAGGACGAACTCAAGCAGCTCGTCGCCCGCGAGGCGCTCAAGCACGTGGTCGAGGATGCCATCGTCGGTGTCGGCTCGGGTTCCACGGTGAATTTCTTCATCGATGCCCTGGCCGGCATCAAGGGCCGCATCGAAGGCGCCGTAGCGGCGTCCGAGGCGAGCGCCGAGCGCCTGAAAAAGCATGGCATCCGCGTCTTCGACCTGAATTCGGTGGACGAACTGCCGGTGTACGTGGACGGCGCGGACGAAGTGAACGAGCACCTCTACATGATCAAGGGCGGCGGCGGCGCGCTGACGCGCGAAAAGATCATCGCCGCTGTGGCGAAAACCTTCGTGTGCATCTGCGACGCCTCCAAGCTGGTCGGTGTCCTGGGCAAGTTCCCGTTGCCGGTCGAAGTGATCCCGATGGCGCGCAGCTACGTCGGGCGCGAATTGCTCAAGCTCGGCGGCCATCCCGAATTGCGCGAGGGCTTCAAGACCGACAATGGCAACCTGGTCCTGGATTGCCGCGGGCTGACGATCACCGACCCGCCGCGACTGGAATCCGACCTGAACAACGTGACGGGCGTGGTCACCAACGGCCTGTTTGCCCGGCGGCCGGCCGACCTGCTGCTGTTGGGAGAGGCCGGAGGCGTGCGGACCGTCACGGCCCGCAGGGCCTAGCCTTTTACTTCGTCGGGGGCACGTACCCCGCCGCGACGTCGGCACCTTCACCGAAGAAGTGCTTCTCCATCTGCTCGGCCAGGTATTTGCGCGCCTTGATATCGGCGAGGTTCAGCCGGTTCTCGTTCACCAGCATGGTCTGATGCTTGAGCCATTGCGCCCACGCCTCCTTCGACACGTTCTCGAAGATGCGCTTGCCCAGTTCGCCCGGGTAAGTCGGAAAATCGAGCCCCTCGGCCTCGCGGCCGAGCTTGACGCATTTCACTGTTCGAGCCATGGGAATCAGATCCGCTTGAGGAACACTTTGGAACCGCGCCTCCAATTATAGAACGCCTGCCGCTCGCCGGGCAGCGCCGCCGGCGCCGCGGCCTTGAAGCCCTGCGCCAGGAACCAGTGTTCGGCGCGCGTGGTGAGCGCGAACAGCTTGCGGATCTTCATGCCCCTCGCGCGCGCCTCGCAGGCATGCAGCAGCCGCTCGCCGTGGCCGGCGTCGCGCGCATCGGGCGCCACGGCCAGGCAGGCGAGCTCGGCCCCCTGGTTGCCGGCGAGGGGATAGAGCGCCGCGCAGCCGACGATCACCCCGTCGTGCTCGATCACGAGGAAATTCCCGATCTCGCGCTCCAGCCGTTCGCGGCCGCGCTTTACCAGCGTGCCGTCGGCTTCCAGCGGCTCGATCAGCGCCAGGATCCCGCCGACATCGTCCAGCCCCGCGTCGCGCAGGCGCTGCACCGGGTCGGCGGTGATCATGGTGCCGACGCCCGAATGGGTGAACAGTTCGAGCGGCGTCGCGCCCCAGGTGCGGCGCGAAATGAGGTGCGCGCGGGCCACACCGGCGGCAAGCGCGCGCAGCGCATGGCGTATGGCGCGTGTGGTGTGCGCGCCCAGATCGGCGCTTTTGAGCAAGGTTTCCGCCTGGCGCGCCGTCAGCTCGCCCAGCACCGCGCCCTTGCGGTCCGCGGGCAGCCGGTCGACGAACAGCAGCAGCTTGTCGGCGCGCGTCGCCACCGCGACGTTTTCCGCCACGTCTTCCCAGGACAGGTTGAACACCTCGCCGGTAGGCGAGTATCCGATGTGCGGTATCAGCACCACTTCGCCTGCCTCCAGTCGCCGCGCGATCCCCTGGGCGTCCACCTTGCGCACCTGCCCCGTGTACTGGAAGTCGACGCCGTCCAATACGCCCATCGGGCGTGCCGCGATGTAGTTGCCCGACGCGACACGGATCGAGGCGCCGTGCATCGGCGAATTGGGCAGCCCCTGGGACAGCAGCGCTTCGATTTCCACGCGCAGCACGCCCGCGGCGTGCTTTACGGCGACCAGCGCCTGCGCGTCGGTAATGCGCAGCCCCTTGGCATAGTGCGAGCGGATGCGCTTGGATTTCAGCTCGGCCTCGATCTGCGGGCGCGCACCGTGCACCAGCACCAGGCGGATGCCGAGCGCCGCCAGCAGGTTCACGTCCTGGATGAAGTGCGCGAAGCGCGCCCGTTCGGCGATCAGCTCGCCGCCGAAGGCGACGACGAAGGTGCGGCCGCGAAAGGCGTGCAGGTAGGGCGTCGTCTGGCGGAACCAGCGGATGAAAGCCTCGGGTTGGAGTGTCGTGGCCATGATTGCGCGCGATTCTAAGGCAAGCGTCAGAAGTCGCCCGCCAGGGCGTTGAGGGCGGCGAGGGCGGCGAGGGCAGCGGTTTCGGTGCGCAGCACCCTGGGTCCGAGGCGCACCGGAATGAAGCCCGCATCGGCGAGCATCGCCTCCTCTTCGGCGGTGAAGCCGGCCTCGGGACCGGCGGCGAGGGTCGCGGCGCCTTCAAGGCGCGGCGCCACGGATCGCAGACCGGTCGGCGCGCCGGGAGCGAGCAGCAGGCGCAGGCCGGGCGCGGCCGCTGCGCGGCAGTACTGCGCGAGCGACAAGGGTTCGAGCACCTCGGGCACACGGTTGCGCCCGCATTGCTCGCAGGCGGCAATCGCGACGCGCAGCCAATGCGAACGCTTTTGCTCCGCACGCTCGCCTGCGATGCGCCCGAGCGAGCGCGCCGCGACCACCGGCTGCAGGACGGCGACACCCAGTTCGGTGGCCTTTTGCACGGTGAAGTCCATCTTCTCGCTCGAGGACACGCCCTGCAGCAGCGTCAATGCGAGAGGGGACTCGCGCTCCAGTGCATGGTGCACCAGCACCTCCACGCTCACGCGCAGGCGGTCGATCCCGGCGACGCGGCTGCTGTACTCCCCGCCGCGGCCATCGAATAGCGTGACGCTTTCGCCGGCGCGCAGGCGCAGCACGCGCACCGCATGGTGCGCCGCGTCCTCGGACAGGAGCGTCACCGTGCCGGCAGTGAGCGGTTCCTCGGCGAAAAAACGAACGCTACGCGCAGGCTTGTCGCTCATCACTAGAGCACCGGCATGCACACGCGCGCGCCCTCCAGCGCCGCCACGCGCACCTCGATGCCATAGACGTCGCGCAGGTTGTCCGCGGTGATCACCTCGGCGGGCGTGCCCTGGCGCCGTGCGCCGCCGTGCGCGAGGAGCAGCACGCGGCTGGCGGCGAGGAACGCCTGGCCCGGATCGTGGGTGGAAAACACCACCGCGTAGCCTTCGGCGGCGAGGCGCCGGATTTCGCGCAGCACGCGCACCTGGTTGCCGAAGTCGAGGCTCGCCGTCGGTTCGTCGAGCACCAGCGCGCGCGCGCCCTGCGCCAGCGCGCGCGCGATCATCGCCAGCTGGCGCTCGCCGCCCGAGAGTTCGGTGACCACGCGCTCGGCGAGTGCGCCGATGCCCAGCGCCCGGATCGCGCCCTCGGCGGCATCCCGGTCTGCCGCGCCAGGCGCGGCGAACATGCCAATGTGCGCGGTGCGGCCCATGAGCACTGCTTCGCGTACCGTGAAGGCGAACTGCGCGCCGTGCCCCTGGGGTACGTACCCCATGCGCCGGGCGACGTCGGCGCGCTGCAGGGCTTCGAGCGACTGACCCTCGAGCCGCACCGTGCCGGCCTGCGCGGGCAGGAGCCCCAGCAGCGTGCGAAACAGCGTCGTCTTTCCGCCGCCGTTCGGTCCCAGGAGGCACAACACCTCCCCCGCACCGAGCTCCAGGTCCAAGCCTCGGCCCACCACGCGGCCGGGATAGCCGTAGCCCAAGCCGCGCGCCTCGAGCATCACTGCCACGAGCGCCTCGCGGTGGCGAACAACCACAGGAAGAACGGGGTGCCGATGAGCGCCGTCAGCACGCCCGGCGGGATCTCGATCGGCGCGATGGTGCGGCTCAAGGTGTCCACCGCTAGCAAGAACGCCGCGCCGAGCACCATGGAAAGCGGCAGCAGGCGCGAAAACTCCGGGCCCACGAGCAGCCGCGCCGCGTGGGGAATCAACAGGCCCACCCAGCCGATGATGCCGGAGATCGCCACCGCGGCCGCGGTCATCAGCGTAGCCGCGCACACCACCGCAAGCCGCAGCCTGCCGACCGGCACACCAAGCGCGCGCGCCTCGTCGTCCGGGAGCGAAAGCAGGTTCATGCGCCAGCGCAGCAGGTAGAGGGGCACCAGGCCGGCGAGTGCGAAGGGCGCGGCAAGCGCCAGGTCGCGCGGCGCCACTGCGGCCAGGCTGCCGAGCAGCCAGAAGGTGATGGCCGGCAACTGGTTGTAGGGATCGGCGAGGTACTTGAGCAGCGCGATGAGCGACCCGAACAGCGTGCCGATGACGATGCCGGCGAGGATCAGCGCGAGGACCGGGTCGTGGCGGCGCACGTTCGCGCCCACGGCGTACACCACCGCGACGGCCGCAAGGCCGCCGGCGAAGGCGGCAAGCTGGATCACCAGGGCACTTTGCGAGAAGAAGATGCCGAGCACCGCGCCGAGCGCCGCGCCGGC
>JANMSV010000028.1:0-2533 GCA_031389685.1 Betaproteobacteria bacterium
CGCTCAGAAACCTTCCAGCACCAGCTTGCCGATCGTGTGTCCCTGCTCGATGCGCTGGTGCGCCTGCCGCAGGTTGGCGGCGCAGATCCGGCCCAGGTTCTCCCTGAACGTGGTCACCAGCGCACCGGACTCCAGCAGGCCGGCGGCATCTTCCAGGAGGTCATGCTGCGCTTGCATGTCCGGGGTCTGGAAGGTCGAGCGCGTGAACATCCCTTCCCAGGAGAAACTCACGCTCTTTTCCTGCAGCAGTGACAGGTCCACCGGCCCGGTCATGCGCACGATGGAGCAGATGCGGCCCTGCGGCGCGATCAGCCGGGGCAGCACGGGAAACACCTGCTCGGTATTGTTGCAGCAGAAAATGTAGTCCACCTCCGGCACGCCCAGGGCGGCCATCTGCTCCGGGAGCGGCTGGGTGTGGTCCACGGTGGCATTGGCGCCCAGCTTCTTCGTCCAGGCGATCGAGTCCGGCTGCGAGGCGCTCGCGATCACCTTGAGGCGCGCCAGTTTCTTCGCCAGCTGGATGGCGATCGAGCCCACGCCGCCCGCGCCGCCGAGGATCAGCAGGCGCTTGCCCGCGTCGGCGCCGGATTTCGACACGCCCATGCGATCGAACAGCGCTTCCCAGGCGGTGATGGTGGTGAGCGGCAGGGCCGCCGCCTCGGCGAACGACAGGTTGGTGGGCCTGCGGCCCACGATCCTTTCGTCCACCAGGTGCAGTTCGCTGTTGGCGCCCCAGCGCTGGTTGCTGCCCGCGTAGTACACCTTGTCGCCGGGCTTGAACAGCGTTGCCTGCGGCCCGATCGCGCTCACCACGCCCGCGGCGTCATAGCCCAGGATCTTGAGCTCCGGGCCGGGCCGCGCGCCGGCGGCGCGGCGCTTGGTGTCCACCGGATTGACCGACACCGCCTTCACCTCCACCAGCAGGTCGCGCGCACTCGGCTGCGGCGCCTCGATTTCGACGTCGAGCAGCGATTCGGGGTGATCGATGGGCAGGTGCTGGTAAAAACCTACGGCTTTCATGGCTGGCGCATGTTACCCGGTGCGGGCTCGCTCGGCTGGCCGACCGGCAATGCGGCGCGGGCTTGAAGCCGGCGCGAACGATGTGTACACTCCATCTGTACACCTAGCGCCATGCCCAAGTCCGTCAACGTCACCGAATTGCGGCAGAAGCTGCCCGAGTACCTTGCCAGGGTGCGGGGCGGCGAGCGGCTGCGGGTCACTTCGAGAGGCAAGGTGATCGCGGAAATCGCGCCGCCCGCGGCATCCAGGGACGAGGCCGCCGCCGCCCGGGCCCGGCTGAAGGGGAGCGTGCTGCGCTATGACAACCCGCTCGATCCGGTGCTGGCGCCGGAAGAGTGGGACATGAACCGTTGATCGTCCTCGATACCCACGTCCTCGTCTGGTGGGTCAGCGGCAGCAAACCACTTTCGCCGCGGGCGAAGCGCGGGATTCGTTCGGCGCAGGCCGATGGGCTCCTGCGGGCGTCGGCGATCAGCTTGCTTGAAATTTCCACCGCGGTGCGCCGCGGCCGCCTTGCGCTGGGAGTTCCGCTGGATCGGTGGTGCGAAGACCTCGCGCGGCTTCCGGAACTGCAAGTGCAGCCCGTCACGGCTGAAATCGCCGTGTTGGCCGGATCTTTTGACGCATCGGCGCCCGGCGATCCGGCCGATCGGATCATCGCCGCGACTGCGCTGGCCCTGGGCGCAAGGCTGGTGACCGCGGACGAGCGGCTGCGCCGCTTTCCCCGGCTGCAGACTGTCTGGTAGGCGAAGCGCCGTTAGAATCGATTTCGTGAACAAGCCGCAGCCGCCCTCCACTTCGAACTTCATCAAGCAGATCATCGAGGCGGACCTCGCCTCGGGCAAGCACAAGAGCATCGTGACCCGGTTCCCGCCGGAGCCCAATGGGTACCTGCATTTCGGGCACGCGAAATCCATTGCGCTGAATTTCGGCCTGGCGCAGCACTATGGCGGGAAGTGCAACCTGCGCTTCGACGACACCAATCCGGAGAAAGAGGAAAAGGAGTACGTCGAATCCATCCTCGAGACGGTGAAATGGCTGGGCTTCGATTACGGCACCGCGTTATACGCCTCGGACTACTTCGATTTCATGTACCAGGCGGCGGAACTGCTGATTTCAGAGGGCGATGCCTACGTGGACAGCCAGTCGGCCGAGCAGGTGCAGCTCAACCGCGGCAGCTTTACCGAGCCGGGGAAGAACAGTCCTGACCGCGAGAGGAAGATCGACGACAACCTGGCGCTGTTTCGCGAGATGCGGGACGGAAAGCATCCGGATGGCGCGCACGTCCTGCGGGCGAAGATCGACATGGCCTCGCCGAACATCAACCTGCGCGATCCGACTTTGTACCGGATCAAGCGCGCGACGCATCACCGCACCGGGGACAAGTGGTGCATCTACCCGCTGTACACCTACGCGCACCCGATCGAGGATGCGGTCGAGGGCATCACCCATTCGCCGTGCACGCTGGAGTTCGAGGACCAGCGGCCGTTCTACAACTGGTTGCTGAACAAGC
>JANMSV010000127.1:0-4377 GCA_031389685.1 Betaproteobacteria bacterium
CTACCTGCGCTACGCGGTGGATTTCGACGGCGACGGCCGGACCGACCTGCAGGGCAACGCGAGCGACGCGATCGGCAGCGTGGCCAATTTCCTCCGGCGCCACGGCTGGCAGCCCGGCGAGCCGGTGCAGCGCAGCGCGCGTGTCTCCGGCGAGGCCTACCGCGCCTACGCCGACGGCAATCCGCTGCCGCGCCATACGCTCGAGGAACTGGCCCTGGCCGGTGTCGAGGCGCGCGGCGCGCCGCTGCCCGCCGCAGCGCGAGCCGTGCTGCTGCAGCTGGAAACGCCTCGCCGGCCCGACGATTTCCGCATCGGGCTGCAGAACTTCTACGTGCTCACGCGCTATAACCGCAGCGTGTTCTACGCGCTGTCGGTGGCCGACCTCGCGGAAGCTTTGCGCGCGGCGCGCGCCAGGAAACCAGCGGCGCGCAAATAAGCGCCGCTCAGGACGGCCGGTCGCCCGGCAGGTAGCGGAGCGGATCGACCGGCTTGCCGGACTTGCGGATCTCGAAATGCAGTTTTGGGCGGTCGGCGTCGGTATCGCCCAGCTCGGCGATGCGCTGGCCGCGCGACACCGTCTGCCCTTCCTTCACCAGAATCTCGCGATTGTGCGCGTACACGCTGCTGAAGCCGTTGTCGTGGCGGATCACGATCAGCTTGCCGAAGCCGCGGATGCCGGTGCCTGTATAGAGTACCTGGCCGGCGGCGGCGGCGACCACGGCATCGCCCGATTTGCCGCCGATGTCGACGCCCTTGCTGCCGGCCTCGGCGTAACCGGCGAGCAGGCTGCCGCGTGCAGGCCAGATGAAATCGATCGCCTCGGGGTCGCGATCCGCAGCCCCGGGCTTCGCCGGTTCGGGCTTGGCGGGCAGTGTGGGGGCCATGGCGACCGGCTTAGGCGCCCCCGGAACGGCGGCCAGCGCTACCGCCGATGGGTCACCCTTGGACAGCAGGGCCAGGTTGTCCTCCGAATACGGCAGGCGCAGCGCTTTCGGCCCGGTCTTGGTGCCGCCGTCGCCGCGGCCCTGCGGCTCCGCGGCGGCGCCTTCCAGCGGGCGCGCTTCCAGCGGTGACCTGCCGCGCGCGGCGCCCACCTGTACCGACGGCTGGCCTTCGGGCGGCGTTACGCGGATCACCTGGCCCACCGAGATCTTGGTCGAGTCCTCGAGCTTGTTCCACTGCGCGACTTCGCGGTAATCGGCGCCGTGCTCGAGCGCGACGCTGTAGAGCGTGTCGCCACGCTTGATCATGTAGTGCCCGGCGGGAACTGCGCTCGCCGCGCCCGCCGCTGCGACATCCGGCGACACGTGGGCTTTGGGCGTGGGGGTCGCCATGGGGCGCAGGTCATCCACCGGCGCCTGTTCCGGCACAGAGCCGCAGCCGGCCAAGGCCAGGATAGCAGCGGCCAGCAGCATCGGCATGGAACGTGTTTGCAGATTCGTCACAGTTTTCCTGTCTCCAGCGGCACGAAGCGTACGGCCTCGAGTACCGTCTCGGTGATGCCGCGTGCGCCGCGCTCGTAGAGCGCGAGGCGCTGCGCGCCGCGCGGCGCGTCCGGCGATTTGAGCGGCAGCACCATTTTGCCATCCGGCGCCAGTTGCCGTAAGAGGGCCTGCGGCAGCCCGGGCGCCGCCGCCGCAACGATGATCGAGTCGAAAGGCGCTGCCTTCTCCAGCCCGAGGTTGCCGTCGCCGTGCGTCAAGCGCAGCTTGGACAGGCGCAGGCCACGAAGATTCGCGCGCGCCCGCTCGAGCAGCGCGTGGATGCGCTCCACCGAATAGACCTCGCGCGCGAGCTGCGCCAGCACCGCCGCCTGGTAGCCGCAGCCGGTGCCCACTTCGAGCACCTTGCCGAGCGCCCGGCCGGCGGCCAGTGCCTCGATCATGCGCGCCACCACATAGGGCTGGGAGATGGTCTGGCCGAAGCCGATCGGCAGCGCAGTGTCCTCGTAGGCACGGCTCGCCAGCGCTTCGTCCACGAACAGATGGCGCGGCACGGACCCCATGGCCCCCAGCACCTGCTCGTCGCGGATGCCGGCGTCGCGCAATCGCTCGACCATGCGCGCGCGCGTGCGCTGCGAGGTCATGCCGACGCCGGCGAGGTTGCGCGGAACGCCGGCGTTCATCGGGCAAGCCAGTCGCGTATCGGCGCATCCTGGGCATGGAACGTGAGATCCACCTGTAACGGCGTCACCGAAACGCGCTGGCTTGCCACGGCGTGGAAATCCGTCCCCGGCCCGGCGTCCGCCGCGGCGCCCGCGGCGCCGATCCAGAACGCGTTTTCGCCGCGCGGCGTGCGCATCTTCACCGCTGGCTCGGCCTTGTGCCTGCGGCCCAGGCGCGTCACCTGGAGCGCGCCGAGCGCCGAGGGCGCCACGTCGGGCACGTTCACGTTGAGCAGCACCGGCTGCCCGAATGGCGCGCGCTGCAAGCGCTCCACCAGCTGCCGCGCGACCTGTGCCGCGCTTTCCAGGTGGTGCGCCTCCTTGCTCGCCAGCGAAATCGCGAACGACGGGATGCCGAGCAGGAAGCCCTCGGTCGCCGCGGCCACCGTGCCGGAGTAGATCGTGTCGTCGCCCATGTTGGCGCCCAGATTGATGCCCGACACCACCACGTCGGGCACGAAATCGAGCAGCCCGGTAACCGCGAGGTGCACGCAGTCCGTGGGCGTGCCGTTGACGAAGAAGTAGCCGTTGGCCGCGCGACGTACCGACAGCGGCCGGTCCAGCGTCAGCGAGTTCGAGGCACCCGAGCGGTCGCGCTCGGGCGCCACCACGGTCACTTCGGCCAGGGTGGCGAGGCCCTGCGCCAGTGCTTCGATTCCGGGGGAGAAGTAACCGTCGTCGTTGGATACCAGGATGCGCATGGGCCGGCCGATTCTAGCGGACGGCGATCTGTGGCCCTAGAACGATCGTGGCAAGCCCAGTACGTGCTCGGCGACGTAGGACAGGATCAGGTTGGTGGAGATCGGCGCCACCAGGTACAGGCGCGTCTCGCGGAACTTGCGTTCCACGTCGTACTCGGCGGCAAAGCCGTAGCCGCCGTGGGTCTGCAGGCACACGTTGGCCGCCTCCCAGGAGGCCTTGGCCGCGAGGTGCTTCGCCATGTTGGCCTCGGCCCCGCAGTGCTGCCGCGCGTCGTACAGCGCCGCCGCCTTGTAGCGCATCAGGTCGGCGGCCTGGATCTCCATGTGGCACTCGGCGATCGGGAACTGCACGCCCTGGTTCTGCCCGATGGGGCGGTCGAACACCACGCGCTCGTTCGCGTACTTCACTGCGCGCTCGACGAACCAGGTGCCGTCGCCGATGCACTCCGCGGCGATCAGGATCCGCTCGGCGTTCAGCCCGTCGAGGATGTACCTGAATCCCTTGCCCTCCTCGCCGATCAGGTTCTCGGCCGGGATCTCGAGATTGTCGAGGAACACCTCGTTGGTCTCGTGGTTCACCATGTTGCGGATCGGGCGCATGCTCAGGCCCTTGCCCAGCGCCTGGTCCTTCTCCACCAGGAACACCGACATGCCGTCGGATTTCTTTTTCACATCCGCGAGCGGCGTGGTGCGCGCGAGCAGGATCATGAGATCCGAGTGCTGCAGGCGCGAGGTCCACACCTTCTGGCCGTTCACCACGTAGCGATCGCCCTTCCTCACCGCCACGGTCTTGATCTTGGTCGTGTCGGTGCCCGCGGTCGGCTCGGTCACCCCCATCGCCTGCATGCGCAGCTCGCCCGAGGCGATCTTCGGCAGGTACTTGTCCTTCTGCGCCTCCGAGCCATTCCTGAGCAACGTGTTCATGTTGTACATCTGGCCATGGCAGCAGCCGGGGTTGCCGCCCGAGCGCGACACCTCCTCCATGATCACCGTCGCTTCCGTGAGGGACAAGCCGGATCCGCCATACTGCTCGGGGATCAGCGCCGCCATCCAGCCCGCCTTGGTCAGGGCATCGACGAACGCTTCCGGGTAGGCGCGCGCCTCGTCCACCTTCTGCCAATAGGCGGAGTCGAACTGCAGGCACAGCCCGCGCACGCCCTCGCGCAGGTCGGCGTACGCGGTGTCGGCTACAGCGGATCCCACGTGAACACGTCCTGGGTGCGCTCGAGGGGGAAAAAACTCCGTTGCAGTGCCGGCATGCCGTGTTCCGCGATCGTCTGCGGCGTCCAGCCGCCCGCGCGGTGCACCGAGCGCACCGGTCGGCTCTGCGACATGAGGAACAGCTCGTTGGCGCGCACCGCGAAGATCTGCCCGGACACATCCTTGGCAGCGTCGCTGGCGAGGAACACGGCGAGCGGCGCGATCTTCGCGGTTTCCATCACCTTCAGTTTTTCCACGCGCGCCTTCTGCTCCTCGGTCTCGGTGGGGATCGAGCCGATCATGCGACTCCAG
>JANMSV010000050.1:0-10559 GCA_031389685.1 Betaproteobacteria bacterium
GCCGACCGCGATGACGAAGGAATGGCGGTCGATACGCAGGTCGAACAGAGTCTGCTGCAGGCTTTCGACAAAATGCAGGTCGGACTTGATCTTCTCGCCACCGGGCACGACGACGGGCGCGCAGGCCAGTTCCATCGCCTCGCCGTGCCGTTGCGCGTACTGCGCGATCGCCTCGGTGAGCGGCGCGCGCCCCGCGTTCAGGCCGTCGTCGACGAACACCACTACGCGGTGGCGCTTGGCGGGCTCGAGCCTGCACAGCACGTCGCGCAGCGCCGGATTCTCCGGGTCGAACACGCCTTCGGTGAAGACTATGGGGAACTCGTAGGGAACGGAGAACCGTTGCCAGTGCGTGGCTGTTCGCGCTTGCGTCGAGCGGGTATCCGATGTCATTTTCAGCATCCTGCCTTAGAATTGGTCATATGCGCTACGTGAACATGTTGCTCGGCTTGGTGATGGTCGGGTTCGCGGCGGTCCAGTACAACGACACGGACGCGCTGCTGTGGATCGTCATCTACCTGGTGCCGGCGGCATGGGCTTTCGCCGCCGCGTTTCGCCTCGAGCAGGTACGTTCGCAGGCGGGAGAACGCCTGCTGTGGGCCAGTCTGGTCATCGGCGCGGCCACCACGGTCTTCTACTGGCCCGCAATGCCCGGTTTCTGGCGCAAGGAGGTGTGGTGGGTGGAGGAAACGGCGCGCGAAGGCATGGGTGTGATGATCGCGATGGCAATCCTGCTCGCCGTCCTCGCCACGGCCCTGATACGCAAGCGCGCCGCCTGATTTGGCGCTAGGGGGAGAAATCGTCGCTCTTGATGTAAGCGACGACGCCCTTTCGCTGCTCGTCGGAGAACACGTCCTTCCAGGCCGGCATCTTGCCGAAACCGAAGGTGACGCGGTCATAGATGAAGTCCGGCGCCATCTGGCCGGGATTGAGCTTGGGCGCCTTGCCAGGGTAGGCGGCGGCGCCGTGGCAGTGCCGGCACTGGTTTTCCCAGACGTCCCTGCCGGCCGCGAGATTCTTCTTGTTCGACAGGTAAACCTTGTCGAAGACGGGAACCGGCTCCTTCGCGGCCTTGCCCTTCTCCTCGCCGGCAAGTGCTGCCGTGGCGGCGAGCGCGCACAGCAGTGCGCTCGCCGAGCGCCACTTCGAAGGTCCGTTCCTCATGCCGCAAATGTACTCCGGAAAGCGTACCGCCGCCGCGCATACGCGGGGCGGCGGCACCATCTACTGCGAAAGAATTACTGCGCGACGATCTTGTAGATCGTGTCCAGCGAACCGTTCGGGCCCGTGGTGATCGAGGTCAGGGCGTACACCTCGCCCGCGCTGTCCTGCGCGAAAGCCAGCACGTAGGGCAGCTTGCCCTTCATGTTGGTCACCTCGGCGACCTCCATGCTCCACTTGCCGTCTGAACCCTTGGTGCCGAAGAAGATCTGGCCGTCCATCTCGCCGAAGGACTTGCTCCAGTCGCCGAAGATGTATTTGCCCTTCCAGGCCGACGTCTTACCCTGGTACACATAGCCGCCGGTGATCGAGATCCCCTTGCAGCCCTGGGGCTTGGCGGTGCAGTTGTTGTACTCGATGATCGCCGGGGTGATGCCGGACTTGTCGCAATTCGCCGGATGATCGTCGGGCTTGAGGTAGTCGAAGCAGCGCATGATCCCTTCCACGCGGCGCCAGCCGAGGTTCTGGCCCTTGCCGATCGTCTTGATCGCTTCGTAGCTGTTTTGCTGCACGTCGCCGCAGAACAGCTCGCCGCCCGAGGTATTGAACGAGCAGCGCCACGGATTGCGCAGGCCGGACGCCCAGATCTCGGGCTGGACATCCTTCTTGCCGACGAACGGGTTGTCGGACGGGATGCCGTAGGCCTTGTCGCCGGTGCGCGCATCCACGTCGATGCGCAGCATCTTGCCCAGCTGGGTCGTCATGTCCTGGCCGTTGCCGATGGCGGGGTTATGGCCGATGCCCCAGTCGTTGGCGTAACCGCCGTCGCCCATCGAGATGTACAGCTTGCCGTCCGGTCCGAAGCCGATCCAGTGCCCGTTATGGTTGAACTGCGGCCAGGCCACCGAATGGATGCGCCGCGCCGAGCTCGGATCCGCCGTGTTCGGATCGCTCTTCGACACCGTGTACTCCTCGACCACGTTGCTGTGCGAGTACCACAGCATCTGACCGAGATCCGCGCCGTAGTCCAGGTGCGCGCTGTAGGCGACGTAGAGTTTTCCGTTGCTCTTGAAATTCGGATGGAAGGCGAATCCGAGCAGCCCGCGCTCGTCGAAATCGTGGTGCAGGGCGGGAATCTTGCTGCGGATGTCGAGGAACGGCGTCGGGCGCAGCTTGCCGCCTTCGAGGATCTTCACGCGGCCGTTCTGCTCGATGATGAACATCCGGCTGTCACCGGCCGGCTGCACCATCGCCAGGGGCGTGTTGATGCCCGTGACCAGGGGTTCAAGCTTGATCTTGGGGCCCGCTGCGATCGCCGTCTCGCCCGCCAGGGCGAGCAGCAGTGCGGCGGAAATCGCCCCTCCCAGTTTCACTACTTTCATGTTGCCTCCTCCGGATTATTTGGAACGACCTTCGGCCTTGAGCGCACCGCCTGCCTCTCGGCAGGAAAATAAGTATACGCACGGTTTTGCAATTTTCTACAAGCGGAGGCGCGTCCCACGGGCGAAGTTCGCAAACGTTCTCTGCAATCCAAAAAACAATTTGCTGCACTGCGCAATGGGCAGCGAGGCGGCGACGGCGCACTACTCGATGATCAGATCGTCCATCGTGCGCCGGCTCTTTTTCTGCTCCACCCGCGGCTCTCGGCCGCCGCGCAGGATGGAATTTCCTTCAAATACAGCACGTTGGTCAATGGAGACCGGGTTGAGCCAGTCCTCTTCCTTCATCTGGCCGCTCTGCCCGTACGCCTGCAACGCGTTCTGGTAACAGGCCAGCCTGACATCAGGTTCCGAGATACCTTGCTGCAGTGCAAGCTTGGCCGTCTTGGCGACGCCCAGGGGCTCGGAGATGCCCCAATCGCAGGCGGAATCGACGATCACCTGTTTCGCGCCGTACTGCCGCAGGATCTCCACCATGCGCGCGTTGCCCATCTTGGTGCTGGGATAAATGGAGAACGCCGCCCAGTAGCCGCGCTCCAGCGTCTCGCGCACCGTCTCCTCGTTGTTATGGTCGACCACCACCTTGGTGGGATCGAGGCCGTGCTCGTCGCACACGTCCATCGAGCGCGTGGTGCCCCGTTTCTTGTCCCGGTGCGGCGTGTGGATCATGACCGGCAGCTCGAGCTTCTTGGCCAGCTCGAGCTGCAGGCGGTAGTACTTGTCCTCGAGCGCCGTCTGCTCGTCGTAGCCGATCTCGCCGATCGCCACCACGCCCTCCTTCAGCGCGAAGCGCGGGATCAGTTCCATTACGCCCTCGGCCAGCGCCTGGTTGTTGGCTTCCTTGGAATTGAGCCCGATGGTGCAGTAGTGGCGGATGCCGAACTGGCTGGCGCGAAAGCGCTCGAAGCCGACGATCGAGGACAGGTAATCGAGGTAGGAGCCGACGTTGGTGCGCGGCTGGCCGATCCAGAACGCCGGCTCGATGACGGCGACCACGCCGGAGGCCGCCATCGCCTCGTAGTCGTCGGTGGTGCGCGAAATCATGTGCGCGTGCGGATCGATCAGCATCATGGCGGAATCCTCGACGGGTCCGGATTAGTTTACTGCAGTGTCGCCCACGTGAGCCGGCGACCGGAAATGTCGCCGGCGAGCGCCGGGACGCCCTGCAGGAGCTGCGCCGCGCGCCGGTCCGGGCTGGCGGACAGGGCGAGCGCCGCCGCGCGGCGCTCACGCGTTTCGCCGCTCGCCAGCGCGCGCGCCAGGTCGTCGATCGCCGCGCCTTCGGCGAACGGCCCGACGCAGCGCCAGATCTCGAACGGCACCGGCCGCCCGGCCGCCCAGCGCTCGTGCGCGAAGTCGCACATGATGCGTGCGAGCTCCGGATTGGCGCGCGCGTCCAGCCCCTGGATCGGGGCGAGCGGACTGCCGATGAACAGCGCCTTCAACACCATGTGGTTCCAGCGGTGGTCGTCGAAATGCGCCTTCGGGTAGGGATTGCAATGCGCGATCGCCTCGAACACTGCGCGCATGTTGCTGCGCAGCCCCTCGCCCACCTGCGGTTCCAGGTCCGCCGGGTCCGGGTACAGCGGCAGCCCACGGTACAGCGTGATCAGTTCCGCCACGTCTGCCGTCGCGCACAGCGCGCGAAAGCGCTCTGCGAAGGGCTGCGGCGCGGCCGGGAGCCCGCTCAGCACCAGGATGCGCGCGGCGTCGGCGACACCCCAGCCTCTCGGGTCCCATCCCTCGACGGCCTTGCCGGCCGCGGCGAGGTCGGTGGCGGCAAACGCCAGCGCATCCTTGCCCAGCCGGCGCGGGATCATGCCCAAGGCGATATCGAGCGCAGCGTCCGCTGGATCCTGCTTGAGCGCGGCGATCTGCGCCTCCAGCCAGGCGCCGCGCTGCGCATCGAGCTGGCGCAGCAGCCAATCGCGCAAAAGCTTCCGCGCCGCGACGCTCATTGCGCCTCCATGGGGCTGATATTCTACGCCGCATGCATTCGACGCTCGTGATCCTCGCCGTCGGGCTGTCACCGGCCCTGCTCAGCGCGCACACGCCGCATCTGCAGCGCCTCGCGGCGCGCGGCGGCATGCGGCCGCTGCGCACCATCACCCCCGCCGTCACCTGCAGCGTGCAATCGACGCTGCTCACCGGCGAGCTGCCGAACCGGCACGGCATCGTCGCCAACGGCTGGTATTTCAGGGACCTGGCGGAAGTCTGGCTGTGGCGGCAATCGAACCGCCTGGTGGCGGGCGAGAAGATCTGGGAAACGGCGCGCTCGCGCGATCCGAAGTTCACCTGCGCCAAGATGTTCTGGTGGTACAACATGTACTCGAGCGCGGACTGGAGCGCCACGCCGCGCCCGATGTATCCGGCCGACGGCAGGAAGATTCCGGATCACTACGCGCAGCCGCAGGCGTTGCACGACGAGCTCGACGCCAAGCTCGGCCCGTTTCCGCTGTTCAAATTCTGGGGCCCGCTCACCGACATTTCCTCCAGCGAATGGATCGCGCAGGCGACCCTGCACGTCATGCGCACGCGCGATCCCACGCTGACGCTCGCCTATCTGCCGCACCTGGACTACAACCTGCAGCGCCTGGGACCCGACCTTGGTCATGCGCGCGTGCAGCAGGACCTGCGGGAGATCGACGCCGTGTGCGGCACGCTGATCGATTACGCGGCCTCCAGCGGCCGCGAGGTGATCGTGGTGTCCGAATACGGCATCACGCCCGTGACCGAGGCGGTGCATGTCAACCGCGCGCTGCGCGAGGCGGGGCTGATCCAGGTGCGGCCCGAGGAGCACGGGCGCGAGGTCCTGGATGCGGGCGCCAGCGCCGCGTTCGCCGTCGCCGACCACCAGATCGCCCACGTGTACGTGAACGACCGCAGCCGCATCGGCGCGGTGCGCGCGATTCTGGAAAAGCTGGACGGCGTGGAGCGCGTGCTGGACGAAGGCGGCAAGCGCGCGCTCGGCCTGGATCACGAGCGCTCGGGGGAACTGGTGGCGATCTCCAGAGCCGACCGCTGGTTCAGCTACTACTACTGGCTCGACGATCGCGTGGCGCCCGACTTCGCGCGCACCGTGGACATCCACCGCAAGCCCGGCTACGACCCGGTCGAGTTGTTCATCGACCCGCAGATCCGCCTGCCGATGCTCGCCACCGGATGGCGCCTCGCCAAGCGCAAGCTCGGCCTGCGCACGCTGCTGGATGTGATCTCGCTGAAGGACACGGCCCTGGTGAAGGGCTCGCACGGGCGCCCGACCGACGACCCGGCGCACGGCCCGCTGGTGATCAGCTCAAGGCCCGATCGCCTGCCCGCCGGCGCGCTCGAGGCGAGCGCGTTCAAGCGGCTGGTGCTGGATCACCTGTTTGCCTGAGGCAGCGTGATGCCGTCGTAGAGCCAGGCGACGGACTGGAAATCGGGCGGCGCGCCGGGGACCGCAGCGAGGATGTCGTTGCGCAGTTCACGCACCACGCCCGTGGCGTGGTACGCCTCGCCGTAGTAGCGCGACACGATCTGCACGCGCGCCGTCCTCTTGTAGCGCGCGTCCTCGTACAGGCGAAAGGTTTTCTCCCAGTCGAAGCCGGTGATCCCAGCGTAGGCGGCGAGCACCACCGCGTCCTCGATCGCCATGTTGGCGCCTTGTGCGAGGTATTGCAGCGTCGGGTGCGCCGCATCGCCCAGCAGCGTCACCCGGCCCTTGGACCAGCGGCGCGCCGGTTCGCGGTCGCACAGCACCCACATCTTCCATACGTCGATCTTCTCGAGCAACCGCTTCACCTCCGGTCGCTCGTGCTCGAACTTGCGGCGCAGCTCCTGCGGGTCGCCGTAGACGTCCCAGCCCTCTTCGTAGCGGTCGCTGTGGAACACGGCGACCAGGTTGTACAGCTCGCCGCGGCGTAACGGATAGTGCACCAGGTGCGTCTTCGGCCCCGCCCACAGCAACATGTTGTTCTGCCACAGGTCATCGGGCACCTCGGCGCGCGGCAGCACGGCGCGGTAGGCAATGTGACCCGAGACGCGCGGCTTGCCGTCGCCGAGGATCTGCGCGCGCACTTTGGACCACAGGCCGTCGCAGCCGACGAGGCAGGCGCCTTCCACGCGCGCGCCGCCCGCCAGGTGCAGCACCACGCGCTCGCCCTGCGCCTCGAAGCGCTCGCCCTTGTTGTTGTCGTGCAGCGCGATGCCTTTTTCCGCGCGGCAGGCCTCGAGCAGCACCTGGTACAGGTCGCCGCGGTGGATCACGCCGTAGGGGTATCCGCGAAAGCGCCGGCGGAATGCTTCGCCGCTCACCGGGAGGCGCGTCACCTCCTCGCCGGTCAGGGCGTCCATCATGATCAGGTTCCCGGGGTGCGCCGACCAGCGCTCGATCTCCTGCGTGAGCCCGAGGAGCTCGAACATGCGATACACGTTCGGCCCGAGCTGGATGCCGGCGCCGATTTCCTTCCACTCGGCGCCCTGCTCGAACAGGCGCACGCGGCAGCCCTTGCGCGCCAGCGCGAGCGCCGCGGCCAGCCCGCCGATGCCCCCGCCCAGCACCAGGACGGGCAGCGCGCTCAAGGCGCGATCAGCTCCGCGCCGATGTCCTCCGCCTTGCTCACGCCGCAAAGCTGCAGTGCGCGCTCGAACTCCCCGCCCAGGATATCGATGGCGCGCCTGGCGCCCGGCTCGCCGCCCGCCATCACGCCGAACAGCGTCGCCCGCCCGGTGAGCACGGCCTGCGCGCCGAGGGCGCGCGCCTTGAGCAGGTCCACGCCGCGGCGCACCCCGCCATCCAGGAGCACGGTCATCCTTGCGCCCACCGCTTTCGCCACCGCCGGCAGCGCGTCCAGCGTGGCGATGGCGCCGTCGAGCTGGCGCCCGCCGTGGTTCGACACCACCACGCCGTCGCAGCCGAGCGCGAGCGCGCGCCGCGCGTCGTCGGCGCGCACCACGCCCTTGAGCAGGAGCTTGCCCGGCCACAGCTCGCGGATGCGGTCCAGCTGCTGCCAGTCGAAGGAGGCGTCGAGCTCCCGGCCCACCCAGGCGGCGATGTCGGTGATTTTCGTGGACGAAAGCTTCATGCCCTCCAGGTTCTTGATCGTGGGCAGGCCGTGGCGCGCCATGTCCAGGAGCCACGCGGGCTTGAACAGCATGTCGCGCGCATTGCGCCAGCCCGGCTTGAACGGCGCGACGAAATTGTTCCGCAGGTCGCGCTCGCGCTTGCCGCCCACCGCGAGGTCCACGGTCACCAGCAGCGCCTCGTAGCCTGAGGCGTGCGCGCGCCGGATCAGCCCTTCGCGGAACTGGCGGTTCTTGAGCACGTAGAGCTGGAACCAGAGCCGCCCGCCAGCCTTGTCCGCCACCTCCTCGATCGAATTGCCCGCAGGCGTGGCGAGCGTGAAGGGGATGCCCGCGGCGCGCGCGGCGCGCGCCAGCATCAGGTCGGCGCCGTGGCGGCCGGCGGCGATGGCGCCGGTGGGCGCGATCGCCATCGGCAGGTTGGCGTGGATGTCGAACAATTCCACGCCGGTTTCCACCTGGCGCACGTCCACCAGCACACGGGGCAGCAGGCGCACGCGCTCGAAGGCGGCGCGGTTGGCGCGCAGGCTGAGCTCGTCTTCCGCGCCCCCGTCGAAAAAATCGAACACCGCGCGCGGCAGGCGCCGGCGCGCCATGCGGCGCAGGTCCTCGATGTTGAAGGCCCGCTCGAGACCGGACATGGGTTGGGAGTGTACCGAAGGGCGCCGGGCGCGCGCATAATGCCGGCTTCATTGACAGGCACGAGTTCACCATGGCACTGACCGCCTTCCCCACCGCCCAGCCCCGCACCGCAGCCCGCATCCGGGGCGTGCTCTCGCCCGTGATCACCCCGTTCAAGGCCGACCTCTCGCCGGACGCCGAGCGCTTCGCGCGCCACTGCAAATGGCTGCTGCAGAACGGCTGCTCGGGCCTGGCGATCTTCGGCACCAACAGCGAGGCCAATTCGCTGTCGGTGGAGGAAAAGCTCACGCTGCTCGCGGCGCTGCTGCACGCCGGGGTGCCGGGCTCGGCGCTGATGCCGGGCACCGGCCACTGCGCCCTGCCGGCGACGGTGCGGCTCACCGCCAACGCCCTGAAAATGGGCTGCGCGGGCGTGCTGATGCTGCCGCCCTTTTATTACAAGGGCGTCACCGACGAGGGCTTGTTCCGCTATTTCTCTGAAGTGATCGAGCGCGTGGGGGACGAGCGGTTGCGCGTGTACCTGTATCACATCCCGCCGGTGTCGCAGGTGCCGATCTCGCTCAAGCTGATCGGGCGGCTGCTGTCGAAATACCCGGGCATCGTCGCCGGCGTGAAGGACTCCTCCGGGGACTGGTCGAACACCAGGGCGATGCTGGAGGAGTTCGGCAAGTCGGGCTTCGACGTGTTCGCCGGCAGCGAAGCTTTCCTGCTGGACAACATGCGCCACGGCGGCGTGGGCTGCATCACCGCCACCGGCAACGTCAACCCGGGGCCGATCGACAACGTCTACCGCAACTGGCGCTCCGCGGACGCGGACCAGCTGCAGGCCGGCATCGGCGCGACGCGCAAGATCATGCAGAAGTACCCGATGATCCCGGCGCTGAAAGCGGTGGTGGCGCATTTCGGCAACGACCCGCAGTGGCGCACCGTGCGCCCGCCACTGGTGGAGCTGGACAAGGAACAGGAAGCGGCATTGATCCCGGAGCTCAAGGGCGCCGGGTTCACGATGCCCGGACTCGCCGGCTAGCGTGCCGGCGGTCCTCGTCACCGGCGCGGGCCGCGGCATCGGGCTCGCCACCGCGCGCGCGTTCCTGCAGGAGGGCTGGAAGGTCCTCGCGCTGGACAAGGCGTTTCCCGGCGAGGTCGTGGGCGAGCGCGTGGACTACGACCTGCGCGAACTGGCCGGCATCCCGGAACTGATCAAAGGGCTGCGAACAATCGACACGCTGGTCAACAACGCCGGCGTCCTCTACTGCGATCCGTACGAAGCGATTCCAGAGGCGCACGCCGCCGAGATCCTGACCGTCAATCTTCGCGCGCCCGTGGCTTTGATTGAAGCCCTCGCGCCGCAGATGCGCAAGAGAAAATCGGGGCGCATCGTCAGCGTCGGTTCGGTCGCCGCCTTCACCGGACATCCCGACCTCTGGTACGGCGCCACCAAGGCGGCGCTGTTGAACATCACCAAGAGCTACGCCAGCCACCTGGGCAAGGATGGCATCCTGGTGAATGCCGTCGCGCCCGGCCCGACGCAGAGCGCGATGTACGAGCAGCTGCCGCAATCGCGCAAGGACGCCGTCATGCGTTCCGTGCACGCCGGGCGCCCCTGCACCCCGGAAGAGGTGGCGCGGGTCATACTATGGCTGGGCTCAGCCAGCCCGGACTATGTTTCCGGAACCACGGTGGACGTGAACAGCGGGTCGTATCCGCGCTAGCGGTCAACGTCGTAGTGCAGCGGGCGTTCTCCTCATCATGGAGACGCGCCTCACCCTCAGGCAGGGGCAGCCTGGCACTCGCAAACTCGTCGAGAAGTACGGCGAACGCCTGGTTCGCGTGCGCTACGTCTACGATCCGGCCAGCTGCCGGGCGCCTCAAGACCGTCGAGCTCGTCGTCGAATCCGTGCCGTGGAAGGCCCGCGGCCGCAGACCCCTGCGACAGGACGACGATGTCGTGTACGTCCGCATCGCATACCACGAGACAGATCTGCGCGAGCGCGCCAAACGGCTAGGTGCACTGTGGCGGAAACCGCAGAGGCTGTAGGAGATCACTTTTCGAGATAGCAAAAGACTGGGAATCGAGGACCGGATCGTGGAAAGTTGAGGGAGGAGATTTATCTACCTCTAGATATATGCCGGCATATGGCGCTATCTATTAGTAGATGGTTCAATCTACATATGGATGGTTTTCTGCCTTTCCGTTCGTCGTTCATTGCACGTTAGCGGGCACGACCGTGGCGGCAAGTAGGGGAGCGTACAATCATG
>JANMSV010000079.1:0-10890 GCA_031389685.1 Betaproteobacteria bacterium
CCCGCCTGGCACGAAGAAACTCGCCACCAGCAGCAACACGGCGAACAGATAGACCCAGTAACTCACCATGTTGACATAGGGGAAAACCATATCGCGGGCGCCGACCATCAGCGGGATCAGGTAGTTGCCGAACCCCCCCAGAAACAACGCGGTCAGCAGGTAGATGACCATGATCATGCCGTGCAGGGTGACAAACTGAAGGTAGTTGCTGGGGTCGATGAAAGAAAAGCTGTTCGGAAAGCCCAGCTGCAGCCGCATCAACCACGACATCACCAGCGCCACCAAGCCGATACCGATCGCGGTGACCGCGTACTGGATGGCGATGACTTTGGCGTCCTGGCTCCAGATGTACTTCCCTACCCAAGTTTTCGGATGATAAAGCTCCATCTCCTCGACTTCGGCAGGTGAGGCGAACGTCGATGCGTCATGCGCAGCGTAATCCATGAAAATCTCCTCTTCGCTAATCGAGCCAGCCCATCATTTTAAGGTATTGATGTAGGCGACGAGATCATTGATTGCCTGTTCGTTGGACAGAGTTTCGGACATCAATGCCATCTGGGGACCGTACATGTCTTGCGCATGGGCGCCGCGAATACCCTGCTTGAAATTTTTCAATTGAGTGACCAAATACCAATCGCTCATACCCTTCAGCCCGGGGGCATTCATCGACTGTACGCCCCGCCCAGTTGGACCGTGACAGGTTCCACAGGTCGAACCATAAAGTGTTTGACCGTTGTTCGCATTGCCCTTCACGGTGGCCGGGGCAGGATTATCCGGCAGCGTCTTGATATAAGCGCTGACGTTGTCGATGGCGGTGTCATCAGCCAGCGTCGCCGCCATCGGCGCCATCATTTTGCCAAAAACATCCTTGTCGTGTGTGCCCCGGGCACCTTGCTTGTAATTTTTCAATTGCCGTTGCAGGTACCAGTCTCCCAGCCCGCTCAATTTCGGCGCATGCAGCGCAGGATTGCCCTCCGCTTGCACGCCATGACAGGCAGCGCACACTGCATAGAGTTGTTTGCCTGCGGCAGCATCGCCGGTTGCCCGCGCCGAGGATTGCGCGAACGTCGGATGGCCGCTTAACCACGCCTGAAACGCGTGCTCTTCTTCCACCACGACTTTGCCGCGCATGACGTAGTGCCCGACGCCGCACAATTCGTTGCAGAGGATGTCGAATTTCCCGGTGCGGGTGGGGGTGAGCCAGAAATAGGTGACCATGCCCGGCACCAGATCCATCTTGGCCCGGAACTGTGGTACCGCGAAGTTATGCAGAACGTCTATGGAGCGGAGCAGCAGCTTGACCGGCTTGCCGAGGGGGAGGTGCAGCTCCGAGCCTGATACCAAGACGTCATCCCGTCCGTTGGGATCGTCGGGATTCATGCCAAACGGATTCTTGTCGCTCACCTGCCGGGCATCGACGATACCCAACTTGCCGTCATTCCCCGGAAAGCGAAAGCTAAAAGACCATTGCTTGCCCACGACTTCGAGCACCGCCGCGTCGTTCGGGACCTCGACGAAATTCGCCCATACAAACAAGCCGGGGGCCAACATGGCGGCGACGCCCACTGCGGTCAACCCGACGAGCCACGCCTCCAGCTTCTTGTTCTCGGGTTCGTACTTCGCACGGCTCCCCTTGCGCTGACGATAGCGGATCACGCAATAAGCCATGAACAAATTGACGGCGATGAAGACCAACCCCGTGATCCAGAACGTGAGACTGATCGTGTCGTCGATCGCACCCCAATTGGAGGCGATCGGTGTGAAATACCAAGGGCTTAATAGGTGGAACAGGACGGAGCCAACGACCAATAAAACCAATACGATTGCTACGACCATAGCGATGACCCCGGTTGACTGAACAGAAATTCGCAGGCGATGTCGGCGAAGCCGACGAACAACATCGTCAGGCTGAATACCAGGTGGAGCGTGCCAATGTCCTTGTGATTGGTGGTGGTGATCCGGCGCATGATACCGCCGTAGGCGCCCTGGTGATCGTCGTGGCCGTGGGTGTCTGCTGCTGCGCTCATCGCAGTTTGCTCTGGCCCTTGATGTCGGCGGGCTGGATCATCTCGGCGGTCTTGTTCCGCCAGTTATTTCGCGTAAAGCTGATTGCCGCGGCCAGCTCGACGCTGTTGCTCTGCTTGGACGGCTGCATCGCGGTCCTCGGCATGCCGTCGAGGACGACTTCGTTCTGGCCGTCCTTCGGGCCAAGCACGACCTTGGAGCCATCGTTGTGCGCAATCACCACCTTCGTCACCGGCCAGGCGATGACCGCCACGATGATCGCCGGGATCACCGTCCACAGGATCTCGACCATGATGCTCCTGTGGAACTGCTCCACCTTGTGGCCGACCGACTTGCGGTGCGCGTAGCACGACCAGAACATGACGCCGAACACGCCCACCAACAGCACGATGACCAGGACCAGGATCGCTTCGTGCAGCCAACGGATGTCCGCGGCGATCCTCGAGGCGGCCGGCTGCAGGCTCCACTCAGCGGCAGTCGCCAGTCCGCACAATGCCAACCCGAGGACGCCCAGACCCAGCTTCTTCAACATCAGTGCCCCTTCCCCAATCATCTTTGCAACCTGTAGCCGAGCTCGGCGGCGAATGCGGCGCGCGGCGGGGTGTCGAAGCGCAGCGTAGTCACAAATTCTCTCGGCGTGCACAGCGAAAAAGCGGCGGAACAATAACATATTTTAGTCTACCGCGGCAGCCGGTTCACCTGCACGATGCTGCGTCCGTCGGCGGTTTTGCGCGGCGCGCCCTTCCACGCGTGGCCATAGACCACTTCGTAGGTGGCGTCGCTTCCCGAACGCTCGAGCGCGGCGCGCAGGCCGCGGCCGGCAAGGCCGCGCGGACGGTCGGCGCGCGCCAGTGTCTGGCCACTCGCGCGCAGATCAGCCAGCAGCGCGCCCGCGCCGGCATACGCGAGCGTCAGCTGTTCCATGTCCATCACCGGGTCGGCGAACCCGGCCGCCACCAGGGCGTCCCCCAAGTCGTGCATGTCGGCGAATCGATGCACGCGTCCCGGCCCGGCTGCCGCGCGCAGTTCCTTCAGCGTGTCCGGGCCGAGGGTGCTGAACATCAGCAGGCCGTCGGGCGTGAGCACGCGCTGGAACTCGGCGAGCGCGGCGCGCGCGTCCGCCGCCCAGTGCAAGGCCATGTTCGACCACACCAGCTGCACGCTGCCCGAGGCGAGCGGCAGGTGCTCCAGCGAGGCGCAGAGCGCGAGGGGGCGGGCGCCTTTCAGTCGTGCCAGCCAGCCCGCAGCCGCGCGCGCGCGCGTCAGCATGGGCAGGGAAAAATCGAGCGCTACCAGGCGCGCCTGCGGATATCGCCTGCAGAGCGCGGCGGCCTGCGGCGCCGGGCCGGAGCCAGCGTCGAGGATGCGCGCCGGCGTCACGCGCACGTAGTCCAGGCGCTCGAGCATGCGCACCCCGACCTCGGACTCGATGCGCGAGGCGCTGCGGTAGGTCGCTGCCGCGCGGTCGAAGCGACGGCGCGCGGCGCGCGCGTCGATATCAACCACGCGCCTGCAGGACCTCTTCGACGGCGGCGGCGGCGGCAAGCACGCGGGGGTCGGAGTGCTCCGCCTCCGCGCGCGCCTGGTCCGCGTAGACCTTGAGAAACGCGCGCGCGCCTTCCCCCGTGGGATCGGCGATGCGCGCGAGCGCCTGCTCCACCAGCGCCCGGCTGGTGGACTTTCCGATCGCAAGATCGCGCGAAAGCCGCGCTACCGTCCACATGAAAGCAGTCTAGCGCACAATATTCGCGATGCTCGGCAAGCTCGCGCGGCGCTTTGGAACCCTGGCTTTCGGCGGCAACTGCTACCTGTGCCGCGGCGCCGCCGACGGCCCGTTGTGCGTGGAGTGCGACGCCGATCTGCCGCGCCTGCCCACCCCGCGGTGCCCGTCCTGCGCGCTGGCGTCCTCATCGGGCGCGGTCTGCGGCCGCTGCCTCGCGGCGGCGCCCGCCTACGACGGCACCATTGCCGCGCTGGCGTACGAGTTTCCGGCCGACGTGCTGGTGCAGGCCCTGAAGTTCCGCAGTGAACTCGCGCTAGCGCCCCTGCTGGCCGGGTTGCTGGTGTCGCAGCTTCCGCGAGGCGTGCGCGTGGACCACATTCTGCCCGTGCCGCTGTCCGCGGCGCGGCTGCGCGAGCGCGGCTTCAACCAGGCGTTGGAGATCGCCCGGCACGTGGCGGCGGCGACCGGCTGCAAGCTCGCCCCGACGCTGGCCGAGCGCAGCCGCGACACGCCGGCGCAGATCGACCTGCCGCACGCGGAGCGCGCGCGCAACGTACGCGGCGCATTTCGCTGCACGCAGTCCCTCGCGGGCGCCGAGGTCGCCGTGCTGGACGACGTGATGACCACCGGCGCGACGCTCGAGGAGCTCGCGGCGACATTGAAGCGCGCGGGCGCGGCGCGCGTCGTCAACTGGGTCGTGGCGCGTACCGCCCCGCCGGCCGATGCTTGACGTGGTGCTCTACCGGCCGGAGATCCCGCCCAATGCCGGCAACGTGATCCGGCTCGCCGCCAACAGCGGCGCGCGTCTGCACCTCGTCGAGCCGCTCGGCTTTTCGCTCGAAGACCGGCAACTCAGGCGCGCGGGACTCGACTATCACGAGGTGGCGAACGTACTGGTACATCGCGACTGGGCCGCGTGCCGCGACGCGCTCGGCGGCCATCGCCTGTTCGCCGTGTCCACCCGCGGCAACGTGAATTACGCCGAGGCGCGCTATGCGGCGGGTGATGCCTTCGTGTTCGGGCCGGAAACGAGCGGGCTGCCGCCGGCGCTGCTCGAGGAGTTCGATCCGCAACGGCAGCTCCGCGTGCCCATGCGCCCGGGCAACCGCAGCCTCAACCTGTCGAACGCCGTCGCCGTGGTGGTGTACGAGGCCTGGCGGCAGCTGGGCTTTTCCGGCGCCGGCTGACGCGCGTCTCTTCCTTTGGATCCCGCGCCAGAAGGCGCTCCACCGCCTGCTGCGGCGCGAGACGCCCCTCGAGCACCGCGCACACTGCCTGCGTAATCGGCATCTCGACGCGCTCGCGCGCTGCGCGGCGCAGGGTTTCGCGCGCCGAGCGCACGCCCTCGGCCACGTGCCCGAGACCGGCCAGGATGTCCGCGAGCGGCCGGCCGCGCGCCAGTTCCAGGCCGACGCGACGGTTGCGCGACAGATCGCCGGTTGCGGTGAGGATCAGGTCGCCCGCGCCCGCCAGCCCCATGAAGGTCTGCGCCTTTCCGCCGAGTGCCACGCCCAGGCGCGTGATCTCCGCCAGCCCGCGCGTAATCAGCGCCGCGCGCGCGTTCTGCCCGAGGCCGAGCCCATCGGCGATGCCGACCGCAATCGCCATGACGTTCTTGACCGCCCCGCCGATTTCGACGCCGGTGAGGTCGGCGCTGTAGTACACGCGTAGCCGGCCGCCGTGCAGGGTTTGCGCAGCGGCACGCGCAAACGCGGCGTTCGCCGAAGCGAGGGTCAGGGCGCAAGGCAGCCCGCGCGCCACTTCCAGCGCGAAGGACGGACCGGACAGCGCGCCGCAGGCAGCGCGCGTGCCGAGCACCTGCGCCACGACCTGGTGCGGCAGGAGCCCCGTTTCGATTTCGAACCCTTTGCACAGCCATACGAGGGGCGCCTGGCGCCCGGCCTGCGCCGCAATTTCGCGCAGGCCGGAGACCGGCGTGGCGCAGATATAGAGGTTTGCCTGCTCAGGCCAGTGCCCGCTCACGGCGAGCTGCGCCGGCAATTCGATCTCCGGAAGATAGCGACGATTGCGGCGCTCGCGGGCGATGGACTCCGCCTGCGCTGCGTCACGCGCCCACAGCGTCACTGCATGCCGCGCGCTGAGCGCTACTGCGAGCGCCGTGCCCCAGGCGCCCGCGCCGAGCACCGCGACGCGCTTCACGCCCCCCAGACAAGATTCGCCCGCAGGTAACCGTTGGCGCCGTCGGGGTGACGCACGCGCAACCAGCCGCCGGGTGCCGCGCCGAGCAGTTCCAGCGCCACGTTCTGCACGGCGACGAAGGCCGCGGGCGCGCCGTCCTCGGGACGCGCGCGCGCCTCGGCCGACGGTGCAGTGACCACCACCATGCGTTGCTCGACGAGACGCTTGCGCTCCACCCAGGTGAGCGCGCCGGTGTGGTCGCGCACCTTCACCCAGGCCTCGAGTTTGACGATCAACTCGAGCGGGTAATGCCGCGACACGACGTACAGCGGCTTGGCCTCACGCGACGGGGCGTCGTACAGCACGGCGGCGTTCTCGCCCACGCTCAGGAACTCGGCGCCGTGCACCGCCGCGCCGGCAAGAAGGAATAAACAGCCTGCGGCAAGCCGGCGCATGGCTCAGCTCGCCAGTTCGATGCGCGGCGCGGCGCCGGACGCCTGCTGCGCGCGCTGCGCGTAGATCGCTTCGAACGACACCGGCGCCAGCAGCACGGGCGGGAAGCCGCCGCGCGTCACCAGGTCCGAAATGGTCTCGCGCGCGTAGGGGTACAGAATCGTGGGGCAGGCGATGGCAAGCACCGGTTCGATTTCGGCCTGCGGCACGCCGCGCAGCGCAAAGATCCCGGCCTGCGCCGCTTCCGCGAGGAACAGCGTCTTCTCGCCGGCCTTGGCGGTCACTGTGACGGTGACGGTGACCTCGTACAGCCCCTCCGCGAACTGTTGCGCCTCATTGCGCACCTGGATCTCGAGCTGCGGACCCTGCGCCTCGAGGAATACCTGCGGCGCATTCGGGATCTCCAGGGAAACGTCCTTCACGTAGATCTTCTCGATCTGGAAGCTGGGCTGCTGCTCTTCGGCCATGGCGCTAAGGTCCTAGGTCCTTTCGGTCTCGAGCAGGAGGCGGTCCAGCGCGCCGTCGCGCTCGAGCGCGTGCAGCTCGTCGCAGCCACCGACATGGCGGCCGCCGATCCAGATCTGGGGCACGCTGTTGCTCCCGGCGCGCCGCACCATCTCGGCGCGCCGCCCCGGCTCCAGGTCGACGCGCACGGTCTCGACGTGGGCAACGCCCTTGTGCGCGAGCAAGCGCTGCGCCGCCTGGCAGTAGGGGCAGGCCGCGGTCAGGTACATCAGCACGCGCGCCATGTCACTTCTCCACCGGCAGGCCGCCCTGCAGCCAGGCGCGGAATCCGCCGGAAAGGTTGACCACGTTGCTGAAGCCGCGCGCCTTGAGCAGGCTCGCGGCGCGCGCGGCGATGCTGCCCGTTTCGCAATGCACGATCACCGCCTTGGACTTGTACTTGTCGAACTCGCCGGCGCGTTGTTCCAGTTGCGCCAGCGGCAGGTTCTTCGCGCCGAGGATATGGCCGGCCGCATAGTGCTCGGGCTCGCGCACGTCGAGCACCAGCGCGTTCTCGCGGTTCATCAACTGCGTTGCCTGCAGCGTGTTGACCCGCGGGCCGCCCGTGCCGAGGCGCAGCAGCGGCCAGAGCAGCATCGTCCCGGAGCCGACGGCAGCGGCCACCAGCAGGATGTTATTGCGGAGGAAGTCGAGCATGAACGTGACATTATAATTCACCGCATGCACCGCATTGTGCTGCTGCGCCACGGCGAATCGGCGTGGAACCGCGAGAACCGCTTTACCGGCTGGACCGACGTGGACCTGTCTGAGGCCGGCATCGTCGAAGCGCGCTCCGCCGGCCGCCTGCTGAAGGCACAAGGTCTCGACTTCGACCTTGCCCATACCTCGCTGCTCAAACGCGCCATCCGCACGCTGTGGCTGGCGCTCGAGGAGATGGACTGCCTGTGGCTGCCGGTGGAAAAAAGCTGGCGCCTGAATGAACGCCACTACGGCGCGCTGCAGGGATTGAACAAGGCCGAGACGGCGGCGAAATTCGGCGAGGCGCAGGTCCTGGCCTGGCGGCGCAGTTACGACACGCCGCCGCCGGCGCTCGCGCCAGGCGAGGCGCGCGACGCCGCCGCCGACCCGCGTTATGCCGGCCTTGCGCGCGGCGAGGTCCCGCTCACCGAGTGCCTGAAGGCCACGGTGGCGCGCGTGCTGCCCTACTGGAATTCGGCGATTGCGCCCGCAGTGCGCGCTGGGCGGCGCGTGCTGGTCGCGGCGCACGGCAACTCGCTGCGCGCGCTGATCAAGCACCTGGACGGCGTGTCCGAC
This sequence comes from Betaproteobacteria bacterium, assembly GCA_031389685.1. Classification (GTDB taxonomy): domain Bacteria; phylum Pseudomonadota; class Gammaproteobacteria; order Burkholderiales; family SG8-39; genus JAABQT01. Next base: position 8,120 of record JANMSV010000079.1, read on the forward strand.
TCCGACATCGTCGGCCTGAACGTTCCCACCGGCGTGCCGCTGGTGTACGAACTCGACGCCGCGCTGCGCCCGCTCAAGCACTACTACCTGGGCGACGCGGAGGAAGTCGCCCGCCGCCTTGCCGCTGTCTGCGCGCAAGGGAAGGCCCGGCCCTGATCCGCGCGCTCCTCCTCGGCCTGCTGCTCGCCGCGCCTGCGGCACCGGCGTCGGAACGCGAGGAGGACCTGAAGGCGCTGCGCGCGCGCATCGAGGCGCTCAAATCCGGGCTCGGCGAAAAGGAAGCCGATCGTCGCGAGGCGCGCGACGCGCTGCGTGATTCCGAGCGCGCGATTTCGGACGCCAACCGCGCATTACGCGGCCTGGAGACCGACAGCCGCACCGCGCAGGCCGAGCTGGCGCGACTGGCCGCGAGGCAAAAGGTGCTGGAGGCGGGTCTCGCGCGCCAGCAGGCTGCGCTCGGCCGCGTGCTCGCGGCGCGCTATGCGGCCGGCGGAGCGCAGGCGGCCGACGCACTCAAGGTGGCGCTGTCGGGTGAGAATCCCTCCGACGTTGCGCGCCGGCTGTATTACCTCGCCGAGCTGTCGCGCGCCACGGCCGAGCTGCTGCGGGACCTGCGCGCCGGGCTCGCCGACGCGGCGCAGCTGCGCCGCGCCACCGAGGAGCGGCGCAATCGCCTGGACGCCATCGAGACGCAACGGCGCGCCGACCGCGACAAGATCCTCGCCGAACGGCGTGCGCGGCGGCGCATCCTCGAGCGCGTGTCCGTCGAGATCCGCAAGACGCGCCGGCAGGTGCAAACGCTGCTGGCCGACGAGCGGCGCCTGGCACGGCTGATCGAGGAAATCGGGCGGGTGCTCGCAGTGCGCCCGGGCGCCGGTTACGCCGCGGTGCGGGTGGAAAAAGTCCCGGAACTGGGCTCGCTCGCCGGACCCTTCTCCAGGCTGCGCGGCAGGCTGCGGCTGCCCGTGCTGGGGGAACTTGTAGGGCGCTTCGGCACCCAAAGAAACGAGGGTCCGGCGGGAAAAAACGGCGTGTTCATCCGCGCCCGGGAAGGCCAGCCGGTGCGCTCGGTCGCCGCAGGGCAAGTGGTGTACGCCGACTGGATGCGAGGCTTCGGCAACCTGCTGATCGTCGACCACGGCGAGGCCTACCTTTCCATCTACGCCAACAACGAGTCGCTGCTCAAGCAAACGGGCGATCCGGTCGCCGCGGGCGAAGCGGTGGCCACCGTCGGGGTGAGCGGTGGCAACGAGCATTCGGGTTTATACTTTGAACTCAGGCACCTCGGTAAGGCGTTCGACCCGCTGCGCTGGGTGGTGCTGAAGTAAGGAGAAGTTCATCCTCATGAGCAAGTTCAGGAACATCGGGCTGATCGCGCTCGGCGCCGTCGCCGGGGTGCTGGTCAGCCTCAATTTCCAGGCCATCGCCGACCGCGCGACGCGCGGGCCGCTGCCGGTCGAGGAGCTGCGCGCCTTCACCGAGGTGTTCGGCGCCATCAAGCTGAATTACGTCGAGGCGGTGGAGGACAAGAAACTCATCACCGAGGCCATCAACGGCATGCTGTCGGGCCTCGATCCGCATTCGTCCTATCTGGATGCCGAGGCATTCCGCGAGCTGCAAGTCGGCACCCAGGGCCAGTTCGGCGGGCTGGGCATCGAGGTCGGGATGGAGGACGGCTTCGTCAAGGTGGTGTCGCCGATCGAGGATACGCCCGCGTTCCGCGCCGGCATCAAGCCCGGCGACCTGATCATCCGGCTGGACGAAACGCCGGTGAAGGGCATGACGCTGAACGACGCCGTGAAGCGCATGCGCGGCAAGCCCAACACGCAGATCACCCTCACCATCTCGAGGAAGGGCGAATCGGCGCCGATCGTGGTCACGCTGACGCGCGCGGTAATCCGCGTGCAGAGCGTGAAATCCAAGCTCCTCGAACCGGGCTACGGCTGGGTGCGCGTGTCGCAGTTCCAGGAGGCCACCACCGAGAACATGGTCAAGCACCTCGGCACCCTGTACAAGCAGGGCGCGCTCAAGGGACTGGTGCTCGACCTGAGGAACGACCCGGGCGGGCTGCTGTACGGCGCGGTTGCGATTTCCTCCGCCTTCCTGCCGCAGAATGCGCTGGTGGTCTCAACCGACGGGCGCACCGAGGATGCGAAGAAAAAGTTCCATGCCACACCCGATGACTATCTGCGCGGCATGCGCGAGGACGTCCTGAAGGCCCTGCCCGCGGCGACGAAGACCGTGCCGATGGTGGTGCTGGTGAACGGCGGCTCGGCCTCGGCTTCCGAAATTGTCGCCGGCGCGCTGCAGGACCACAAGCGGGCCACCGTGATCGGCACGCAGAGTTTCGGCAAGGGCTCGGTGCAGACCATCATGCCGCTGGGCAATGCCACTGCGATCAAGCTGACCACCGCGCGCTACTACACCCCGAGCGGCCGCTCGATCCAGGCCAAGGGCATTACGCCGGACATCATTGTCGAGGAGCCGGGTGCGACTCCGCTGGGCCGGGTGCGCGAGGCCGACCTCGAGCGCCACCTGGCGAACGACCGCGAACAGGACGCAAGCAAGAAGGCCGCCCCGAGCGCCAAGCCCGCGGCCGTGCCGCCGGGCGAGCTGCCCAAGCCGATCGAACTGGGATCGAAAGACGACTTCCAGCTTGCGCAGGCGCTGAATTTCCTCAAAGGCCTGCCGGTGCAGGGCCAGCCTTCGAAGGCCGTCGCCGAGAACAAGTCCGGCAGCTGAACGACCAGCAACTCCTGCGTTACTCGAGG
>JANMSV010000108.1:0-7656 GCA_031389685.1 Betaproteobacteria bacterium
AACCACCTGCTCGCAGGCAGCCATCGCCTTCATCCCCCGCCGCCACAGGGCGAGCCCGTCTTCGCTGCGGTCCCAGGGAAACCCGGTGTGGTTCAAGGCCACCGGTGTGTCGGGATTCGCGCGCACCACCTGCGCGGCTTCCTCAAGATGCCAGGGCGGAACGCGCAGATCCCACGAGAGAGCGAATTTGCGCAGCAAGCGAAAGCCAGCGAGCCAGTTCGGATCCTGCATCGTGCCGGGCGCGCCGGCCACGGACGCACCGGGGCTGCGGCTGGTCACCGGCTTGGAGCGGATGCCGCGCACCAGCGGAAAGGATTTTTGCTGCGCCAGGATTTCTTCGGCGTTGGCGGTATGGAACCAGGCGTGCGCGACGACGGCATTCGGCATGCCATGCCGCGCATTCATTTGCGTAAGCCAGCGCGTTTCCGCGACCTGCTGGTCGCGGCCGCACTCCGCCTCGACATGCACCGTCTGTACGACATTGTGGCCGGCAGCATCGTGCCGGTAGTCCGGTGGCAGATAGTCCCGCTTCAGCGCAGCGTAGGCGCCGAGGAAGAACTCGTGCGGCTCTGCGTCCTGCAGCCACGGGTAGGAGAGCGGCCCGCCCCCGAGCTGCCACAGGTGGTGGTGCGCGTCGACGATCGGGACGATGCCTGCCGGTAGCTGTGGCGACGCCTGCATGCCGCTCAGGATATCTTGGGGAGGGTGCTGCACTGCAAGAACCTTCGCCCCGCCAGGAGGAGATTGACTTTGTCGGGGGGGTAGAGCAGATTTGGCGCGCGCGGCCGCGACGGTCGCAGCACTCATCCAAAGGGGAAGAAGAATGAAACGCAGAAAGTTTCTGAAGGCCGCAGGCGCGGGTGTCGCGGTAACCGGCCTTGCGGGAATTCTAGCCACGCACCGCGCGCCCGTATTCGCGCAGGCCAACACCATCCACATCCTGCGCTGGAACGATTTCGTCCCGGCTGCCGACAAGGTGCTGCGCGAAGTCTACGTGCCGGAAGTGCAAAAGGCGCTCGGCATCAAGTTGAACGTCGAGACGGTCAATGCCAACGACATCCCGGCGCGCGCCACCGCGGCGATCCAGTCGGGCAGCGGGCCCGACATCATCATGCTGCTCAACAACAATCCGCAGCTCTATGCCGCGGGGTCAGTGGACGTGAGCGACGTCGCCGGGGAAGTCGCCAAGGCGCAGGGCGGCATTTACACCCTGCCGACGGCGATGTGCACGGTCGGCGGCAAATGGGTCGCGATGCCCTGGGCGACGGTCCCGGCGCTGATCGCCTACCGCAAGTCCTGGTTCGACGAAATCGGCGTCACGGAATTCCCCAAGACCTGGGCGCAATACCACGAGGCTGGCAAGAAGCTGAAGGCGGCAAAACGCGCGATCGGCCAGACGCTCGGGCATACCTTCGGCGACGCGCCGACGTTTGCCTATCCGCTGATGTGGTCCTACGGCGGCCAGGAAGTCGATGCCAAGGGCAAGGTGGTGCTCGACTCCAAGGAAACCGTCGAGTCGGTGCGGTTCATGACCCAGTTCTGGAAAGACGCGCACGACGAGGGTGGTCTCGCCTGGGACGACAGCAACAATAACCGCGCGTTCCTCTCCGGCGACATCAGCGCGACGCTGAACGGCGCCTCGATCTACGTGGCGGCGCTGAACGGTGCCGACAAGTTCAAGACCGAGAAGGGCGCGCCGCTGCATACCGACATCCGGCACGCATCAATGCCGGCCGGACCGAAGGGGCAGTTCCCCTACCACACGGCGTTTACCCACATGGTGATGAAGTACTCGAAGAACGCCAAGGGGGCGAAGGAGTTCCTGCGCTGGGCGCACACGCCGGCCAATTACGAGAAGTGGATCGTGGTGCAGAAGGGCTTCGCGATCGCGCCCACGACCCAGTGGGAGAACCACCCGATGTGGAACGTGGACCCGGTGATGCTGCCGTTCAAGACCGCGTCGCAAAAGGGCCGCCACATGGGCTTCGGCGGCGCGCCGGACAAGAAGGCCGCCGAGGCATGGAACAAATACATCATCGTCGATATGTACGCGCAGGCGGCGAACGGCAAGCTGAAGCCCGAGGAGTCGGTGAAGTGGGCCGCGGGCGAGCTCGCCAAGATCTATACGTGATCGTCAGGTCTTGAAGGACCCCGTAGCAGTGGGCGCGGGGAGTGCCGCAGGCGCGGCGCTCCCCGGTGAGCGTGTACGGGTTTCGCGCGTGACGCGGATGCTCGAGAGCGAAAAATTGCTCGCGACCGCGCTGCTCGTGCCGGGCGTGGCCATTCTCCTGATCTTCATCGCCTATCCGTTCGTGATGGCGCTGTGGTACTCGCTGACCAGCATCCGGGTCGGGGAACCGGGTCATTTCGTGGGGCTGGCAAATTTTGCCAAGGCCTGGAGCGACACCATCTTCCAGACCGCGTTCAAGAACACCGTCTTCTACACGTTCTGGGCCACCATTTTCAAGTTCGCGCTGGGCATGTGGCTGGCGCTGCTGCTGAACCGGCACTTCCGTTTCAAGCGCCTGATCCGCGCTTCGATGCTGCTGCCGTTCATCATCCCGACGGTGCTTTCGGCGTTCGCCTGGCGCTGGATGTTCGATCCCACGTTCAGCGTGATGAACTGGCTGCTGTTCCACACCGGGCTGATCACCGACCGGCTGCCGTTCCTTTCGGACGGGGACTGGGCGATGTGGTGCGCCGTGCTGGTCAATACCTGGCGCGGGATGCCGTTCTTCGCCATCACGCTGCTGGCGGGGTTGCAGACCATCAGCCCGGACCTGCACGAGGCGGCGGCGCTCGACGGCGCCAATGCCTGGAACCGTTTCTGGCACGTCACCTGGCCGCTGCTGCTGCCGGTGACGCTGGTGGTGGTGGTGTTCTCGGTGATCCAGACGTTCTCGGATTTCCAGCTGATCTACGTGCTGACCGGCGGCGGCCCGGCCAACTCCACCCACCTGATCGCCACCTACGCCTACCAGGTGGGCGTCGCTTCGGGGCTGCTGGGCGAGGGCGCTGCGCTGTCGCTGTTCATGTTCCCGGTGCTGTTCGCGGTGGTCTGGGCTCAACTCCGATTCATGAAACGCATGGAAGGGGCCTAGCCGATGCTGATCGAGCGCAAGTGGAAGAAGTGGATTTACTTCTACCTGCCGATAGCCGTGTTCATCCTGTTCACGCTGTTCCCGTTTTACTGGATGGCGGTGACTGCATTGCGCCCTGACCATGTGCTGTACCGCACCTGGCGGCAGGCGAGCGCGACGCCGTTCTGGACGCTGGAGCCGACCCTGGAGCACTTCAGGGGATTGCTGCAGACCACCTCGTTCCCGAAGTGGCTGTGGAACACGATGCTGATCGCGATCGTCTCGACCCTCATCTCGCTCGTTTGCGGCATGTTCGCCGGCTACGCCCTGGCGCGCCTGAAATTCCGCGGCTCGGAATTCCTCGGCACCGCGATCTTCATCACCTACCTCGTGCCGCAGACGCTGCTGTTCATTCCGCTCGCCGACATCATCCGCGACCTGCACCTGGGCAATACGCCCTGGGCGCTGATGCTCACCTACCCCACGTTCCTGATCCCGTTCTGCACCTGGCTGCTGATGGGCTACTTCAAGACCATCCCGAAGGAGCTCGAGGAGTGCGCGCGCATCGACGGCGCGACGCGCTTCGGCGCCATGGTGCGGATCATCTTCCCGGTGGCGATCCCGGGGATCCTCTCGGCCGGCATCTTCGCCGTCACGTTGTCGTGGAACGAGTTCATCTACGCGCTGATCTTCATGTCCTCGGCGGAGCTGAAGACCGTGCCGGTGGGCGTGGTGTCGGAACTCATCCGTGGCGACATCTTTTTCTGGGGCCAATTGATGGCCGGGGCGCTGCTCGGCTCGATCCCGGTCGCGCTGGTGTACTCGTTCTTCGTCGAATATTACGTCACCGGCCTCACCGGCTCGGTCAAGGGATAGGGCCTCGTACTGCCATGGCGACCGTCACCATCCGCGATCTGAACAAGAACTACGAGAACGGCTTTCACGCCGTCAAGGACGTCAATCTCGAAATTCGCGACAAGGAGTTCATGGTGCTGGTCGGGCCCTCGGGCTGCGGCAAGACGACCACGCTGCGCATGGTGGCGGGGCTGGAGGAGATTACTTCGGGCGAGATTCTGATCGGCGCCCGCGTGATCAACGACCTGCCGCCGATGGACCGCGACATCGCGATGGTGTTCCAGAATTACGCCCTCTATCCGCACAAGAGCGTGTACCAGAACATGGCCTTCGGCCTGCAGATGCGCAAGTACCCGAAGCACGAGATCGAGAAGCGGGTGCGCGATGCGGCCGAGATCCTCGGCATCGAACCGTTGCTCGAGAGGAAGCCGCGGCAGCTCTCCGGCGGGCAGCGCCAGCGCGTCGCCGTCGGGCGCGCCATCGTGCGCCATCCGCAGGTGTTCCTGTTCGACGAACCGCTCTCCAACCTGGATGCGATGCTGCGCGTGCAGATGCGCGTGGAGCTGAAGCGCCTGCACGAGCGCCTGGAGACCACCGCGATTTACGTCACCCACGATCAGGTCGAGGCGATGACGCTCGGCGACCGCGTGGTGGTGATGAAGGATGGCTGGGTGCAACAGGTGGGCGAGCCGCTTGAGCTCTACGGCAAGCCGGCAAACAGGTTCGTCGCCGGATTCATCGGCTCGCCGGCGATGAATTTCGTCTCTGTGACGATCAGCGAATCGGGCGGCGACCTGTGGGCCGATGCCGAAGGCCTGCGCCTGAAGCTGCCGCCGCGGCTGGTGGATCGCATGCGCGCGCACGCCGGCAAGCGGACGACCCTCGGAGTGCGGCCCGAGGCGCTGCACCCGGCGAGCGGCGCCGATCCGGCCGATTGCTGCTTCGATACGACGGTGGACGTGGTCGAGCCGCTTGGCAACGAGATCCTCGTCAACTTCCGCATCGGCGGCGCGCCGATGGTGGCGCGAGTGGACCCCGCTGTGCGCGTCAAGGCGCACCAGGGTATTCGCGTCGCGCTCGATCCCGAGCGGATCCACTTCTTCGACGAGAAGAGCGAAGCCGCGCTCTAGCGTGTCTCCGGCGCGCCGCCGGCGGTTCGCTATAATCAGTGCCCCAAAATAACCGGCATCTCCGCGCGCATCATGTCAGGACGGCTGGCCGGCAAGACCGCCTTCATCACCGCCGCCGCCCAGGGCATCGGCCGCGGCGCCGCGCTCGCCTTTGCGCGCGAGGGCGCCAGGGTCTGGGCGACCGACGTCAACGCGAAGGCGCTGGCTGAACTCGAAGGCAGGGATGGCATCCGCACGCGCACCCTCGACGTACTGGACGAGCAGGCGATCGGCAAAGTCGCCGCCGAAACCGGGCCGGTCGATGTGCTGTTCAACTGCGCCGGCTTCGTGCACCACGGCACGATCCTCGACTGCACGCCCAAGGACTGGGACTTCAGCTTCAACCTCAACGTCAAGTCCATGTACCTGGTGACGCGCGCGTTCCTGCCCGGCATGCTGAAAAACGGCAAGGGTTCGATCATCAACATGTCCTCGATTGCCTCAAGCGTGAAGGGGCTGCCCAACCGCTTCGCCTACGGCGCCACCAAGGCTGCAGTGATCGGCCTCACCAAGGCCATCGCCGCCGACTACGTGAAGCAGGGCGTGCGCTGCAACTGCATCGGCCCCGGCACCGTGGACACGCCTTCACTGCACCAGCGCATCGCCGCCTTTGCCGATCCGGTGCAGGCCAAGAAGGATTTCATCGCCCGCCAGCCGATGGGCCGGCTCGGCAGCGTCGAGGACATCACCGGCATCCTGGTGTTCCTCGCCTCGGACGAGTCGCTGTTCGCGACGGGCAACATGTACTCGATAGATGGGGGAATGACGATATGAAGCTCTGCCGTTACGGCAAGGACGGATTCGAGAAGCCCGGCATGATCGACGCCGTGGGAAAGCTGCGCGACCTGTCCAAGGTGGTGGCCAGCATCGGCCCGAACGAGATTACGCCGCGCGGGCTGAAGATGCTGTCCAAGGTGAAGCCCGAGTCGCTGCCGGTGGTGTCCAACGGGCCTCGGCTGGGCGTGCCTTACGTGGGCGTTGGCAAGTTCGTCGCCATCGGCCTGAATTACAGCGACCACGCCAAGGAGGCCGGCATGGCGATCCCCACTGAACCGATCGTCTTCTCCAAGGCCACCAGCAGCATCAGCGGCCCCGGCGACGACATCATCCAGCCCAAGGGTTCGACCAAGCTCGACTGGGAGTTGGAACTGGGCGTGGTCATCGGCACCAAGGCGCAATACGTGTCCGTGGACAACGCCCTGGAGCACGTCGCGGGCTATTGCGTGGTGAACGATGTTTCCGAGCGCGCGTTCCAGCTGGCGACCAGCCAGTGGGACAAGGGCAAGGGCTTCGACACCGCGGGGCCGATCGGGCCCTGGCTGGTGACCACGGACGAGATCCCCGACCCGCAGGTGCTCGACATGTGGCTGGACCTCAACGGCAAGCGCATGCAAGCGGGCAACACGCGCACCATGATCTTCAGCGTGGCGCAGATCGTGGCGCACGTCAGCCAGTACATGACGCTGCAGCCCGGAGACATCATCACCACCGGCACGCCGCCAGGCGTCGGCATGGGCATCAAGCCCGCCCCGGTGTTCCTCAAGCCGGGCGACGTGATGACGCTCGGCATCAAGGGCCTGGGCGAGCAGAAGCAGAAAGTGGTTTCGTACCCCGGCTAGAACATCGAGCTGGAGAAGCCCCCGTCCACCGGCAGCGCGGTGCCGGTCACGAAGTCGCTTGCGCGACTGCAGAAAAACACCGCCGTTCCCGCGAGATCGGCCGGTTCGCCCCAGCGCTTCGCGGGCGTGCGGTCCAGGACGCGCTCGTGCAGGCCCGGCACGTTGCGCCGCGCCCCCTTGGTGAGCTCGGTGTCGATGAATCCCGGCAGGATGCTGTTGACCTGGATGTTGTCCGGCGCCCAGGCCGAGGCGAGGCTCTTGGTGAGCTGCACCACCGCGCCCTTGGTCGCCGCGTAGATCGGCCCGACCCCAAAGCCGAAGATGCTGGTCATCGAACCGATGGTGAGGACCTTGCCGCGCCCGCGCCGCTTCATCTCGGGGTACGCGGCCTGGCAGCACTCGAACACGCTGGTGAGGTTGGTGTCCACGATCTGGTGCCACTCGGCGCTGCTGTAGTCCTGCGGCAGCTTGCGGATGTTGATGCCGGCATTGGCGACCAGGATGTCGAGGCCGCCGAAGGCTTTCACGGTGTCGGCCACCATGCGTTTCACCTGCGCGCTGTCGTTGACGTCGGCAACCAGGCCGATGGCCTTGGCGCCCAGCGCCTTCAGCTCGGCCACGGCGGCCGCGTTCTTCTGTTCATTGCGACCGGCAATCGCCACTGCGGCGCCGGCCAGCGCGAGGCCCCGGGCAATGCCCAGCCCGATACCGCCGTTGCCGCCGGTGACCAGCGCGGCCTTGCCTTTGAGATCGAAGGGATTCATGGCGAAAGTGTAATGGGGTAAGCTAGGCCACAGCAATCGCCGCTATGGACAGCTTGCGCATCAACGCGGACCGCCTCTGGAACTCGCTCATGGAGCTGGCGACAATCGGCGCCACGCCCAAGGGCGGGGTCAAGCGCCTCACGCTCACCGACGTGGATCGCCGCGCGCG
>JANMSV010000121.1:0-17424 GCA_031389685.1 Betaproteobacteria bacterium
GCCGTCGCGCCGACCCGACATCTGGCGCGGAACATCGGCGCAGGTTACCCTTCGCGCCTCAAGGAGAAAGCATGCATTCCATCTTCCGCGGCCTGCTCGCCGCTTGCGCAGCGCTCTGGCTTGCCTCGGCGGCTGCGCAGCAAGCCTACCCGACCAAGCCGATCCGCTTCATCGTCACCTTTCCTCCCGGCGGCAGTGCGGACCTGATCGCGCGCGCCATGGCGCCGGTGCTCTCGGAGCGTTTGCGCCAGCCGGTGATCGTCGAAAATCGACCCGGCGCGGGCGGCAACATCGGCATGGAGGCGGTGGCCAAATCGGCGCCCGACGGCTACACCATGGGTCTGGGGGCGGCGGGCGCGCTCGCCGCCAACGTCAGCCTCTACCCGAAGTTGCCCTACGACCCGGTGATGGATTTCGAGCCGGTCTCCAACGTGGCTTTCGTGCCGTTCTTCATCATCGCCAACCCCGCCGTGCCGGCCAACACCCTCGAGGAGCTCATCGCGCTCGCGCGCGCCAAGCCCGGCGAACTGATGCTGGGCTTCGGCGGGAACGGCACGGCGATGCATTTGTCGGGCGAGTTGTTCAAGCTGATGGCCAAGGTGCAGATGGTGAACGTGCCCTACAAGGGCAGCGGTCCCGCGGCGCTTGACGCGGTCAGCGGACAATTGCCGCTCGCCATCGTGGACGTCGCTTCGGCCATCACGATGGTCAAGGCTGGACGCCTCAAGGCGATCGCAGTCACCAGTGCCAAGCGCATCAGTGCCGCGCCGCAGGTGCCGACGGTCGCCGAGGCGGGTTTGCCGGGCTACGAAGCAACCGGCTGGTTCGGCGTGGTGATGCCCGCGCGTACGCCGGCCGCCATCGTCGGCCGCATGAACACCGAGCTGGGCGCCGCCCTGAAGCTCGCAGAGATTCGCGACCGCGTGATCGCCGCCGGCGCCGAACCCTCGCCGAGCACGCCGGCGGAATTTGCCGCGCTGATCCGCTTCGAGATCGACAAGTGGGCGGAAGTGGTCAAGCTCTCGGGCGCGCGCATCGATTGAGCGTGGCGCGGCGCAAGATCCCGATCCTGCCCTCCCGGGTCACGGTCGAGGGCCTCGATCGCGCGCCGCATCGCGCGTTCCTGCGCAGCCTGGGCGTTGGCGACGCGGACTTCGGCAAACCCTTCGTCGGCATCGCCTCGACCGACGGGCGCGTCACGCCCTGCAACGCGCTGCTGGGGGAGTTTGCGCGCGAAGCCTGTGCGGGGGTGCGCGCGGCGGGTGGTGTGCCATTCGATTTCGCGTCGATCTCGGTTGCCGATTCGATGTCCATGAACCACGCCGGCATGCGCTACTCGCTGCTGTCCCGGGAGTTGATCGCCGACGGTGTCGAAGCGGTGGCGCGCGGGCACGCTTACGACGCGCTGGTGGCGTTTGCCGGCTGCGACAAGACCCTGCCCGGCATGATGATGGCCATGGTTCGGCTCAATCTTCCCGCAGTCTTCGTATATGGTGGGGCCGCCCTTCCGGGCCGCTGGCACGGCAAGGATGTCACGGTGCTCGATACCTATGAAGCCGTCGGCGCGGTGATGGCCGGCGACATGCCGCAGTCGCAGCTGGATGAATTGGAACGGGTCTGCCTGCCGACGCTGGGTTCCTGCCCCGGGCAATTCACCGCGAACACCATGGCCATGGTGTCCGAGACGCTCGGCCACGCGTTGCCGGGCACGGCAACCTTGCCCGCGGTGGCGCAAGGGCGCCGCGCCGCTGCCCGCGCGGCGGGTGCCGAGGTGATGCGCCTGCTGCGCGAAGGCGGCCCGTTGCCGCGCGAGCTCGTGACCCGCAAGAGCATCGAGAACGCCTGCGCGGCGGTGGCGGCCACCGGCGGCTCGACCAACGCGGCGCTGCACCTGCCGGCGATCGCGCACGAGGCCGGCATCCGCTTCGACCTGGATGACTTTGCGCGCGTGGCCAAGCGCACACCGCTGATCGCCGACATGAAGCCCGGAGGGCGGTTTCTCGCCAAGGACCTGCATGCGGCAGGTGGCGTGTACAGCGTGCTGAAAGAGCTGCTGCTGCGCGGCGCGCTGCACGGCGATTGCCTGACGCTGGCGGGCAAGACGCTCGAACAAGCGCTTGCCGGGCATGCCGGCGCCGACGGCGCCGTCGTGCGCCGAGAGCCGATATCCCCGACCGGCGGCCTGGTGGTGTTGAAGGGAAACCTATGTCCCGATGGCGGCCTGATCAAGGTTGCGGGCCTGGAGAGGCTCGCGTTCGAAGGCCGGGCGCGCGTCTTCAATAGCGAGGAGGCCTGCGCCGCGGTGGTGCGCGCACGCAAGGTGCGGCCAGGCGACGTGCTGGTCATCCGGTACGAAGGTCCGCGCGGCGGTCCCGGCATGCGCGAGATGCTCGGCGTCACCGCGCTGATCTACGGCCAGGGTCTGGGAGAGAAGGTGGCTCTGCTGACCGACGGCCGTTTCTCCGGCGCCACGCGAGGCATGATGATCGGCTACGTGTCGCCCGAGGCGGCCGTGGGCGGTCCGATTGCCCTGGTGCGCGACGGCGATCGCATCACCATCGATGCACGCAAGGCGATCGCGACCCTTCATGTGCCCAAGGCGGAGCTGGCGGCGCGGCGCCGGTCGTGGAAGCCGCCGCGGCGCGCGCCGCTGCACGGCGTGCTGGAAAAATATGCGCGCCTGGTCGGTCCGGCCAATCGCGGCGCAGTCACGCATTCCGGGGGAAAACGATGAACGACAAGCTCGCGCCGGTCACCGCGAAAGGCGCGCGCGCATTGTGTTCGAATTGCGATCTCATTATGATGCACGCTCGTGCGCGCAAGGGGTAAGTGACTGGCCATGCGATCCGTTACCAAAGCTGATCTGGTTGAAGCGGCCGCGCGGGCCGGAAATCTGAGCAAGTCGAGCGCGGGCGAAGCGGTCAACGCGGTGTTCGATGCGATCGTGGCGGGTGTGGCGAAGGGCAACCGTGTGACAGTGGTGGGCTTTGGCACCTTCCTGCCGCGCAAGCGCAAGGCGCGCGCCGGGCGCAGCCCGCTGAACGGCAAGGAGATCCGCATTTCCTCCAAGACCGTGCCGGCCTTCGCCGCGGGACAGGGTTTCAAGGACCGGGTCGACAGCCGCTAACCGGGGCGCCGTTCCCGGGGCCCCGGGAATGGGCGCGCAGCCCGTTGTTTTGCCGGACATTGCAAAGCGCGGGGAGGCTTGGCAGAATCGCTGCCCATGGACCACCTGCTGATCCTCACTCTCGACAGTCACGGCGTGCCGCATCGCTGGGTCAGCTGGCAGCAGGCCTGCTTCTATTACGCGAAAAACCTGGTGGCGTGGACGCTCGGCGAGCGCACTTTCACGTTCCGCGGCGGCGTGTCGCGCCTCACCGGCGAGCGCTCGAGCATTACCGCCCATTCGATCATCGCGATCCGCGGCAAGGCGCTGGCCGCCAGGGGGTTCCACCAGGTGCCGCCGCTCAACACCCGCGAGCTGTTTCGCCGCGACAGGCATACCTGCGCCTACTGCGGCAGCGAGTTCGGTTATTTCCGCTTGACGCGCGACCACATCACGCCGCTGTCGCGCGGCGGGCGCGACACCTGGATGAACGTGGTCACCGCATGCCGGCACTGTAACGGGCACAAGCGCAACCGCCTGCCCGAGGAATCGGGACTTGAGCTCATGTACGCGCCGTACGTGCCGAACAAGGCGGAGTACCTGATCCTCACCAACCGCCGCATCTTCGCCGACCAGATGGAGTTCCTGCGCCAGCACGTGGCGGCGCACAGCCGCGTGGTTCTGGCCCCTGCCTGATTTCTGGCGTAATAGCGGTTATCACCTGCTGCACAGGGACGTAGCCGGGCGCCTGGGCGTTACCGACGACTTCCTGCGCGCCTACTACCTGCGCCCGGAGATCCACCCGGTCGAGGATTCCTGCGACGCCGAACTGCGCCTGCACGCTTCGCTCATGCACGCGCCGCGGCGCGCGGTCCCCGCCGCGGAGATCGAGTCCGTCAAGGACGAAGACGCGCGCCACAACTACCGCATGCTGCTCGGATTCCGTGACCGGCTGCTGGCCGCCGGGACGGTCGAAGGCTGCTACATGGGCTTGTTCAAGGGCGCGATCGACGTACCGCCGCTGTTTATCGAGCAGCTGGCGCACGTGATCCTGCGCAACCTGCTCGAAGGCTGCGAGGATCCGCTCAGGCTGCGCGCCGCGGAGATTTTTTTTCGCGAGCAAAAGGCGACACTGCAGGACGGGCACGTGCTGCTCGCCGACCGAGAGACCGTGGAACTGCACGCCTCGGGCAACCGTTACGGCAGCATCGGCAAACTGATCGTCGAGGCGCAGGGTTCGCTGGGCACGGTGGACCTCGAGGTGCTCGAGCGCGCCAATGCCGGGCTCTACTGGGCGCGGGAATCGCGCCATGACACCGTGATCAGCCTGACCTACGGGCGGCCGGCGCTGGACGCCTTGTGCCGCGTGATCGAAGCCTGGGTGGCGCATTTCCACGGCCTGCAAGTGAGCGTGAAACCGCTGCGCAAGATCGAGGAAGCGCGCTGGGCCTGGCACATCGGCCTGGATGCCGAGTCCAGCGAGATCCTGAACGAGTTATGGTCGGGCGGCCAGGTGGACCCGGGCCGCATGCGCAACATCCTCGCCCTGTTCGGCGTCGAGTTCGCCGAACCTGCCGCGCTGCGCCCGGACATCGCCGGGCGCACCGTGTACCTGGCGCTATCCGCGAACGCCGATCAGGTGGTGCGCATGAAGCCGCAGAATCTTCTGTTGAACCTGCCGCTGAATGAAGCCTGAATACTGGGACCGCGCCAGGCGCGCGCTGGCGCGGCGTGACCCGGTGCTGGCCGCGATCATGCGGCGCCATCCGCGCGTGCACCTGTTGGCGCGGGGCGAGCCGTTCCAGACCCTGGCGCGCGCCATCGTCGGGCAGCAGATTTCGGTCAAGGCCGCGCAGTCGGTGTGGAACCGCGTATTGGAAGTCGCGCCCGGGATGACGCCGGCCGAGATCCTGGCCTTGCGGCGCCCACGCCTGCGCGCCTGCGGCCTGTCCGAGCGCAAGACGGAATACATCGCCGACCTGGCGCGCCAACTCGCGGACGGGGCGCTCCACGTGCACCGCTGGCCGGAGATGGACGACGAGGCGGTGATCGGCGAACTGGTGATGGTGCGCGGCATCGGGCGCTGGACCGCCGAGATGTTCCTGATGTTCAATCTGCTGCGGCCCGACGTGTACCCGCTTGGTGATCTGGGCCTGCTCAAGGCGGTGCGGCTGAACTACTACAAGGGGCGCAAGGTGCCTCTGTCGCGCATCCGGACGCTGGGCCTCGCCTGGCAGCCCTGGCGCTCGGTCGCCACCTGGTACCTGTGGCGCTCCCTTGACCCGCTGCCGGTAGAATACTGAGCGCGTGAAAACCACCTTCCTCGACTTCGAGCAGCCGATTGCCGAGCTCGAGCAGCGTATCGAGGAGTTGCGCTTCGTGCAGGACGACTCGGCGGTGGACATCTCCGAGGAGATCCAGCGTCTCACCAAGAAGAGCCAGGCGCTGACCAAGGAGATCTACGCCAAGCTGACGCCCTGGCAGGTGGCACAGGTGGCGCGGCACCCGCAGCGCCCCTATACGCTCGACTACGTCGGCATGCTGTTCACCGGGTACGAGGAACTGCATGGCGATCGTACGTTCGCCGACGACGCTTCGATCGTGGGCGGGCTGGCGCGCCTCGACGGCTTGCCCTGCATGGTCATCGGGCACCAGAAGGGCCGCGACACGAAGGAAAAGATCCTGCGTAACTTCGGCATGCCCAAGCCCGAGGGCTACCGCAAGGCGCTGCGCCTGATGAAGCTGGCCGAGAAATTCGCACTGCCGGTGTGCACCTTCGTCGATACGCCGGGTGCCTATCCCGGCATCGACGCCGAGGAGCGCGGGCAATCCGAGGCCATCGGCCGCAATCTGTACGCCATGGCGTCGCTGCGCACGCCGATCATCGCTTCGATCATCGGCGAAGGCGGCTCGGGCGGCGCCCTGGCGATCGCGGTCGGCGACCTCACCCTGATGCTGCAGTACGCGACTTACTCCGTGATCTCGCCGGAAGGTTGCGCCTCGATCCTGTGGAAAAGCGCCGACAAGGCGCCCGAGGCGGCCGAGACGCTCGGCATCACCGCCAACCGGCTGAAGACGCAGGGCCTGGTGGACAAGGTGGTCAACGAGCCGCTCGGCGGCGCGCACCGCGATCCGCAGGCCGCGGCGCAAGCGCTGAAGAAGGCGCTCGCCGAGGCGCTCCGGCAGCTGCGCGAGAAGCGGCCCAAAGAGCTCGTCGAGGAACGCCTCGAGCGTCTCATGAGCTATGGCAAGTACAAGGAAACCGCCGAGCGTTGATCCTGCCGGCCTGGACCTGCGCGGCAAGCAGGTTGCCGTAGGGCTCTCGGGCGGCGTCGATTCCGTCGTCCTGCTGCACCTGCTGCGCGACACCGCGCCGCGGCTCGGCTTTCATCTGAGCGCCGTGCACGTGCATCACGGCTTGAGCCCGCAGGCCGGCGCGTGGGAGCGCCACTGCAGGGCGCTGTGCCGCGAGTGGTGCGTGCCGCTGGTGGTGCGCCGCGTCCGGGTCGCCAAGCGCGGCAAAGGGCTCGAAGCGGCGGCGCGCGATGCGCGGCGCGCCGCGTTCGCGCGCCTGCCGGCCGACGTGATCGCGCTCGCGCACCAGCTCGACGACCAGGCCGAGACGGTGCTGCTCAATCTGCTGCGCGGCGCAGGCGTGCGCGGGGCGAGTGCGATGCCTGCGGCCGGCGCACTGGGTGAAAAAACACTGTGGCGCCCGCTGCTTGCCGCGCCGCGGCGTTCGATCCTCGAGTACGCGCGCGCGCGGCGGCTGCAGTGGATCGAGGATGAATCCAACCTCGACGACGCGCTGGCGCGCAATTTCCTGCGCCTGCGGCTGGGGCCGCTGCTCGGGACGCGCTATCCGCGCTGGAGGGAAAGCCTGGCGCGCGCTGCGCGCCATTTTTCCGCCGCCGATGCCGACGCGCGCTTCGTGCTGCGCGAGTTCCTGCGCGCGCAGGGGCTGCGCGCGCCGAGCGAGGCGAAACTCCTCGAGATGCTCAAGCAACTGACTTCGCGAGGCACACGTACCCTGATCCGGCACGACGGCGCGCAGTTGCGCGTCTATCGCGGCAAGGTGGAGATTGCACCTGCCGGCAAACCGGTGCCGTTCGCGGCGATGCAATGGCGTGGCGAGCCGCGGCTGCCTAT
The DNA here is from genome assembly GCA_031389685.1 of Betaproteobacteria bacterium. GTDB lineage: Bacteria > Pseudomonadota > Gammaproteobacteria > Burkholderiales > SG8-39 > JAABQT01. The sequence continues at coordinate 7,256 of JANMSV010000121.1, forward strand.
TCCCGCGCTGGGCGGCGAACTGCGCTTTCGCCGCGCGCGCGGCCGCGGCATCGCCGCGGCGCTGCTCGACGGCCGCGAGCTCCGTGTGCGGGTGCGAGGTGCCGGCGAACACCTGCAGCCGGACTCCCGGCGTCCGCGCCGCAGTCTGAAGAATCTTTTCCAGGAAGCCGGCGTGCCGCCCTGGGAGCGTGAACGGATGCCGATGCTTTACTGCGGCAGGCAACTGGTCTGGGTGCCGGGCCTGGGCGTGGATGTCGCGTGGCAAGCCAGCGGCGCGGCGCCGGGCATCGTGCCGGAGTGGCGCGCCGCGTAGACGACCGGCGGCGCCCCGGCGATGGAAGCGGGACTCACGGACCACGTTTGGAGCCTTGAAGAGATTGCCGGCTTGACGGAAAGTCGCCAAAATGCGACAGCGTTAGCCTAATAAATCTTTACATATCATATGCTTACTCAAATGTCCCCATTTAATCGTTCCACGCTATACCTTGTCCAACAAGAACAAATCGGCAAATATGCCGACATAGACATGAGATTTGCACAAGAGGTGGCGATGGGCGCGCGCGAGCCATTGGTCGTTCATGCGATCTGGGACGACGAAGTGAAGGTGTGGGTTGCGACGAGTAAGGACGTCCCCGGACTCGTTACTGAAGCTCCTAGCTTGGACAAATTAATTCCTAAGCTCAAGGTAATGATCCCTGAACTTCTGGATGCGAACGGCCATGCTGACGGGGGTGGCGACGTCCGCTTCAAAGTATTGGGCGAGATAAACGAAATCGCGCACCGCGCAGTTGTTTAGCTTGCGTGGCGGGCTTAACTGGCCCGCTGAAGAAGATTCTCAAGAAGAACGGCTGCTCATTCGAGCGCCAAGGCAAGGGCGATCACGAAATATGGTTTAGCCCCATCTCAGGAAAGCGTTTTCCCGTAGATAGCGACATCAAGTCCAGGCATACAGCCAACGAAGTGCTTAAACAGGCTGGCTTGGACAAAGAGTTCTGAACCCGCTTCGGCGGGTTTTCTGTTTCTGCTGAATCAAATTGGTTCGTTAGTAGCGCCTCCGATCCCCAGACCCGGCCACTTTTTAAAACTGACCCACTACCTAAGCCATTGTTTTTACGCGACTCGCAGGCCGTGCGTGATAGAATGCCGGGCTGAGTTTTTCAGGCATCCACGGAGAATCGGGAATGGCGGTCGAGCGCACCTTGTCCATCATCAAACCAGACGCGGTCGGCAGGAACGCGATCGGCCAGATCATCGCGCGCTTCGAGCAGGCCGGGCTGTGCGTGGCCGCCGCGCGCATGATGCATCTGTCACGCGCCCAGGCGGAGGGTTTCTACGCGGTGCACCGGGAGCGGCCGTTTTTCCGCGACCTGGTGGACTTCATGATCTCCGGTCCGGTGCTGGTGCAGGTGCTGCAAGGCAAGGACGCGATCGCCACAAACCGCGAACTGATGGGCGCCACCGATCCGAAGAAGGCCGCCAAGGGTTCGATCCGAGCGGATTTTGCCGCATCGATCGACGCCAACGCGGTGCACGGTTCAGACGGCGCGGAGACGGCGCGCAGCGAGATCGCGTACTTCTTTCCCGCCTGCGAGGTGTTCGCGCGCTGACATGAAGACCAACCTCCTCGACCTGGACGCGGCGGGCCTGGCCGCCTTCTGCCAGACGCACGGCGAAAAGCCGTTCCGCGCGCGCCAGGTGCTGCAGTGGGTGCACCAGCGGCGCGAGCCCGAGTTCGCGCGCATGAGCGACCTCGCCAAGGCGCTGCGCGCCAAACTTGAGGCGCTGGCCGTGGTGCAGGCGCCGGCGATCGTCGGCGACCACACGGCCGCAGACGGCACGCGCAAGTGGCTGCTCAAGGTGGACGACGCGAATGCGGTGGACGCGGTGTTCATCCCGGAGACCGGTCGCGGCACGCTGTGCGTGTCGAGCCAGGCCGGATGCACGCTGGATTGCGCCTTCTGCGCCACTGGCAAGCAGGGATTCAACCGCAACCTGAGCACCGGCGAGATCATCGGGCAGCTGTGGCTCGCCAACCGCATGCTCGGCGGCGAGCGGCCGGTAACCAATGTCGTGCTGATGGGGATGGGCGAACCGCTGCTGAACCTGGACCACGTGATTCCCGCGCTGCGCCTGATGCTCGACGACAATGCCTACGGCCTTTCGCGCCGGCGCGTGACCGTGTCCACCTCCGGCGTAATCCCCGGCATGGACCGGCTGCGCGACGAATGCCCCGTGGCCCTGGCGGTGTCCCTGCATGCGCCCAATGACGCGCTGCGCGACCGGCTGGTGCCGGTCAACCACAAGTATCCGATCCGCGATCTGCTGCGGGCCTGCGAACGTTACCTGGAGCGCGCGCCACGCGACTTCATCACCTTCGAGTACGTGATGCTCGATGGCGTCAACGATTCCGATGAGCATGCGCGCGAACTCGCGCAGATCGCCGCGCGCGTGAGCTGCAAGTTCAACTTGATCCCTTTCAATCCGTTTCCGGCAACTGAATTCCGGCGCTCGCCGCCCGATCGCATCCGGCAATTTGCGCAGATCCTGCAGCGCAAGGACGTCACGGTGACCACGCGCAAGACGCGCGGCGATGCCATCGACGCCGCCTGCGGCCAGTTGGCGGGCGAGGTCACGGACCGCACGCGCCGCACGAAATCGCTGCGCGTGGTGGAGCTGCGACCATGAGTCGCGCGCTGTGGCTCGCGCTCGCTCTGCTCGCGGGCTGCGCGGCGCAGGCGCCCGAGGGGCCGACCGCCAACACCGGCGCGATCGTCGGCGAACCCAGCTCGCCGCGCAACCGCGCGCGCATCCACACCGAACTCGCCACCCTGTATTACGCGCGCGGCAATATGAGCGTCGCGCTGGAGGAATTGCGCATCGCCGTTGCGGCAGACCCGACCTACGCCGGCGCGCACGGCATTTTCGGGCTGGTGTACATGGAGCTGCGCGAGAATGACCTGGCACGGCAGAATTTTCAGCGTGCGCTGGGCTACTCGCCTGACGATCCCGACATCAACCATAACTACGGCTGGTTCCTGTGCCAGACCGGCAAGGAAGACGAGGCCGCGCCGTATTTCCAGCGTGCGCTGAGCAATCCCCTGTACCCGACCCCGGCGCGCTCCCATGCGGCGGCTGGCACTTGCGCGCTGCGCATTGGCAAGCTCGCGGAGGCCGACGACCAGCTGCAGCGTGCGCTGCGTATCGATCCGAGCCAGCCCTCGGCGCTGCTGCAATCCGCGCATTTGCGCTATCGCCAGGGCCGCTTCGACGAGGCGCGGCGCCTGGTCGCACGTTACGTGCAGGGTGCCGAGGCATCGCCGGAATCCCTCTGGCTGGCGCTGCGCATCGAGCGCCGCCTCGGCGCCCGCGCCGAGGAGTTGTCCTACGCCAACCAGTTGCGACGGCGTTTCCCGGGCTCGCGGGAGTTCCAGTCGTTGCAGCGCGGCGAGTATGAGTAGCGTTCCGCCCGGCGCCGATGAGCCGGCACGCGACGGGAACGTGACGGTCGGCGCCGATCTGGCGCGCGCGCGCCAGGCCGCCGGGCTGAGCGTCGACGAAGCGGCGCGCCAGCTGAAATTCGCGCCGCGCCAGCTGGACGCATTGGAGCGCGGAGAGCTGCACCGGCTGCCCGGCGGTGCCGCGGTGCGCGGCATGGTGCGTAGCTACGCGCGCTTGTTGCGTCTCGACCCGGAGCCGCTGCTGGCGCGGGTCGGCGCGTCCGTCATGGTGCAGGACGCCGAGCGCCTGGCGCAGCGCTTTCGCCAGCCCGTGCCGTTTTCCAACGACAGCAGGCGCTCCAACCTGGTCTATATCGCGCTGTCCCTGGTATTGCTGGCGGTGGTTGCGGCGGTGGTGCTCGAGTGGCGCCAGGAGCGCTCCGGAGCCGCGCGCCTGAACTTCGTCTCCGCCGCGCAGCAGCCCGCGGAGCCGGCGCGCGTCGCGGTGGCGAGCGTGGCAGTGGCACCGGCGGCGGCGCTCACACCGGTCGCCGCCTCCGCCTCAGCGCCCGCCGAGGATCGCTCCGGCGAGGCCGGACGCCGCCGCATCACGCTGCATTTCGAGCGCGAATCCTGGGTCGAGATCAAGAGCGGCAGCGGCAAGCTGCTGGTCGCGCAGCTGCATGCCGCAGGCTCGGAACGCGTGGTGGAGGGCTTGCCGCCGTTCGCCGTGGTGATCGGCAACGCGCAGTACGTGCGCCTCACCTACAACCATAAGCCGGTCGACCTGATACCGCATGTCAAGGTCGAAGTGGCGCGCTTCACCCTGGAGTAGCGATGGGCGAGCGCAGGAAATCCAACCGCGTCATGGTGGGGCCGGTGGCCATCGGCGGCGGGGCGCCGGTGGTGGTGCAGTCGATGACCAACACCGACACCGCGGACGCCGAGGCCACCGCGCGCCAGGTGGCGGAACTCTGGCGCGCCGGTTCGGAACTGGTGCGCATCACGGTGAACACGCCGGAGGCCGCGGCCGAGGTCGCCGGCATCCGCGCCCGGCTGGACGCCATGGGCTGCGACGTGCCGCTGATCGGGGATTTCCACTACAACGGCCACAAGCTGCTGAGTCAGTTTCCCGATTGCGCCAGGGCACTGGCGAAATACCGCATCAATCCCGGCAATGTCGGCAAAGGCGCCAGGCGCGACGAGCAGTTCGCCACCATGATCGAGACCGCCATCCGCTACGGCAAGCCGGTGCGCATTGGCGTCAACTGGGGCAGCCTCGACCAGGAGCTGCTGGCGCGCCTGATGGATGAAAACGCGCGCCGCGCCGATCCTCTCGACGCCGCGGAGGTGATGCGCGAAGCCGTGATCCGCTCGGCGCTCGATTCCGCGCAGCAGGCCCAGGCCTGGGGATTGCCGGCCGAGCGCATCGTCATCTCCTGCAAGATGAGCGGGGTGCAGGACCTGATCGGCGTGTACCGCGAGCTGGCGCGGCGCTGCGGCCATGCGCTGCACCTCGGCCTCACCGAGGCCGGCATGGGCTCCAAGGGCATCGTCGCCTCGAGCGCCGCGATGGCGGTGCTGCTGCAGGAAGGCATCGGCGACACCATCCGCGTGTCGCTGACCCCGGAGCCGGGAGGCGACCGGTCGCGGGAGGTGGTGGTGGCGCAGGAAATCCTGCAGACCATGGGCATCCGCTCGTTTGCGCCGATGGTGGCCGCTTGCCCCGGGTGCGGGCGTACCACCAGCACCTTGTTCCAGGAACTCGCGGCCAAGATCCAGGCCTACCTGCGCGCGCAGATGCCGCAATGGCGCGAGCACTATCCCGGCGTCGAGGAGATGCGGGTGGCGGTCATGGGTTGCGTGGTGAACGGCCCTGGAGAATCGAAGCACGCCGACATCGGCATCAGCCTGCCGGGCACCAACGAATTGCCGGTGGCGCCGGTGTATATGGACGGCGCCAGGGCGCTGACGCTCAAAGGCGCGCGCATCGCCGAGGAGTTCCAGGCGCTGGTGGAAGAATACGTGCGGAAGAACTACGCGCCCGGGGCGGCGCGCGCACGCGCGAAGCACATTCCGGTCAAGGCGGCCTGAGCCGTGAGCGACGCGATCCAGGCCGTGCGCGGCATGAACGACGTTTTGCCCGACGAGGCGGAGCTGTGGCTCTGGCTCGAAGGGACGGTGGCGCACTGGTTCGCACGCTACGGCTATCGGCAGATGCGTACGCCGCTGCTCGAACACACCGGCCTGTTCCGCCGCGCCATCGGCGAAGTGACCGACATCGTCGAGAAGGAGATGTACACCTTCACCGACGCGCTGAACCACGAGAGCCTGACGCTGCGACCCGAAGCCACTGCGTCGACGGTGCGCGCGGCGATCGAGCACAGCCTGGTGTACGACGGACCGAAGCGCCTGTGGTACCAGGGGCCGATGTACCGCCACGAGCGCCCGCAGAAGGGCCGCTATCGCGAGTTCCACCAGTTCGGCGCCGAGGCGCTCGGCTTCGCAGGGCCGGAGATCGACGCCGAGCTGATCGTGATGTGCTCGGCGCTGTGGAAGGAACTGGGCCTGGAGGGCATCCGCCTGGAGCTCAATACCATCGGCTCGGCCGGGGAGCGCGCGGCTTACCGTGCCGACCTGGTGCGCCATTTCGAAGCCAACGAAGCCAAGCTCGACGCCGAAGCCCGGCGCCGGCTGCACGCGAACCCGATGCGTGTGCTCGACTCGAAAAACCCGACGGTTCAGGCAGTGGCGGCGCGAGCTCCGGACCTGATGCAGTACCTGGGCGAGGCGTCGCTCGCACATTTCCAGGGACTGCAGCGCTTGCTGGACGCCGCCGGCGTCGCGTTCAAGGTGAATGCGAGGCTGGTGCGCGGTCTGGACTACTACAATCTCACGGTGTTCGAGTGGATCAGCGATCGCCTCGGCGCGCAGGGCACAGTGTGCGGCGGCGGGCGCTACGACGGACTGTTCGCGCAGCTCGGGGGCAAGCCGGCGCCGGGCGTGGGCTTCGCGGCCGGCGTCGAGCGATTGGTCGCCCTGCTGCACGACTCGGGGCGTGCCACACCGCGGCGCCTGCCCGATGCCTATCTGGTGCACCAGGGCGAGGGCACGCTGGACTACGCGTTCACCCTGGGCGAGGAGTTGCGCGCGGCGGGCCATGCCGTGGTGCTGCACGCCGGCGGCGGCGGCCTCAAGTCGCAGATGAAAAAAGCGCACGCCAGCGGCGCCCGGCTGGCGCTGATCGTCGGCGAGGACGAGCTCAAGGCAGCGGCGGTGAGCGTCAAGCCATTGCGCGATGCGCAGCCGCAGCAGCGCCTCGCCCGCGCCGGCCTGGCGCGTCGCCTGACCGAATTTCTGAAGGGACCCTAGCCATGGCATTGCAGAATCTCGACCTGGAAGAACAAGAGAAGCTCGACGAGCTCAGGGCCTGGTGGAAGCTGTACGGCAACCTGATCCTCCTGGCCATCACCGCCGCGGCGCTCACGGTGGCCGGCTGGGGCGCCTGGCGCTGGTACCAGCGTAACGAGTCGCTGCAGGCCAGCCAGCTTTACGAGACGCTGGCCGCGGGAGCGCGCGCGGGCGATGCCAAGGCATTGCGCGACGCCGGCGGAGCGCTCACCGAGGGTCATGCACGCACTTTGTACGCCTCGATGGGGGCGCTGGCCGCAGCGCGTTTTCACGCCGGGCGCGGCGAACTAAAGAGCGCCAAGGCGCAGCTGCATTGGGTGATCGAGCGCTCGCCTGCGGATGACTTTCGCGATCTGGCGCGGCTGCGCCTCGCGGCGCTGCTGCTCGACGAGAAGGATTACGACGGCGCGCTCAAGCTGCTGGAGTCGAAACCGCTGGATGCTTACGTTGCGCAGTTCTCGGCGCTCAAAGGCGACCTGCTGGTCGCCCGCAACCAGCCGGCCGAAGCGCGTGTCGCCTACCAGCTTGCATTGGAGAAGGCGAACGGCGCCGGCGGCGCGTTCCGCGACAGCGTAAGGATGCGCTTGGACGCGCTCGGCGGTTGAACATGGTTTGGCGCGCGGCGCTGGTTTTTCTGCTGCCGGCGTTGGCGGGCTGCTTTGGCTCCGGCTCGAGCGGGCCGCAGCCGGCGCCCTTGCCGGCGCTGGAGCAGTTGCGGGACCCGCGCATTCTCTGGTCGGCGAGCGTCGGTGGCGCCGAGGCTTTCGTATTCCAGCCCGCGCTCGCGGGCGAAAGCATCTACGCCGCGTCGCGCGGTGGCGCCGTCTCGCGCCTCGATGCCGCGAGCGGCCGGCAACGCTGGCGCACCGAGCTCGAGGCGCGGCTCTCGGGCGGCGTGGGCGCGGACGCGCGCACGGTGGTCGTTGCAAGCGACGAGGGAGAGGTCTACGCGCTTGAAGCTGACAATGGCGCGCTGCGCTGGCGTGCCCGCGTGTCGAGCGAAGTGCTGGCCGCGCCGCGCGTGCACGGCGAGGTGGTCCTGGTACGCAGCGCCGACAGCCGCGTCTATGCGCTCGGTGCGCAGGATGGCAAGCGGCGCTGGGCGTACCAGCGCGCGGCCGCGTCGCTGATGGTGCGCGCGCCGGCCGGCATGACAGTACAGGAAGACTCGCTCTACGCGGGTTTCGCGGGCGGCAAGCTGGTGGCCTTGTCGCTGGCCACGGGCGCCCTGCGCTGGGAAGCCGCGGTGGCGCAGCCCAAGGGCGCCACGGAACTGGAACGCGTTACCGACGTGGTGGGCGATCCGGTGCTGATCGGCCGCGAAGTCTGCGCGGCGGCCTTTCAGGGGAGGGTGGCCTGCTTCGACGCGCAAAGCGGCAATCAGTTGTGGGCGCGCGACCTGTCCAGCGTGACCGGCGCGAGCGCGGATGCGCGCTATGTGTACGTCAGCGACGACCGCGGTGCCGTGCACGCGCTCGACCGCTCCAACGGGCGCAGCCTGTGGAAGCAGGACCGTCTGGCGCATCGCCAGCTGTCGCTGCCCCTGCCGCTCGATGCGCAGATCGCGGTCGGCGACCTGCAGGGCTACGTGCACCTGCTGTCGCGCGACAGCGGTGCGTTCGTGGCGCGCATCGCCACGGACGGCAGCGCGGTGCGCGCCGCGCCCTTGCGACTGCCCGCCGGATTTCTGGTGCAGACGCGGGACGGCGGCCTGTTCGCGCTGGCGCCCTAGGCGGGACTGGCGCTTGAAACCGGTCATCGCGCTCGTGGGGCGCCCCAACGTCGGCAAGTCCACCCTGTTCAACCGGCTGACGCGCCGCCGGGATGCGATCGTGGTCGACGTGCCCGGGGTGACGCGCGATCGCCACTACGGGGAAGGGCGGCTGGGGGAGCGGCCGTTCATCGCCATCGACACCGGTGGCCTGGATCCTGGCGCCAAGGACGGCATTTTCGCCGAGATGGCGCGCCAGGCGGCGCAGGCAATCGCCGAGGCCGACGCCGTGGTGTTCCTGACCGATGGCCGGGGCGGGCTGCACGACGACGACAAGATCATCGCCGGACGCCTGCGCAAGCTCAAGTCGCGCGTCTGGCTGGTGGTGAACAAGTGCGAGGGCATGGCGACCGACACCGCGGTGGCGGAGTTCCACGCGCTCGGCCTTGGCATGCCGCAGCCGATCTCCTCGGCGCATGGCGACGGCGTCACCGACCTGATCGAAGGCGTGCTGGCGGACTTCCCGCGGCAGGGCGAAGACGCCGACGAGTCGCGCGACAAGCATCCGCGCGTCGCCATCGTGGGCCGTCCGAACGTCGGCAAGTCCACGCTGGTGAACGCGCTGGTCGGCGAGGAGCGCGTGATCGCCTTCGGCGAACCCGGTACCACGCGCGACGCGATCGAGGTGCCCTTCGAGCGCGCCGGCAGGCACTACACGCTGGTCGATACCGCGGGCCTGCGCAAGCGCGGCAAGCAGGGCGAGGCGACGGAAAAGTTCTCCATCGTCAAGACGCTGCAGGCGATCGAGCAATCCAACGTCGCGGTGCTGGTGCTGGACGCGGCGGAAGGCATTTCCGAGCAGGACGCGCACGTCGCCGGCTACATCCTGGAGCGCGGGCGCGCGCTGGTGGTGGCGGTGAACAAATGGGACGCGGCCGACCAGGACGCGCGCGAGCGCATCAAGCAGGAACTCGCGTGGAAGTTCGTTTTCCTGCGCTTCGCGGAAACGCACCATCTGTCGGCGAAGAGCGGCAAGGGCCTGGGCGAACTCATGCGCTCGGTGGACGCCGCCTACGCCGCGGCAATGGCCAAGATGTCGACGCCAAAGCTCACGCGAACCTTGATCGCCGCGGTGGAACGCCAGGCGCCGCCGCGCAAGGGACTGCGGCGCCCGAAGCTGCGCTACGCGCACCAGGGCGGACAAAACCCGCCGCGCATCATCATCCACGGCAATTCGCTCGATGACCTGCCGGACACCTACCGGCGCTACCTGGAAGGTGTGTTCCGCGACACGTTCTCGCTGCGCGGCACGCCCATGCGGGTGGAGTTCCGCACCGGGCGCAATCCCTACGCGGGGCGCGGGCCCGCGCCGCGGCGACGGAAGATGGAACAGTAGCTGGAACAGTCCGGCCGGGACGGCGCTCAATCCGTGGCGTAGTCCCGGAACGCGCCGGCGCATTGCGCCGCGTCGCCCGGCGCGGCGTGACAGCGCAGCAAGCGGAACGCGGGCTGGTGCGCTACGCGGGTCAGCTGCGGCAGCTGCTCGTCCCAGAGTTTGAGCGCGAGATCGTGGCGCCTGGACGCGATGGCGCCGGTCATCGCCGCCATCA